>NZ_JAKKRL010000025.1:0-17590 GCF_025654335.1 Shewanella sp. SM21
CATCCGGGTGCGTTCTTATCCGGGTGCGTTCTTGCCTGCAGTTTGATGTCTTTTTCCAGCGAACCTATTGCAACGTTGATCGCACGCAACTCTTCCATCAGCTCACGCATGTATTGGCGTGCAATCGTAGTGAGTTGATTACTGGCATCCTCAAGTAATTCCGGCAGCAAAAGATTCAATGGATTACGTCCTTTAGGGAGGGCTATTCCATATTCACTTAGTAAGCCTCTGATTTGATTGGTTAGTGCAGTGCGTATTCTGATCCGGCGCTCGCGAATTCTGTGGGTAATGATGATATCAACCTGCGCTAAGGTTCTCGGCTGGACGAAAATCAGGTTCGGTCTCTGCGCTGCCTCACAGATAGCGAAGGCATCATTGCGATCGTTCTTATTGCCTTTGACAAATGGCTTAACATGCTGAGGCGGGATCAGTTTGACGTCATGCCCGAGAGAAAGTAACTCTCTGCCCCAATAGTTAGAGCCACTGCAGGCTTCCATCGCAATAGTGGCATCAGGGTAAGTACGCAGAAAAGTCAGGAGCTGAGCACGTTTAATCGAACGGTTAAAAACACTCTTGCCTGCTTGATTAACTCCACATACTTGGAAGATATTTTTTGCGAGATCAATTCCTATTAGTGTAACTTTCATTTTGGACACCTTTTGTTGTTATTGAACGTGCAAATTCAATATGGCGTAAATGACGCCTACTTCACAAGAGGTGTCCATCTCATCATCCTTGGATGCTCGACCGCCCCGTCCATGGGGCGGACGGTCGTCTCGCTAATCACCATGGCCTACCTTTTTAGCATTAGCATAAACTGTAGGTTTTAAGGAGACACGCAGCACGCTTTTGGACAAAAGCGCGGAAGATCTATTACTCACAATCGTCTAGTTCACATTACGATAAGTATGGCGAAGGTCAAAAAACGTAGACATTGCTGAGGTCAATTCTAACTAGATGGCCAAATTAACCGTACCACTACAAACAATGGGTGGCTTAGAAAAACTTGAATAACATGGATTGTTAGATGTGTTCATTTATGATGAATGTATAAAACGGAGTAGTTTCATCCTCGATTAACTCACGTACTGAATTAAGCTGTAATCGTTTTGATACCGCTTTAAAAAAGCGCAAAGCCAGTTCATTTTCTTTGAACGTAGCGACCAGTATCGGTGTGCTAATCTGCTCAAATATTTGACGGACTACTTCGAGCGCAATCCAACCACCGCGATATTTAGGAAGAATAAAGAGGTCAGCCAGTTCCCAGATAAGCCTTTTTTCATCTTCAACCCATTCTAGTAGAACAAAGCCTATCAATACTTCATTTACCCAAATGAGGTAGGCTTTTGCCTCTTGTGAGTTAACATAGGATTCAAGATCTGAGGCTGTAGAGCCATCATATAACCCATCAATGCCTATATCTTCTTTACTCCAAGATGTTGAATCAAAATAATAAAGTTGGAGCAGACGTTGTAGCGTTGTGGTGTCACTTGTTTTTAAATTGATAAGACTAACGTTTGACATCATTCATCCTGATTACCTGCGTCTAAGTATTGATGCTTGGGCACTGAAACATCCTGTTATTGAGCGTATATAATGGTATAGAGTTTTGCTTTGCTGAGGTAGCTTATTTATTTCAAATGGTTAGTGGCAGGCTGAAATCGACAGCAGTTTGCGAACTGTTACAGCTAGCGCACATGCTTTGGCGGATGCTAGCAAATACCGACGTTTAAATTGGCGTTAATTACGCGGCTAACTTGTAGTCTTATCTCAAATCAGCATAATGCTTCGAGCTGTTAAGCTTAACGCTATTGTTTACAGCAGCGGCATGCGGCACTAACCAGTGCTTGTGGTTAATTAAAGTCATCACAATGCACTCGCTCAGCTGCCCTGCAGCAGCTTATAGCGTGGCCTTACTACATTGTTCTATAACGCTCTCTAATACCTTGATAAAGGATTGATTCTCCCTTTGACTCGCTCTCGCCAACCGACATCAAAGCATGTTTCCTCTAAAGAAACCGTCGCTAAGCCTTCTGCTTTAAAAGGCGCCGCTGCGGTGAGTCGACTCGCGTCCGAAGTGCAACGCGCATTTTTGCCCGATGGAGTATTGTCTAAACATATTCAAGGATTTAGTGCGCGAACAAGCCAGATGCAGATGGCACAGGAAGTGAGTAAGGCGATAGCGGCGAAGGGGAATGTAGTAATTGAGGCGGGTACGGGGGTAGGTAAAACCTTTGCGTATTTGATCCCCGCGATATTGAGCGGTAAGCAAGTCATCGTCAGTACGGGCAGTAAAAACTTGCAAGAGCAGTTGTTTTTTAAAGACTTACCCGCGCTGGTCGCCATGTTGGGGATTGAGCCTAAACTGGCTCTACTAAAGGGCCGCAATAATTATCTGTGCCAGTGGCGACTCGATAAGCAAATGAGCGAGGCGACACATATCGATGCGCGTTTGTTGGATGATTTGTTGAAAATCAATCAGTGGGCGAGCACCTGTAAAGATGGTGATATTGGCGGCTTAACCTCAGTGCCTGAGAATTCTTCGGCGCTGCCGCTTGTGGTCAGCACTAAGGAAAGCTGTATTGGTAAGCGCTGCGACTTTTACGATGTCTGCTTTACTCGCAAGGCGCGCAGCCGTGCCTTGGATGCCAAAATCATTGTGGTTAACCACCATTTATTTTTCGCCGATAGCGTACTGAAAGACACGGGCTTTGCCGAGTTATTACCCGATCCTGATGTGGTGATTTTCGATGAAGCGCATTTATTACCCGATATTTGCGTTAACTATTTTGGCCAGCAATGTTCGAGTCGTACTATCGATGATTTCATTCAAAAGCTACTCGCTATTTATCAGACTGAACTCAGTGATACTGGGCAACTCGCCCAATTTTGCCAGCGTTGCCTCGCTAAATTAAGTGATTGGCATAATCAGTTATATTCCTGCGGCGAATCCGATTGGCGTTTAGTGCTGGGCAATAAAGCGCTCGCGGCGGCGTCATGGGATTTATTAGCGGAATTAACCGCGCTGCAGAATTTATTAATGGCCCATATTGGGCGTAGTGAATTGTTAGATGATATCGCCATTAAGTTGGCTGAGCTGAATAATAAGCTCAGTGTGTTTTTTAACTGTGATAATAATTTGGCGGCCTACAGCATCGAATTTGGTAGTCGCTTTGTGGTGCTGCGAATTTCACCAATCAATATTGCCCGTGAGTGCCAACAATTATTTGTGCCCGAAACCAGCTGGATATTTACCTCGGCAACTTTGCAGGTTAACCGCAGTCTTGTTCATTTTGCCCGAGAAATGGGTATCGTTGATGCGCAGCAAAGCATTCTCGACAGTCCCTTCGATTATCCCCGCCAAGCGGTATTTTGTGTGCCGAGACAACTTGGGAGCGTGACCAATCAACAGCAAGCGTTAAAGCAGTTGGTGGATGTGTGCGTGCAAGCGATAGATGCGGCGCAGGGACGGACTTTTATTTTATTTACCAGCCATAAAATGCTCGAACAAGCGGCGCTGGCACTGCGAACTCGCACTCAGTATCCGCTGCTGGTACAAGGCCAAGCGGGTAAACAGAGTCTGCTGACTAAATTTCGCCAACTCGGCAATGCGGTATTGCTCGGTACCAGTAGTTTTTGGGAAGGGGTGGATGTGCGCGGCAAATTGTTAAGCTGCGTGATTATCGACAAATTACCTTTTGTGTCGCCCGATGAGCCGCTGTATCGCGCCCGAGCCGACAATGTGAGTCGTCAGGGACTAGATCCTTTTACTGAAGTGTCGTTACCGCAGGCGATTATTGCTCTGAAACAAGGTGTTGGCCGTCTTATTCGTGATGAAAAAGATCGTGGTGTGCTGATCCTTTGCGATAATCGCATTGTGAATCGCTACTATGGCCAAGCTTTTTTAAACTCGCTGCCACCGATGGCGCGCACCCGTGACCTAGAAAAGGCATTGGCGTTTTTGAGAACAATCCCCTGAGAGTCGTCTATGGCTTACCTAGCATACGTAAACTTGTCCTATTTGCCGGATATGGAATTCTGAGCTAAGTATTGAGCCGTTACACATATTGTAAGGATATAAAAACGGAGGTAAAAATTGCCACCTGTGAGCAATAGGTGGCAAACACCCTTGGAGGTTGGGTCAAGTGGCATCCTGCCTAATGGTTCCATTCAAAATAAATAATTCTTCGGCCTTTGGTTTTAGATTTTTTGTGAATTAATGGCATTCTTTGCAAGCATCTGCTGGTGCTTTTTCTTGATGAGCGATATGGCAATTGGTGCATGTTAAAACGCCATCATGTTTAGTATGAGCTTCGCCTGCGAGTGTTTTCATTTCTCCATGGCATGATACACATTGCTGATTTTCAAAAACATAATCCGCTGAAGGTTTTTTATCTTTATGGCAGGATTCACAGTCAGATCTTTCAGAATGGCTGTCGGCAAGTGATACCGCCATTAAATTAGTTGAAAAGCACAGTGCGCACATTAGCATCATCTTTTTAAGCATGTTATTTTCCTTTTTTATTGTTGGTTAAATCATCATTCTGAAGCGAGTAAATCACATATCTAGCTATGAAATATTTAACTTGAAGTTGGAACTGTATTTTTCTCGCTGTTTTATTAGTGATATAAACGGAAAGATAATATTGCTTTTGCTTGGTGCGTAAGTTTAATAATCGAGAATTTTACACCTCAAGCTTTAGCAGTCTTGCGTGTGTATAATAGTTTTTTAATATGACAAAACCTTGATCGTTATCAAAGGTTAACAGGTGAGTTATTTTTTAGCGTTAAAGTATGATCAAGATTATATTGCGGAATGTAAAAGACTAATGATTTAAATCTGGATTATGTAATTTATATTTTTGATGTTTATTTAAAAATTCTATATTTTAGAAAATATATTTATTTTACTTTTTCTAGTCGGATGTGTGATATTTATTTTGGTCTTAAAACAATAGGCGAAGCCAAAACGGGCTTCGCCTATGATGTTTAATGTTGAGTAGCAGAGCTATAATTACACATTAATTTCTGGCTTGTAGAGCTTAGAAACTTGCAGTTACCCCAGCATAAATACTGCGACTCTTTTGAATATAATCAAGGTCGGTGGCAACTTGATCACGTTCAGAATCCGTTAGGTTAGTCACGCCGAGTTTCAGTCTAAACATAGGATTAATTTGATAATTCGCACCTATATCGAGCGAGCCATAACCCTCTGATTTGACATTGGCTCGCAAATACTGCTCGCCAGTATAATGGTAGGCGATAAAGGTGGATAAACCATCGAATGCCTGCCATTGCAGTTTCAGGTTATAGCTGTCGTCCGGTGTTAAGGTAAAAGGCGCGCCATTTTGCTTATCTTCGGCCTCGGTTTTACTGTAATTACCGTTTAGGCTGAGATCTTGAGTTAAATTGTACCAAGCTTGTAATTCCCAGCCTGTGATCTTGGCTTCGTTCACGTTTTGGTAAGTTAATACAGCACCAGGGACTCTATTCCAAGTTTCGGTGATAATTTTATTTTTTACATCGTTATGGAAGTAGGTGATCGAGCCACCAAAATCCGTGGTTTGATATTGGGTCGATAATTCGTAGTTCACTGAGGTTTCGGGTTGAAGATCAGGATTTCCCGCAACGGTACAGGCGCCACGACAAGCGGGGATAATATAATCGGCTTGGGATTGTGCCATATTTGGCGCTTTAAAGGCTTTGCCGCCACCACCTTTAATGACCCATTCAGAGCTTAAGTTATACACCAAATACAAGCGTGGGCTAAATTCGGTGCCGTACACATCGTGGTGATCGACGCGCCCACCTAAGGTGATATTGAGTTCGCCTAAGCTAAATTCATCTTGTAGATACAATGCCGATTGGCTGTCGTCTAAGGTGCCATCACCTAAAATATTGCGGCTATTTTCGAGCTGGGTCCAACGGTATTCTGCACCGCTGGTTAACATGTGATCGCCAAGCAGGACAGTGGTTTGACCGTCGAGATTGTGGTTGGTTTGGGTGATATTACCTATCTCGGCGATTAACGCTGAGTCGTCAGTCACCTCAACATTTTCATAGTAATAGCGCAGGCGAGTATCACCCCAGTTCCAGTGGCCATTATGGGTCAGACCTGAACTTATCCGCTCCGCTTGTTGGTTATTGGTGAGAATCGTGCCGTAGTTATTCCAATCAGACTCGCGTTCATCGTTGGCGTAACTTAAGTCAAATTGCAGATCTTGCTGGTTATCAATCAGCCATTGTAAATTGGCGAGGGCGCTGATTTCATCTCTGTCTTCTAGCGCATCAATAGTGGGTTTTAAGTCCGAGCGCCATGCATCGCGTTTATTGCTGTCGACGATTAAGTTTGCCAGTAATTTATCTTTGATCAGCGCGCCACTGCTGTAGAAATTGTACTTAGTGCTATCGCCACCCTTGCCACTGGTAGGTGCATCGTATTGCACGCCAACGCTGGTTTGCCAGTTCTCAGTTGGTTGACGCAGTATGACGTTAACCACACCGCCTAAAGCTTCTGATCCGTAGAGGGATGACATAGGCCCACGCACAACTTCGATACGTTCAATGGCAGACATTGGAATAGAGGACAAGTCAAAATCGTTGCCATAACCAGAGGTTAATGCTTCGCGGGAGTTAATGCGGCGGCCATTAATCAAGATTAAAGTGTAATCTGAATCTAAACCTCGCAGGCTGATCTCATTGCGGCCATAGGGCGTGCCTTCGCTGATGTTCACACCCTGTAAATAACGGACTGCGCTAGCGAGATCGTCTATGACTAGCGCTTCAAGTTCACTGCGGTTAATAACGGACACCGAAGCGGGCGCCGAAAGCTCCGAGTGTTTAGTTTGTGTTGCTGTTATCACCATGCGTTCCATTTCTGGAGTGGTATCTTGCGTATTTGCAGCACTAGCCCATGCTGCAGGTAATAACAAACATAAACCAATAGCGCGTGATAGCTGGCTCAACATAGGTGTCTGTGTTGCATGAGGTAGATGCGAGGTTTGGCGAGTGCGACGGATAAAGCGGGGCATATCATTCTTCCTTCGGTAATTTTGGCGAATGATAATTATTCTTAATTATAGCTTCAAGCTTGGATGTCTCTCTTTTGTGTAAAGGCAGAGTAAATTTTTAGTGTTTAATAACAGCGTGATAGCCCGTATATTCGACGTGTTGCTCGCTGGCATGGTCATCCTGATTGAGCGCATTGAGTACAAGGCACTGAATATGACGATCTGAGTCTGACTGTCGTCGGATAAATCACTAAAAAATAGTGAGAATAATCAGAAACTATCACAGCACAAAACTGCATAACGTAATATGAAGTTATATCAATATGATTAATATGGACATTTTAACTGGCATAAGCTTTGCTGGCGATGTGACTTTATGTTTCGTGGTGCATTCATGTTTGTGATGTGAATAGTCGCCATACAAATTGTATTGCCAATATTTACGGAGAGAATATGAATCCAGCATTTTATAGCCTAGCCACAGTCACTGTTTTAACCTTGTCACTCGCCACTACCGAACCTGCTGTTGCCACAGATGCGCCCGCATTAGCTAATGCCGCATCAGTTAAAACGGCTGGGGCTCCACAAACTGACATTGCGCAGCCCGCTACTGCACTTACAGACACTTTATCTACCCAAATTGCAGCGGTGGATTTTGCCTTGTTCGACAGTTTCAATAAGTGCACCGCCCCTGCTGAACTCAAGAAACACGCGGCGTTTTTCACTGAAGATGTAGAGTTTTACCACGATACGGGTGGCGTTACTTGGAACCGCAAGGACATGATCGCCAACACCGAAAAATATGCCTGTGGCCATTACCGCCGCGAGTTAGTTGCGGGCACGATGAAAGTGTTTCCGGTGAAAGAGTTTGGCGCGATAGAGCAAGGCGTTCATCGTTTTTGCAGCTTTGAAACTGGTAGCTGTGATGGCCTAGCCGACTTTGTCATTGTGTGGCGCAAACAGAACGAACAGTGGAAAGCCACTCGAGTGCTGAGCTATGGGCACAGAACCGCCGAGGCCAAAACGGACTAAACCACTCAACCAAAGCTAGCTTTTAACAAAAAACGAGCCTTTAACAAAAAGCTAGCCTCTAACAAAATGCAGTAGTCGATTATTGGCGGGCATAGCCACATCTTGCTTCAGCGTTAAGCCTTGCTCGCTGGCTAAACTGCAAATCCATTCAATATCGCGAATGCCGCTGGCGTGATCCCGCTGTTTTAAAAAGGCATCAAACTGGCGATTGCTGTCACTGCTAAATTCGCCTTGGTAGTTAAAGGGGCCGTAAATGCACAGGGTCTTGAGTTGGGGGAGATACAGACCAAGGCCAGTAAAAAACGCTTCAACCATATTTTTGCTCATAATATGCAAAGTGTTCGCAGTAAATACGCCATCAATATGAGGTGTTAATCCCTTCACCGGCCATGGCGCGGTAACATCAAGGGTAAGTGGTAAGCGTAGGTTTGCCGCTGCATTGGGTAGCTTGCCTTCATGCATACACCTTGCGGTAATGACCTCAATATATTCAGCCTGATCGCTGGTTTGCCAGATTAAATGGGGAAGATTTGCTGCAAAATACACAGCATGTTGCGCTGTGCCACTGCCGATTTCGAGCACATGTTGGTTGAGTGAGAATGCTTGTGTTAATACCGCTAAAATCGGCGCTTTGTTGTTTTCGCACGCTTGGGAAAACGGCAATTGGACAAGTGGCTGGGCAATTGGCATTAGTGGCATAATGGACTCTAGGTTGCTGAGATTAAAAGAGGATGACGCTGCACAAGCCTATCTTAAACCAGCAAAAAGTATAAGACTTAAAAGATAAAATGAGCCGCGCCTTAACATTCGGAGTCTCTATCTTAGATAACTTAATCTTAGGTACCGCCATTTCAGAAGTTTCCATCTCAAGCTCCTCCATTTCAGGTTCTTCAAGAAGGAGCCTGCAGTCAGCTCAACTTCCTTTGTCCTGTCCTGCAAATAGTTATCGCAATTCACTGTTGATCTCGATCTCAACTCAGATATACTCACAAATTCTGAACGCTTGTAAAAAATATAAAACAACATCGGTATAATGCCGCGTTAAAACGAGTGTCCAGAACTAAGACTTAACGCTCACTTTCAGCCATCAACTTTCAACAGTTAACTTTCAACATCAAGGAATGACCATGCCAGCAGAGCGTTGCGCCTCCTACTACAATGCCACCATTGACCAAGAGTCAGATTATCCTGCGCTTGAAGGCGACATTCGAGTCGATGTGGCGATTGTGGGTGGCGGTTTTACCGGCGTGGCAACGGCGTTGGAATTATCTGAGAAAGGCTATAAAGTGGCACTTATTGAGGCCAATAAAATTGCGTGGGGCGCGACCGGACGCAATGGTGGGCAGGTGACGGGCAGTTTGTCCGGCGATGTTGCGATGACAAAACAGCTGCGCCGTCAAATCGGCAATGAAGCTGAAGATTATGTGTGGAATATGCGTTGGCGCGGCCACGATATTATTAAAAATCGGGTGGCCAAGTACGGCATAAACTGTGATTTAAAGTTTGGTCATATCCAAACCGCTTACCAGCCAAAGCACATGCACGAGCTTAGGGCTATGCATGATGAGGCGCAGCGCCGCGGCATGGGTGAATTTATGACGCTGGTATCCGCCGATGAAATGCCTGCCTATTTAGGCTCGCCCTTGTATCACGGCGGCTTAGTCAATCGGCGCAACATGCATTTGCACTCAGTCAATTTATGCCTGGGTGAAGCCCGCGCGGCAGCAGGTCTTGGGGCGTTAATCTTTGAACACTCACCCGTACTTGATATTGAAGAAGGCGATGTGGCGACTGTTGTCACAGCCAAGGGAAAAGTGCGCGCCAACAGTGTGCTGATCGCCGGTAATGCTTACCATAAACTCGCCCGTCCAAAACTGCGTGGTATGTTATTTCCGGCGTCCTTAGGCAATTGCGCCACTGCGATTCTGCCCGATGATGTCGCTTTGCAAATCAATCCGCAGGATTTAGCCGTGTATGATTGCCGCTTTGTACTGGATTACTATCGCCTGACCGCGGATAAACGGCTGATGTTCGGCGGCGGCACTAACTACAGCGGCCGCGATCCTAAAAATGTGGCTGCGGAATTACGGCCCGCGATTGAGCGTACGTTTCCACAATTAAAGGGCGTTAATATCGAATTTGCGTGGGCGGGAATGGCAGGAATTGTGATTAACCGTATCCCGCAGCTCGGCAAAGTGTCGCCTAATGTGTTCTATTGCCAAGGATATTCTGGGCACGGAGTAGCGACATCGCACATTATGGCCGAGATCATGGCCAATGCGATGGACGGGCAATTGCGTGAATTTGATTTGTTTGCCGCCATGCGCCATATCCGCATTCCTTTAAATGAATGGTTCGGCAATCAAGCGCTGGCATTAGGCATGTTGTATTACACTTTGCGGGAAAACTGGCGCTAGTTTGCGCCGTTTTGTCTGCTACCAATCAATCTGCTCAAACAGTATTTAATCCTGCTCGGCGAGTTTTTCGGCAAGGTAATCGACCAATACACGGATCTTGGCCGACAGGTGGCGATTTTGCGGATAGAGTGCCCAAATGCCTTCTTTGGCTTCGCGGTGACTGTCAAGGAAGGAGAGTAACCGTCCGGCTTGAATATCTTCTTCAATATAATAATCAGGCAGTTGAACTATCCCTATGCCCTTTAGTGCCGCATCCCTTAATGCGTAGCCGCTGTTACAATTGAGATTACCGCGGACTTTAATATTGCGCTCGCGGCCATTTTCCACAAAGCGCCAGTAATTATGATTACCGATCAAACAATTGTGCTGGTTAAGCTCAGATAAGGTATGGGGCTGACCGTATTTTTCCACATAGCTTGGTGAGGCGGCGACATAGTGGGTACGGCTGCTGAGCGGTTTGGCCATCAGGCTTGAATCGGCGAGTTTTCCGAGGCGAATGGCCAGATCATAACCGCCTTCAATCAAGTCCAAGGTGCGATTGGTCAAGTCGACGCTAAATTCAACACTGGGATATTGCACCATAAAATCATTGAGTAACGGCATGATAAATTTCTCGCCATAGGCGACGGGCGCTGTGAGCTTGACTAAGCCTTGGGGTGAGTCCTTTAGGTTTGAGATGGCGCGCTCGGCTTCTTCTAACCCAGTTTGTAATTGGCGGCAATGACGATAGTAAATCGTGCCTTCTTCGGTTAACGATACTTTGCGGGTGGTGCGGTAAAACAGTTTTGTGCCGAGGCGATTCTCTAGGGCGCTCACTTGGCGGCTAACGTGGGCGGTGGAGATATTCAGCCGCTGCGCCGCTAGGGTGAAACTTTCGGCCTCGGCCACCGCGACAAACTCAGAAATGCCATCCCAGAGATACATTGTTGTTGCTCAGTAAAAATGAATTGCTTGAATACTAGATTGTCTCTTTCTGAGAAACAAATACAATCTTACTATGCAGTAGAGTCAGTGCAATGGGCGCAAGAGTATGCTTGGCCTGAGTAGAATCGAGTACATACCAATGACTTATTCATATTACCTACGAAAGGACGCTAACAATGTCGAACGAAAAACCGCAGTTTATTAAATCAAAGGCCGCCGTTGCGTGGGGCCCAGGACAACCGCTTAAGATTGAAGAAGTGGATGTGATGTTACCTAAAGCGGGTGAAGTCCTAGTGCGCATTGTGGCCACGGGCGTGTGTCACACGGATGCGTTTACCCTGAGTGGTGACGATCCAGAAGGGGTATTCCCCGCGATTTTAGGCCATGAAGGCGGCGGTATCGTTGAGCAAGTGGGCGAGGGCGTGACCAGCGTACAAGTGGGCGATCATGTGATCCCACTCTATACCCCAGAGTGCGGCGAATGTAAGTTCTGCCTATCGGGCAAGACTAACCTGTGCCAAAAAATTCGTGCGACCCAAGGTAAAGGCTTAATGCCCGATGGCACCACGCGTTTTTATCTCGATGGCAAGCCTATTTTCCATTACATGGGCTGCTCGACCTTCTCTGAATATACCGTGTTACCTGAAATCTCATTGGCTAAAGTCAATAAGAGCGCGCCATTAGAAGAAATTTGCCTGCTGGGTTGCGGCGTAACCACAGGTATGGGCGCTGTGATGAACACGGCCAAAGTGGAAGAAGGTGCGACCGTGGCGATTTTCGGCCTCGGCGGTATCGGTTTATCGGCGATCATTGGGGCGACTATGGCCAAAGCCAGCCGCATTATCGCGATTGATATCAACGAGTCTAAATTCGAGTTAGCCAAAAAACTCGGCGCGACTGATTGCATCAACCCTAAATTACTCGATAAGCCCATCCAAGAGGTGATCGTTGAGATGACCGATGGCGGCGTGGATTACTCATTCGAGTGTATCGGCAACGTCAACGTGATGCGCAGCGCCTTAGAGTGTTGCCATAAGGGCTGGGGTGAATCAGTCATCATAGGTGTTGCCGGTGCTGGTCAAGAGATTTCAACCCGTCCATTCCAGCTTGTGACGGGCCGCGTTTGGCGCGGTTCTGCCTTTGGCGGTGTGAAAGGGCGTTCTGAACTGCCACACATTGTTGAGCGTTACATGGCGGGCGAATTTAAGCTCGATGATTTTATCACCCATACTATGGGACTTGAGCAAATCAATGAAGCATTCGAGCTGATGCACGAAGGTAAGAGCATCCGTAGCGTGATCCATTTTGATAAATAAGTGGTTTTGCATTTTAAACTGATACTTCAGCTTGATGTGACTAACGGGCAGACAGGTGCAAATCTGTCTGCTGTGTTGCCAATTGATCAGATGATTAACGCTAAGACAAATGCTATGACTAACGCTAAGACAAGCGCTAACAGATTGAGCTAAAAGGACTTGTATGACCATAGAAAATATCAGTTGTAACAAGAGTTTCGGCGGTTGGCATAAGCAGTATCGCCATCAATCTCAGTCGTTAAACTGCGAGATGCGCTTTGCCATTTATCTGCCGCCTGAGGCGGTGAATAAACCTGTGCCTGTGCTGTATTGGCTTTCAGGTCTAACCTGTACCGATGAAAACTTTATGCAGAAGGCGGGTGCACAGCGCATGGCAGCGGTACTTGGAATGGCGATTGTCGCCCCTGATACCAGTCCTCGCGGTGACGATGTGCCCGATGCGGCTGATAAAGCTTACGATTTAGGCTTAGGCGCGGGTTTTTACCTCAATGCGACAAAAGCACCTTGGAATCGTCATTACAAAATGTACGATTACATAGTCCATGAGCTGCCTAACTTGATTGAAGCGCATTTTCCGGTGACTAGCCAGCGCGCTATCTCCGGCCATTCCATGGGCGGTCATGGTGCTTTGGTGATTGGTCTGAGTAATCCACACAGATACAGCTCAATTTCGGCCTTTAGTCCGATTTCGAATCCAAGTAATGCGCCTTGGGGCATTAAAGCCTTCAGTGAGTACTTAGGTGAGAATCGTGAGCACTGGCGCCAGTACGATGCCTGTGAGTTGCTTAAGCTCGCGATTAGCGAAGTGCCAGTACTGATTGACCAAGGTGAAGCCGATAGCTTTTTAGATACCCAATTGATGCCACAATCGCTGGTGGATATCGCCCATACCAAGGGTTATCCCTTGGATGTGCGGATGCAAGCGGGGTACGATCACAGCTACTACTTCATCGCGAGCTTTATTGAAGAGCACCTTAAGTTCCATAGCTTATACTTTAAGCCTTAAATAGCCGATTCAGCAGTCACGCCGATGCGCTAAAACAAACATGCCGCAACTCACTGAGTTGCGGCATGTTTTATGGTGCGATTTAAGCGATTAGTGGGAGTGAACTAACACTCAGCACTTAGCACTCAACAATGTTGACTGCTAGGCCGCCTTTGGCGGTTTCTTTGTATTTACTGCGCATATCTCTGCCGGTGTCCATCATGGTTTTGATCACTTTATCCAGTGAAACCTTATGGTTACCGTCACCGCGTAGGGCCATACGAGAAGCGTTAATGGCTTTGATTGCGCCCATGGCATTACGTTCGATACAAGGCACTTGCACTAGGCCGCCCACAGGATCGCAGGTTAAACCTAAGTTATGTTCCATGCCGATTTCAGCCGCGTTTTCAACGTGCTCAACCGTACCGCCCATGATCTCAGTCAGTGCGCCAGCGGCCATAGAACAGGCCACGCCCACTTCACCTTGGCAACCGACTTCGGCGCCCGAAATTGAGGCATTTTTCTTGTACAAAATACCAATTGCAGCGGCAGTTAATAAATAACGTGCGCAGACATCGATATCCACTTCTTGTACGAAGGTATCGTAATAGCATAATACGGCAGGAATAATTCCCGCAGCACCGTTTGTTGGCGCAGTCACGACGCGATCACCGGCCGCATTTTGCTCGTTGACCGACAGGGCGAATAAATCGACCCAATCCATAGCGGTTAATGGATCGACATTGTTACGGCCTTCAGCTTTCAAACGACGGTACAGTGCAGGAGCACGACGACGCAGTTTTAGGCCGCCAGGTAAAATACCTTCCTTCTGATAACCGCGTTCGATACAGGTTTTCATCGTCTGCCAAATATTCCACAGCTTGGCTTTGACTTCATCTTCAGTGGCTAAACTCAGTTCGTTCGCCATCATTAAAGAAGAAATGCTGAGACCTTGCTCACCGCATAATTCCAGTAAATGAGCCGCACTCACAAAATCAAAAGGAGCCGATTCAATTTGTGAGGCTGGCGATGCATTACGTTGGCTGATTTCATCTTCATCTAAAATAAAGCCGCCACCCACTGAGTAGTAAGTGCGATCAAAAATGCATTCCCCTTTACAGTAGGCGTACAAGGTCATTGCATTAGCATGCGCAGGTAGCGTTTTGCGTCTGTGATAGGTAATGCCTTGCTCACGGGTAAACTTAACCACTTTGCCACAGTGCAGAGTTAAGGTTTCGTCCTTGGAGACGTGTTCTAAAATGCCGTCGATACTGTCAGTGTCCACGGTTTCGGGATCTTCGCCCATTAAGCCTAAAATCACTGCTTTGCCCGTGCCGTGGCCTTTGCCTGTTTGGCCGAGGGAGCCAAAGAGTTCGGCTCTTAATTCATCAATCTGGGTCACGAGTCCTGAGTCAGTCAGGTTTTGCATAAAGATTTTGCCCGCTTTCATTGGGCCGACGGTATGTGAACTCGATGGACCTATGCCGATCTTGAACATGTCAAATACGCTAATCATGATAGAAGTCCTGTTGTGTCTTGTTTATTATTTTAGTCTGAGTGCATGGGATTGCTCGCTCTGCAGATTGAAGCACGCTAATCTTGCGCGTGTACTCTGGTCAGTGGCGGCGTTCTTTCATGCGAAATCTGCTTGTGTGATACTCTAACGCCAGTATCCCATAGATTAGTGTGACAATTCACATTAGTTTTTTTTATTCGTAATAGTTCGGATAAGCTGAACTTAATTGGGACTTTTTTACAGGCCATTTTATGGTCAAGAATACAGGCTTCGATAGCGCTACAAGGGTAGGTGGCTCGCTTTTTTTAGCTTTTTTGTGAGCGTGGACTACTTATGACTTGAGTGGTTATTTTTTGAGTATTAATGAATATTTTTAGGGAGAAGTATGAGCTATTTAATGTTGGATTTACTGTCGTTGGACGTCAGTGAGGCTGAATCTGAGATGTTACGCCATCCACAGGTGGGTGGTTTAATCCTATTTTCCCGCAATTTTTCGAGCCGTGATCAGTTGATCCGTCTGGTACAACAGATACGCCAAATCCGCCCAGAAATATTAATCGCCGTCGATCACGAGGGTGGCCGAGTACAACGTTTCCGTGATGGCTTTACCATTATTCCCGCCATGGGTGACATTTTACCCGCAGCAAAGGGCGATATGGTATTGGCCAAGCGTTGGGCCTGTGAGCTCGGTTTCTTGATGGCGATTGAATTACTGGCTTGCGATATCGACTTAAGTTTCGCGCCCGTGTTGGACTTAAACGGCGTGAGCCAAGTCATAGGTAAACGCAGCTTTAGCCCAGAGCCCGCCGAGGTTATTACATTGGCCGAAAGCTTTATTGCTGGCATGGCCGCAGCTGGCATGGGCGCCGTGGGTAAACATTTCCCCGGACACGGCAGTGTAGTGGCGGATTCGCACTACGAGAAACCCATTGATGAACGTGATGCCGAGGCCATTTTTGCAAAGGATATCCTGCCGTTTAAAGAATTGATCGCAAAAGAAAAGTTATTAGGCGTGATGCCCGCGCACGTGGTTTACCCTAAAGTCGACCCCAACTCTGCGGGCTTCTCCGAATACTGGCTAAAACAAGTGCTGCGTAAAGAACTTGGCTTTAACGGGGTGATTTTCTCTGACGATCTCGGCATGCAAGGCGCAGGATTTGCGGGCGATTACCGTGCAAGGGCCAGCGCCGCTTTAGCCGCAGGTTGCGACATGATTTTAGTGTGTAATGATAATGCGGGCGTAATGTCGCTACTCGATGGCTTTACTTGGCCTGCGAGCGCGCCACAGTATCCTGCGAGTTTACTTAAACCCAATGCTGCGCAAACGGCAGCTGCGCTCGATAATACGGCCCGTTGGGAAAATGCCAAGCAGCTTGCCGAGCAAATTTGTTTGGCTCAACAGGCGAAAGTTTGATGTAGCGCAAGGTGTGAGATCACTCTTTTGCTAGGGTTAGTTAATTCACTGTAATCAAAAATGATTAAAAGGCCTTGATATGATTTTCTATCTTCATGGATTTGATGCTACTAGCCCAGGTAATCACGAAAAAATGCGTCAGTTGCAATTTATTGACCCTGATGTGCGTTTGATCAGTTACAGCACCTTGCACCCTAAGCACGACATGCAACACTTGCTTAAGGAAGTCGCCAAGCAAATGCAGCATAGCGACGATCCCGCGCCGTTAATGGTTGGCGTAGGACTCGGAGCTTATTGGGCCGAGCGGATTGGATTTTTAAATGGTCTTAAATCTGTGCTGATTAACCCTAATTTGCACCCAGAAAATAATATGCAGGGCAAGATTGACCGCCCAGAAGAATATGCCGATATTGCTAATAAGTGCGTGTCGCAATTTCGTGAAAAGAATACCCACAAGGCCATGTGTATATTTTCGGTGAATGATGAGATGTTCGATAATCAGCAACTCGCCAGTGAATTAAGCGCCTATTATTCGATTGATTGGGATGACGTTCAGCCACACAAATTCCCCCAACTCGCTGCCCATCTGCCCAAAATAAAAGCCTTTAAGTTGGCTTGATTGATATCGATTGAATAAAAGTATCACTCCTCTTTTTATATTTAAGAGGGGAGTGGATTTATCTCATCGGCTATTTCGCCTTATGGTTTTGGCTTTCGTACTTCATGTGGAGCACATTGTGAGTGTGACTAGGGTCTGTTGATCTTTGCTGTACAAATGTTGTTCAGCAATACATCGGCAGCCACATTAACATAAACGCCAGTGACACCATACTGGCGTAATTTCTTGCTAGCTTGTCATATCTTGTTGATATTGCTCGATAGTGCTTAATTCTTCCAAAAGCATTCTCCACTAAATGTCGATACCGATATAAGCACCAATCGACTCTTTCTTGAGGTGTATTCTTATAGCGGCGCC
>NZ_JAKKRL010000026.1:0-16806 GCF_025654335.1 Shewanella sp. SM21
GTTACTGGAATTGGTTGAAATGGAAGTGCGTGAACTTCTGTCAGAATACGATTTCCCAGGTGATGATTTACCAGTAATCCAAGGTTCAGCTCTGAAGGCCCTAGAAGGTCAACCAGAGTGGGAAGCTAAGATCCTTGAATTAGCCGCAGCACTGGATTCTTACATTCCAGAACCACAACGTGACATCGATAAGCCGTTCCTACTGCCAATCGAAGACGTATTCTCAATTTCAGGCCGTGGTACAGTAGTTACTGGTCGTGTTGAGCGTGGTATTGTTAAAGTGGGTGACGAAGTTGAAATCGTTGGTGTTCGCACAACGACTAAAACAACGTGTACTGGTGTAGAAATGTTCCGTAAACTGCTTGACGAAGGTCGTGCAGGCGAGAACTGTGGTGTGTTATTACGTGGTACTAAGCGTGATGACGTAGAACGTGGTCAAGTATTGGCTAAACCAGGTTCAATCAACCCACACACGACTTTTGAATCAGAAGTTTATGTTCTGTCAAAAGAAGAAGGCGGACGTCACACTCCATTCTTCAAAGGCTACCGTCCACAGTTCTACTTCCGTACAACTGACGTAACCGGTACTATCGAACTGCCAGAAGGCGTAGAGATGGTAATGCCTGGCGACAACATCAAAATGGTAGTGACTCTGATTTGCCCAATCGCGATGGACGAAGGTTTACGCTTCGCAATCCGTGAAGGTGGTCGTACAGTTGGTGCTGGTGTAGTAGCTAAAATCATCGCTTAATTGCGATAGAAATTAGTTTGAAAAGGAAGCTTCGGCTTCCTTTTTTGTTTAAGTGGATTATTTCATAGGTTTTGTGGTTTGCATGGGATTCGCATCCTTGCTTACAAAGTCGAATAAGAATACAATCTATGGCCGATTTTTGACCCTGAGCTTATGCTATTTTGCGTTTCTAAGGGTGTTCGGAAATGCAGAGTGATGTGGGATTATGCCCGTCAATTAATGTGCTCTAAGCTCAGGCCGTATTGAGTAACGGAAAAACCGATGACAACAAATACTGAAAACCAGAACAATTCTCTGGATATCGTGAAGTGGGGTTTAGTGATTGTATTGCTAGCCGCTGCTGTTATTGGCAATCAAATGTATAGCGAAGCCAGTGCCGTCATACGTGCGCTTAGTGTTATCGTTGCATTCGCTATTGCTGGTTTTATTGCGCTTCAGACTGTAAAAGGTAAAAAAGCGTTAGCTTTTGCCCGTGAAGCGCATATCGAAGTGCGCAAGGTTGTATGGCCGACGCGTCAAGAAGCGCTAAACACCACTTTTATTGTCCTTGCAGCAACAGGTATCTTAGCTCTTATCCTTTGGGGTATGGATGCTGTGTTAATGCGAATTGTCAATTTTATCACTGGCGTATAGGCACCTCGAATGACTGAAGCTAAAGAAGCTAAAAAAAGATGGTATGTAGTGCAGGCATTCTCAGGCTATGAAGGCCGAGTTTGTAAGTCACTGATTGAATATATTAAAATGCATGGCATGGAAGCATACTTCGGTGAAGTATTGGTTCCGACTGAAGAAGTCATCGAAATGCGTGCAGGTCAGCGTCGCAAGAGCGAACGTAAGTTTTTCCCTGGCTATGTGTTAGTCCAGATGGAAATGAACGATGACAGCTGGCATTTAGTCAAAAGCATCCCGCGTGTTTTAGGCTTTATTGGCGGAACGTCTGATCGTCCTGCCCCAATTTCAGATAAAGAAGCTGATGCAATTCTGCGTCGCTTACAAGAAACGACAGCGTCACCGACTCATAGAACTATATTTGAGCCTGGTGAAGTGGTACGTGTGTGTGATGGTCCATTTGCTGACTTTAACGGCACCGTTGAAGAAGTGGATTATGACAAGAGCCGCGTGAAAGTATCAGTGATGATCTTTGGTCGTTCTACGCCTGTTGAACTTGATTTTAGTCAAGTTGAAAAAGGCTGATTAAATAAACTACAAAATCCGTTTGGCAACGGGTGCGAATTTCTATATAATTCGCACCCGTTGTTTTCGGGGGAGCATGTCAGCATGTCGCTGATGCGCGTTTGAACCCAAACTGAGGAAATGTCAGATGGCAAAGAAGATTGATGCTTATATTAAGCTACAAGTAAAATCCGGTTCTGCGAACCCATCACCACCAGTTGGTCCAGCTTTGGGTCAAAAAGGTGTGAACATCATGGAATTCTGTAAAGCGTTTAACGCCCGTACAGAAAAAATGGAAAAAGGCATGCCTATTCCAGTCGTGATCACTGTTTACAGTGACCGTTCATTCACTTTTGAAACTAAGACTTCTCCAGCGTCTTACTTACTGAAGACTGCTGCAGGCCTGAAATCAGGTTCTCCACGTCCAAACACTCAGAAAGTGGGTACTATCGCTCGCGCTAAAGTTCAAGAAATTGCTGAACTGAAAGCTGCCGATATGACTGGTGCTGACATTGAAGCGATGACTCGCTCAATCGAAGGTACTGCGCGTTCAATGGGTTTGGTTGTAGAGGATTAATATAATGGCAAAGCTAACTAAACGCATGCGCGTAATTCGCGAAAAAGTTGACGGTACTAAAAGCTACGATATCAACGAAGCTGTTGCTCTGTTAAAAGAATTAGCAACTGCAAAATTCGTTGAAAGTGTAGACGTAGCAGTTAACCTGGGTATTGACCCACGTAAATCTGACCAAAACGTTCGTGGTGCAACAGTGTTGCCACACGGTACTGGTCGTGACGTTCGCGTTGCAGTATTTACACAAGGTGCAAATGCTGAAGCTGCTAAAGCTGCTGGCGCTGAGCTAGTTGGTATGGATGATCTGGCTGAGAAAATCAAAGCCGGTGAAATGAACTTTGACGTAGTTATCGCATCTCCAGATGCAATGCGCGTTGTTGGTATGTTAGGTCAAATCTTAGGCCCACGTGGTTTAATGCCTAACCCTAAAACAGGTACAGTAACGCCAAACGTTGCTGAAGCTGTTAAGAACGCCAAAGCGGGTCAAGTTCGTTACCGTAACGACAAGAACGGTATTATCCACACTACTATCGGTAAAGTGGATTTCACACCAGTTCAATTGAAAGAAAACTTGGAAGCGTTAGTGTCAGCACTGAAAAAGGCTAAGCCTGCAGTTGCTAAAGGCATTTTCGTGAAAAAGATCAGCATCTCTACCACTATGGGTGCAGGTGTTGCAGTTGATCAAGCTACGCTTGAAACAACTCTATAATTTTACAAAGCGGGTGCATTAGTCTATAATGCGCGCACTTTGTGGGTTGAAGCCTGTTTTATCTTCCGTTTAAGCGGAGTTTAACTCAGGTTTCCGTCCAAGACCGCAGGTGTTTTTTGTAAAAATAACTTAATTTCCTGCGTAGACGGTGTCAGGCCCCAGCTAAAATTTTTTACTGGATAATCTGCACCGTAAGTCACTAAATACATAAGTATTTAGTATGGTAAATACTAGGGAATACCCTAGGTAGAATCCAGGAGTAAAGCCAATGGCATTAAGACTCGAAGACAAAAAAGCGATTGTTGCTGAAGTCAACGAAGCTGCCAAAGGTGCGCTATCTGCAGTTGCCGCTGATTCTCGCGGTGTGACTGTAGGTGCTATGACCGGTCTGCGTAAAAAAGCTCGCGAAGCTGGTGTATATGTACGTGTAGTACGTAACACGCTAGCTCGTCGTGCTGTTGAAGGTACTGCTTTTGAGTGCCTAGCAGAAACGTTCACTGGCCCAACTTTGATTGCTTTTTCTTTAGAGCACCCAGGTGCTGCAGCACGTCTGTTAAAAGACTTTGCTAAAGAACAAGCTAACTTCGAAGTTAAAGGCGCAGCCTTTGAAGGGAATTTCATCCCTGCAGCTGAAATTGATCGTTTGGCGAAACTGCCAACATACGAAGAAGCACTAGCTCAGTTAATGATGACTATGAAAGAAGCATCTGCTGGCAAGTTCGTTCGTACACTGGCCGCCCTGCGCGATCAAAAACAAGAAGCCGCTTAATTTCAAGCTGGCTGCTTAATAAAATTGAATTCAGAACAATAGGAAACATTTGTTATGTCTATCACTAAAGACCAAATCTTAGAAGCCTTTGCAGCTATGTCTGTAATGGAAGTTGTTGAACTGATCGAAGCTATGGAAGAGAAGTTCGGCGTTTCTGCCGCTGCTGCTGTTGTTTCTGGCGGTGCAGAAGCAGTTGTTGTTGAAGAACAAACAGAATTCAACGTAGTTCTGACTGCTCACGGCGACAACAAAGTTGCAGTTATTAAAGCCATCCGTGGCGCAACTGGTTTAGGCCTGAAAGAAGCTAAAGCTATGTCTGAAGCTGCTCCAGTAGCAGTTAAAGAAGGCGTTTCTAAAGAAGAAGCTGAAGCTCTGAAGAAAGAACTTACTGAAGCTGGTGCTTCTGTAGAAATTAAGTAAGCTATTATGTAGCTTGCTCACCCAAGCCACTTGGGTGGAGGCTGGCGGTTTTTTAACCGTCGGCCTTTTTTGCGCTATATGCGCTGGCGATTTTTTTTCACCGTTTGTCGCCAAATTTTGCAGTCCCTAGCAGAGATTACTGGTTAGGTTCTTGCCATCAACGGTGATGGGCAAACGTGCTGAATTTTAATAACTTAAGTTATTTATTCAGTCTTGGTCACATCTCGTAAGCAGAGGAAACCCATGGTTTACTCCTATTCTGAAAAGAAGCGTATTCGCAAAGACTTTGGTAAGCGTCCAAAAGTTTTGGATATCCCTTATTTATTGTCTATCCAGCTAGACTCTTTTAAGAAGTTCACCGATCAAGATCCTACCGGTGAGCGCGGTTTAGAAGCCGCCTTCCGTAGCGTTTTTCCCATCAAGAGCTTTTCTGGTAACTCAGAACTGCAATACGTCAGCTATAAGCTTGGCGAGCCTGTTTTTGATGTGAAAGAGTGTCAGATCCGTGGTGTTACGTATTCAGCTCCACTACGCGTTAAATTACGCATGGTGTTGTATGACCGTGAAGCAGCGGCGGGCACAGTAAAAGATATTAAAGAACAAGAAGTCTACATGGGTGATATCCCATTGATGACGGATAACGGTACTTTTGTTATCAACGGTACTGAGCGTGTAATCGTATCTCAATTACACCGTTCTCCAGGCGTGTTCTTTGATCATGACCGTGGTAAAACCCACTCATCAGGTAAGGTGCTGTATAACGCACGTATTATTCCTTACCGTGGTTCATGGCTTGACTTTGAATTCGATCCTAAAGATGCACTATTTGTGCGTATTGACCGTCGCCGCAAACTGCCTGCGACCATCATGTTACGTGCATTAGAATATTCTACTCAAGAGATCCTCGATCTGTTCTTCGAACGCGTTGAGTTCAAGATCAAGAAAGATACTCTGGTCATGTCTTTGGTGCCTGAACGTCTGCGTGGCGAAACTGCCAGCTATGACATCAAGGATGCTGAAGGTTCTGTACTGGTTGAAGCGGGACGTCGTATTACTGCGCGTCACATTCGTCAGTTAGAAAAGACTAATACCACTGAGCTTGAAGTGCCAGTTGAATATATCGTGGGCAAATATGCTGCTCAAGATTATATCGATCCGGACACAGGTGAAGTTTTAGTCTCTGCCAACAGTGAAATTAGCTTAGAAGATCTGGCTAAACTATCATTGGCCGGTATTAAAGATATCAGCACGTTGTATATCAACGAGCTAGATCATGGTGCTTATATTTCAGATACGCTGCGTATCGATTCAACCACTAACCGCTTAGAAGCGCTGGTTGAGATCTATCGTATGATGCGTCCTGGCGAGCCACCAACCAAAGATGCTGCCGAAGCGCTATTCCAGAACTTGTTCTTCAGTGAAGAGCGTTATGACCTGTCTAAAGTAGGTCGTATGAAGTTCAACCGTCGTCTCAGCATTCCTGATGACGAAGGTAGCGGTGTATTGTCTAAAGAAGACATCGTCGCGGTAATGAAGAACATCATTCATATCCGTAACGGTTTCGACGAAGTCGATGACATCGATCACTTAGGTAACCGTCGTATTCGTAGCGTCGGTGAAATGGCTGAAAACCAATTCCGTGTTGGTTTAGTCCGTGTTGAGCGCGCCGTGCGGGAACGTCTGTCTTTAGGCGATCTGAACGAGCTGATGCCACAAGACTTGATCAACGCTAAGCCAATTTCTGCTGCAGTGAAAGAGTTCTTCGGTTCTTCTCAGCTGTCACAATTCATGGACCAAAACAACCCGCTGTCAGAAGTAACGCATAAGCGTCGTATTTCTGCACTTGGCCCTGGTGGTTTGACTCGTGAACGTGCAGGCTTCGAAGTCCGTGACGTACATCCAACGCATTATGGTCGTTTATGTCCAATTGAGACCCCTGAAGGTCCAAACATTGGTCTAATCAACTCATTAGCAAGTTTTGCCCGTACTAACTCTTACGGCTTCCTAGAAACGCCATACCGCAAGGTTATCGACGGCGTGATTACTGACGAAGTGGAATACTTGTCAGCAATCGAAGAAGGTCGTTATGTGATTGCACAGGCGAACATCGAAGTTGACGCTAGCGGTCGTATGGCAGAAGAGCAAATTGCTTGTCGTCATAAAGGTGAATCGACCTTTATGCGCGCTGCTGACATCCAGTATATGGACGTTTCGCCACAACAGATTATTTCTGTTGCTGCGTCACTGATCCCGTTCTTAGAACACGACGATGCTAACCGTGCCTTGATGGGTGCGAACATGCAACGTCAAGCCGTACCCACACTGCGCTCTGAAAAGCCGCTAGTAGGTACTGGTATTGAACGTACTTTGGCTGTTGACTCTGGTGTTGTGGTTGTTGCTAAACGTGGTGGTTTTGTAGACTACGTTGATGCGAGCCGCATCGTTGTTAAAGTAAATGAAGATGAGCTGCGCCCAGGCGAAGCCGGTATCGACATTTATAACCTGACTAAATACACCCGTTCTAACCAAAACACTTGTATCAACCAACGCCCTTGTTGTGCTGTTGGTGAGCCAGTCGTTCGTGGTGACGTGTTAGCAGACGGTCCGTCTACTGACTTAGGTGACTTAGCCCTTGGCCAGAACATGCGTATCGCATTCATGCCTTGGAACGGTTACAACTTCGAAGACTCGATCTTAATTTCTGAGCGTGTAGCGCAAGAAGACCGTTTCACCACTATCCACATTCAGGAGCTGTCTTGTATTGCTCGTGATACCAAACTGGGTAGCGAAGAAATTACGGCTGATATTCCAAACGTAGGTGAATCTGCTCTGTCGAAACTCGACGAGTCAGGTATCGTTTACATTGGTGCAGAAGTGAAGGGTGGCGATATTCTGGTTGGTAAAGTGACGCCAAAAGGCGAAACACAGCTAACGCCAGAAGAGAAGTTACTCCGTGCTATCTTCGGTGAGAAAGCGTCTGATGTTAAAGACAGTTCACTGCGTGTTCCTAACTCTGTTAAGGGCACTATCATCGACGTTCAGGTATTTACCCGTGACGGCGTTGAAAAAGACAAGCGTGCAGTTGAAATCGAAGAGATGCACATTGCCCAAGCTCGTAAAGACTTAGGCGAAGAGTTCAAGATTCTTGAAGAAGGTGTATTGAGCCGTGCGCGTAACCTGTTAATCGGTGCTGGTTTCACTGAAGCGCAAATTGCTGCGTTGCCACGTAAAGATGTATTGGTTCAAGTCATTGACGATGAAGCAAAACAAACTGAACTTGAGCAATTAGCTGAACAGCATGAAGAGCTGAAAGCTGACTTCGATAAGAAGTTTGAAATCAAACGTCGTAAGATCACCCAAGGTGATGACTTGGCGCCAGGCGTACTCAAGATCGTTAAGGTTTACTTAGCGGTTAAGCGTACTATCCAACCTGGTGACAAGATGGCGGGTCGTCACGGTAACAAGGGTGTTATCTCTAAGATTTGCCCAATCGAAGACATGCCATATGACGAACAAGGTAACCCAGTAGACATCGTATTGAACCCGCTAGGTGTTCCATCACGTATGAACATTGGTCAGGTACTTGAAGTCCATATGGGCGCCGCTGCCAAAGGCATTGGTAACAAGATCACTGCGATGCTTGAAGAACAGCGTGAGCTGGCTGAAGTTCGTGGTTACATCAAGCAAGTTTATGAATTAGGTGACGAAGTGCAGCAGCGCGTCGATATCGATTCATTCACTGATGATGAAGTATTACGTCTTGCGACTAACCTGAAAGGCGGTATCCCGATTGCAACTCCTGCATTCGACGGTGCTAAAGAGAAAGAGATCAAGCAGATGCTTGAACTTGCAGGTTTGCCAACCTCTGGTCAGTTGAAGTTGTTTGATGGTCGTACCGGTAACGAATTTGAGCGTCAAGTAACGGTAGGTTACATGTACATGCTCAAACTGAACCACTTAGTTGATGACAAGATGCACGCCCGTTCTACCGGTTCGTACAGCTTAGTGACTCAACAACCACTGGGCGGTAAAGCTCAGTTCGGTGGTCAGCGTTTCGGTGAGATGGAAGTGTGGGCACTAGAAGCATACGGTGCCGCTTATACGCTTCAAGAAATGCTCACTGTTAAATCGGATGACGTTAACGGTCGTACTCAGATGTATAAGAACATCGTCGACGGTAACCATCAGATGCAACCTGGCATGCCAGAGTCCTTCAACGTGTTACTGAAGGAGATCCGTTCACTCGGTATTAATATCGAGTTGGATCAGGCATAAGCGCAGGCCTTTAGCCGCGTTTGGCAAACAGAATGGTGCTCCGTGCAAGCGGAGCACCCGGTTTAACTCCTTCAGGAGAGAAACGTGAAAGACTTATTAAAGTTTCTGAAACAGCAAAGCAAGACTGAAGAATTTAACGGCATCAAAATTGGTCTGGCATCGCCTGATCTGATCCGTTCTTGGTCTTTTGGTGAAGTTAAGAAGCCAGAAACCATCAACTACCGTACCTTCAAGCCTGAGCGTGAAGGTCTGTTCTGTGCGCGTATCTTTGGCCCAGTCAAAGATTACGAATGTTTGTGCGGTAAGTACAAACGTTTGAAGCACCGTGGTGTTATTTGTGAAAAGTGTGGCGTTGAAGTAACCCAAACTAAAGTACGTCGTGAGCGTATGGGTCACATTGAACTGGCTAGCCCAGTTGCGCACATTTGGTTCTTAAAATCACTGCCGTCACGTATTGGCTTAATGCTGGATATGACGCTGCGTGATATCGAACGCGTACTGTATTTTGAATCATTTGTCGTGATCGAGCCTGGCATGACCAGCCTTGAACGTGGCCAAATGCTGACAGAAGAAACTTATCTGGATGCATTAGAAGAATACGGTGATGAGTTCGAAGCTAAAATGGGTGCCGAAGCAGTGCTTGAACTGTTACGTGCTATCGATTTAGCGAAAGAAATCGAACAAATGCGTGAAGAATTGCCTTCAATCAATTCTGAGACTCGTCGCAAGAAAGTGACTAAACGTCTTAAGTTGATGGAAGCATTCTACACTTCAGGCAACAAGCCTGAGTGGATGATCTTAAAAGTACTGCCTGTGTTACCACCTGACTTACGTCCGTTGGTACCGCTCGATGGCGGCCGCTTCGCGACTTCAGATCTTAACGACCTGTATCGCCGCGTGATCAACCGTAACAACCGTTTGAAGCGTCTGTTAGATTTAGCTGCGCCAGACATTATCGTACGCAACGAAAAGCGTATGTTACAAGAGTCTGTTGATGCGCTATTAGATAACGGTCGTCGTGGTCGTGCTATTACCGGTTCTAACAAGCGTCCTCTGAAATCTTTGGCTGATATGATCAAAGGTAAGCAAGGTCGTTTCCGTCAGAACTTATTGGGTAAGCGCGTCGACTATTCTGGTCGTTCGGTCATTACCGTGGGTCCTACTCTACGTCTGCACCAATGTGGTCTTCCTAAGAAGATGGCACTGGAACTGTTCAAGCCATTCATCTATGGCAAGCTAGAAGGTCGTGGCTTAGCGACTACCATCAAAGCGGCTAAGAAGATGGTTGAGCGTGAAGTAGCGGAAGTTTGGGACGTTCTGGATGAAGTGATCCGCGAACATCCAGTGATGCTCAACCGTGCACCAACACTGCACAGACTGGGTATCCAAGCGTTCGAACCTGTACTGATTGAAGGTAAAGCCATCCAGTTACACCCACTCGTTTGTGCGGCATACAACGCCGACTTCGACGGTGACCAAATGGCGGTACACGTACCGTTAACACTGGAAGCGCAGCTTGAAGCCCGTGCCCTGATGATGTCTACCAACAACATCCTGTCACCAGCCAACGGCGAGCCTGTTATCACCCCGTCTCAAGACGTGGTATTGGGTCTGTACTACACCAGCCGTGAGCGTATTAACGGCCGTGGTGAAGGTATGGCATTTATGTCTGTTGCTGAAGTTGAAAAAGCTTATGCAACTGGCGCTGCTGAACTGCATGCCCGCGTTAAAGTGCGTATCACTGAAACCATTATTGGTGATGATGGTGAGCGCACTGAACAACGCCGTATCGTTGATACGACTGTGGGTCGTGCTCTGCTGTCACTTATTCTGCCAGCAGGTTTGTCATTTGATCTGGTTAACCAGAACATGGGCAAAAAGCAGATCTCTAAACTGTTGAACACCTGTTATCGTCAACTGGGTCTGAAAGATACTGTTATCTTCGCTGACCAATTGATGTATACCGGTTTCCGTTTTGCAACCATCTCTGGTGCCTCTGTCGGTATCGATGACATGGTTATTCCAGACGAGAAATACACCTTAGTTGCTGATGCAGAAGCGGAAGTTCTTGAAATTCAAGAGCAGTTCCAATCTGGTCTGGTCACAGCCGGTGAGCGTTACAACAAAGTTATCGATATCTGGGCAAGTGCCAACGAAAAAGTTTCTAAAGCTATGATGGAAAACCTGTCAACTGAGACAGTGATTAACCGTGATGGTGTTGAAGAGAAACAAGCCTCGTTTAACAGCATCTATATGATGGCTGACTCAGGCGCTCGTGGTAGTGCTGCACAGATCCGTCAGTTGGCGGGTATGCGTGGTCTGATGGCTAAGCCAGACGGCTCAATCATCGAAACGCCAATTACCGCTAACTTCCGTGAAGGTCTAAACGTACTCCAGTACTTTATTTCTACTCACGGTGCGCGTAAAGGTCTAGCCGATACGGCATTGAAGACAGCGAACTCGGGTTACCTGACTCGTCGTCTTGTAGACGTTGCACAAGATTTAGTGGTTATCGAAGACGATTGTGGTACTCACGAAGGTCTAACCATGAAACCGCTGATTGAAGGTGGTGATGTGGTTGAGCCGTTACGTGAACGCGTACTGGGTCGTGTGGTTGCGATTGATGTGTTCTATCCCGGCACTGAAGACGTATTAGCACCACGTAACACGCTACTCGACGAAGCATGGTGTGACAAGTTAGAAGAGCATTCAATCGACGAAGTGATTGTACGTTCTGTTATTTCTTGTGATACCGATTTCGGGGTGTGTGCAGCTTGTTACGGTCGTGACTTGGCTCGTGGTCATATTATTAACCACGGTGAAGCCATCGGTGTTGTGGCAGCACAATCTATCGGTGAACCAGGTACACAGTTAACGATGCGTACGTTCCACATCGGTGGTGCGGCATCTAGAGCGTCTGCAGAAAACAATGTCCAAGTGAAAAACTCGGGTTCATTGAAACTGCATAATGCTAAGCATGTTACTAACAGTGACGGCAAACTGGTTATCGTTTCTCGTTCTTCTGAACTGGCCGTTATTGACGAGCTGGGTCGTGAGAAAGAGCGTTATAAAGTGCCATACGGTACTGTGCTCGAGAAGCTAGAAGAAGCGGCTGTTGAAGCGGGCGATGTTATCGCTAACTGGGATCCACATACTCACCCAATCATTTCTGAAGTGGCGGGTAGTATCAAGTTCGTAGACATGATTGACGGTGTCACTATGACACGTCAAACAGACGAACTAACGGGTCTGTCATCAATCGTGATCCTTGACGTTGGTCAGCGTGGTACTGCGGGTAAAGAAATGCGCCCAATGATCCGTCTGCTTGGCGCTAATGGTGCTGACTTGATGATCCCAGGTACTGAAGTTCCAGCACAGTACTTCTTACCAGGTAGTGCGATCGTTAACTTAGAAGATAACGCGCAAATCAACGTGGGTGACGCATTAGCTCGTATTCCTCAGGAATCGTCTAAAACACGCGACATCACCGGTGGTCTGCCACGCGTTGCTGACTTGTTCGAAGCGCGTAAGCCAAAAGAGCCTGCTATTCTGGCGGAAATCTCTGGTACCATCTCGTTTGGTAAAGAGACCAAAGGTAAGCGTCGTTTGGTGATTACACCTGCTGATGGCGGCGATCATTATGAAGAGATGATCCCTAAGTGGCGTAACTTAAACGTGTTCGAAGGTGAAAAAGTCGAACGCGGTGAAGTTATCGCTGACGGTCCAGAAGCTGCGCACGACATTCTGCGTCTTCGTGGTATCCACAACGTAGCTAACTACATTGTGAACGAAGTACAGGACGTTTACCGTCTGCAAGGCGTGAAGATCAACGATAAGCATATCGAAGTGATCATCCGTCAGATGCTGCGTAAGTGTCTTATCACTTCTGCCGGTGACACTGACTTCCTCGAAGGGGAACAAGCTGAAGTGTCACGCGTGAAGATCGCTAACCGCGAACTGATCGCCCAAGGTAAAGTGCCTGCGACCTTTGAACGTGAACTACTGGGTATTACTAAAGCATCTCTGGCAACAGAATCCTTTATCTCAGCAGCATCGTTCCAAGAAACCACGCGCGTACTGACCGAAGCCGCCGTAGGTGGTAAGAGCGATCAATTACGTGGTCTGAAAGAAAACGTTATCGTTGGCCGACTGATCCCAGCCGGTACTGGTTACGCTTATCACAAGACTCGTAATGAAGCGCGTGCGAAGAAAAACGAACCTGTAGTAGTGAACAAGATCACTGCAAGTGAAGCCGAACAGAACTTGGCCGATCTCTTAAACTTGGCTGGTAGCCAAGATTAAGTAATAAGTTTGTTATAAAAAGGCGCCTATGGCGCCTTTTTTCTTGTAATATGCCGCAAAAGTTGGCTATTTCTTGACAGTCAGGCATTACCTTTCTAAAATTCCGCGTCCCACCATTGTGGGATATAGATTTTTCACACCTTATCGTTGAGTTTGATTCAACTGACTCGGAGCTATACATGGCAACTGTAAACCAGTTGGTACGTAAGCCACGCGCGCCAAAAGTCGACAAGACTAACGTGCCTGCGTTGAATGCGTGCCCGCAAAAACGTGGTGTTTGTACACGTGTGTACACTACTACCCCTAAAAAACCTAACTCTGCACTACGTAAAGTAGCTCGTGTGCGTCTAACTAACGGTTTCGAAGTTACTTCGTATATCGGCGGTGAAGGCCACAACCTGCAGGAACATAGCGTGATCTTAATCCGTGGTGGTCGTGTTAAAGACTTACCAGGTGTGCGTTATCACACTATTCGTGGCGCATTAGACTGTGCAGGCGTGACTTCACGTCGCCAAAGCCGTTCTAAATACGGTGCTAAGCGTCCTAAGTCTTAACTTATCCGTTAAGTAAGGCCAAGCTAGTTTTATTTTGAGAATTCCAGTTTTGGAAATCCCTGAAGCATACGGAGAATTGTTATGCCAAGACGTCGCGTTGTAGGACAACGTAAAATCCTACCAGATCCAAAGTTTCACAGTGAGTTGCTGGCTAAGTTCATCAACGTCATTATGCAAGACGGCAAAAAGTCGACTGCAGAAAAAATTATTTACAAGGCACTAGATGTTGTCGCTGAAAAGAAAAGCGAAAACCATTTAGTTATCCTTGAAGCAGCCCTGGACAACGTTCGCCCATCAGTCGAAGTTAAATCTCGTCGCGTTGGTGGTTCTACGTACCAGGTACCATGTGAAGTTCGTCCTGTGCGTCGTAACGCACTGGCGATGCGCTGGTTAGTTGAAGCTGCTCGTAAGCGTGGTGAAAAATCTATGGCTTTACGTCTGGCAGGTGAAATGCTGGATGCGTCCGAAAACAAAGGTACTGCTGTTAAGAAGCGTGAAGACGTGCATCGCATGGCTGAAGCTAACAAAGCCTTTGCTCATTACCGTTGGTAATATGATGGTGTGGGCTTAGGCCCACACCATAGTTGTTGATATTGCCAAGACTTAGGTCTTGGTGGAGAGGGTATAATCGTGGCTCGTACAACCCCAATTGAGCGTTATCGTAATATCGGTATTTGTGCTCATGTTGACGCAGGTAAAACCACCACAACAGAACGTGTTCTGTTCTATACCGGTTTGTCTCATAAAATCGGTGAGGTGCATGACGGCGCCGCTACCACAGACTGGATGGTTCAAGAGCAAGAGCGTGGTATCACTATCACCTCGGCTGCGGTAACCACATTCTGGCGTGGTATGGATGCTCAATTCACTGAACACCGCATCAATATCATCGATACCCCTGGTCACGTTGACTTTACTATTGAAGTTGAACGGTCTCTGCGCGTCCTCGACGGTGCTGTTGTCGTTTTCTGTGGTTCATCTGGTGTTGAACCTCAGTCAGAAACAGTGTGGCGTCAAGCTGATAAATACCGCGTTCCACGTTTGGTATTTATCAACAAGATGGACCGTGCAGGTGCAGACTTTGAACGTGTAGTGAAGCAAATTAGAACTCGTCTTGGAGCCACTTGTGTGCCTATTCAATTGAATATTGGTGCAGAAGAAAACTTCAAAGGCGTGATCGACTTAATCAAGATGAAAGCAATTAACTGGAATGAATCAGACCAGGGTATGACTTTCACTTATGAGGAGATCCCTGCAGAGTTAGCAGCTAAAGCGGCTGAAATGCATGAGTATCTGGTTGAAGTGGCAGCCGAATCTTCGGATGAACTGATGGATAAGTACCTTGAAGAAGGCACGCTATCAGAAGACGAAATTAAAAAGGCGCTACGTCAGCGTACTATAAATAATGAAATCGTTTTAGCGACTTGTGGTTCTGCATTTAAGAACAAAGGCGTTCAAGCGGTACTTGATGCGGTTATTGAATTCTTGCCAGCGCCAATTGATGTGCCTCCAATTAAGGGCATCGATGAGAACGACCAAGAAGTAGAACGCCCATCAGATGACAATGCGCCTTTTGCTGCATTGGCATTTAAGATTGCTACAGATCCATTCGTAGGAACTTTGACCTTTATTCGCGTGTACTCAGGCGTACTCGAATCAGGTTCGGGCGTTTACAACTCTGTCAAACAGAAGCGTGAACGCGTAGGTCGCATGGTGCAAATGCACGCAAACGATCGCACTGAACTGAAAGAAGTCCGGGCTGGTGATATCGCAGCGGCGATTGGTCTAAAAGAAGTGACTACGGGTGATACGCTTTGTGATAACGATCATAGAGTGATCTTGGAACGTATGGAGTTCCCAGAGCCAGTAATTACCATTGCCGTTGAGCCTAAGTCAAAAGCCGATCAGGACAAAATGGGTATCGCGTTGCAAAAACTTGCAGCGGAAGATCCATCATTCCGAGTTGAAACTGACGAAGAATCATCACAAACTCTGATTTCGGGTATGGGTGAGTTACACTTAGACATCATCGTAGACCGTATGCGTCGCGAATTTGGTGTTGAATGTAACGTAGGTAAGCCACAAGTGGCCTACCGCGAAACTATCCGAGCTTCAGTAGAAGCTGAAGGTAAATTTGTACGCCAATCAGGTGGTCGTGGACAATTCGGTCACGTTTGGTTAAAACTAGAGCCTAATGAAGAAGGCGCTGGTTACAAATTTGTCAATGCTGTTGTGGGAGGTGTGATTCCTCGTGAATTCATTCCTGCGGTTGATAAAGGTATCCAAGAACAGATGAAGAATGGCGTTCTCGCTGGCTTCCCTGTGTTGGACGTGAAGGTCACTCTGTTCGATGGTTCATATCATGATGTGGACTCGAACGAGATGGCGTTCAAAATTGCAGGTTCTATGGGCTTCAAAAAGGGTGCGCTTGAAGCGAATCCGGCGTTGCTCGAACCTTGCATGAAAGTAGAAGTAACTACCCCTGAAAATTATATGGGTGACGTCGTTGGTGATTTGAACCGTCGTCGTGGCTTAATTGAAGGGATGGATGATGGCTTCGGTGGCATCAAAATAGTCCATGCTGTAGTGCCTCTTTCTGAAATGTTTGGTTATGCAACTGATTTGCGCTCTGCTACACAGGGTCGCGCTTCATACTCTATGGAGTTTTTGAAGTACTCTGATGCACCGCAAAACATTGCAAAAGCGATTATTGAATCTCGTAGCTAATATCCAGTTACGACATAAATGTTATTATGGTCCAGCACTGACTGGACTATTCTGAAAAGAAAGGAATATATCGTGGCAAAAGCTAAATTTGAACGTATTAAGCCTCACGTAAACGTGGGCACCATTGGTCACGTTGACCATGGTAAAACCACACTGACTGCAGCTATCTCTCACGTACTGGCTAAGACCTACGGTGGCGAAGCTAAAGACTTCTCTCAAATCGATAACGCTCCTGAAGAGCGTGAGCGCGGTATTACGATCAATACCTCTCACATCGAATATGACACGCCTTCACGTCACTACGCACACGTAGACTGCCCAGGCCACGCTGACTATGTTAAAAACATGATCACTGGTGCTGCACAGATGGACGGCGCGATTCTAGTAGTTGCCTCTACAGACGGTCCAATGCCACAGACTCGTGAGCACATCCTGCTTTCTCGTCAGGTTGGCGTACCTTTCATCATCGTGTTCATGAACAAATGTGACATGGTAGATGACGAAGAGTTACTGGAATTGGTTGAAATGGAAGTGCGTGAACTTCTGTCAGAA
>NZ_JAKKRL010000027.1:0-10315 GCF_025654335.1 Shewanella sp. SM21
GCGGGAAATCTGTTATTCCAAGGCGCCGCTATAAGAATACACCTCAAGAAAGAGTCGATTGGTGCTTATATCGGTATCGACATTTAGTGGAGAATGCTTTTGGAAGAATTAAGCACTATCGAGCAATATCAACAAGATATGACAAGCTAGCAAGAAATTACGCCAGTATGGTGTCACTGGCGTTTATGTTAATGTGGCTGCCGATGTATTGCTGAACAACATTTGTACAGCAAAGATCAACAGACCCTAATTATTCCTAAATATGTTCTATCGAAGGATTTTGCAAACATGCACGTCAGCTATTGCTCTTACTCAGAAATTTTATAAACACCTGTAATTGGTAAAAAGTATAGGATTCCTATCTACACACTTGTGCTTCCGTTAATGTTCACGGGTTCCAGATATGCACAATAGTATTCTCCATAAATGTACTCCTCACTATGTCCTAGTGACGACAGTGCTAACCGCTTAAATATCAAACTGGGAGTTAGATCACTCGCAAAACTTTGATCCGGATCGACTATCGCTTTCAATACCTCTTGTGAGGTATACCCACATTTTTTATCAGGTCTAGACTCGCCAGTATCAGCACTCGGTTACCCTCCTTTTTAATCTTAAGTAACCGAGTTTACGCTACTACAGGTCATCCAGTATGAGTCAGGAATACCACGTCACCAGCCTTGTGGTGCATGCCACGCCTAAAGCCTTACAGCAGGTTGAAGCCAATATCCGCGCATTAGTGGGTACTGATATTCATGCAATTACACCCGAAGGAAAATTGGTCGTTACCCTAGAAGGGAGTAGCCAAAGAGCGATTCTTGACAATATTGAAGCCATCAATGCCCTGTCCGGCGTGTTATCTGCCAGCTTGATTTACCACCAAGTAGAACCCTTAGTACAAGAGAGTGAGGAAATATTATGAGCATAAGCCGCCGCGAGTTTCTCAAGGCCAACGCAGCGGTTGCCGCTGCGACAGCCGTTGGCGTCACACTTCCCATTAAGATGGTCGAAGCCGCCGAACAAGCTGACAGTATCAAGTGGGATAAAGCTCCCTGCCGTTTCTGCGGTGTGGGGTGTAGCGTATTAGTGGGCACCCAAGCGGGCAAAGTGGTCGCCACTAAGGGCGATCCTGAAAGTCCAGTCAACCGTGGCCTTAACTGTATTAAAGGTTATTTCCTATCAAAAATCATGTACGGCAAGGACAGATTAACCACGCCATTGCTGCGGATGAAAGACGGCAAATACCATAAAGAAGGTGAGTTCACCCCAGTCAGCTGGGATGTGGCCTTCGATACTATGGCCGCGAAATGGAAACACAGTCTCGCCACCAAAGGCCCGACGTCGGTAGGTATGTTTGGCTCTGGTCAATGGACTATTTGGGAAGGTTATGCCGCCTCTAAACTTCATAAAGCAGGCTTCCTTACCAACAATATAGATCCTAATGCGCGCCACTGCATGGCCTCAGCCGTAGGCGGCTTTATGCGCACCTTCGGTATCGATGAGCCCATGGGTTGTTATGACGATTTAGAAGCCGCCGATCAGTTTGTGCTCTGGGGCGCAAACATGGCTGAGATGCACCCAATTCTGTGGGCAAGAATATCCGATAGACGTTTAAGCAGTCCAACGTGCCGAGTGCATGTGCTGTCAACCTTTGAGAATCGCAGCTTCGATTTGGCCGATAACCCTATGGTGTTCCGCCCACAGTCGGACTTAGTGATCCTCAACTATATCGCCAATTACATTATTGAAAATAAAGCCGTTAATACCGACTTTGTTACCAAACACACTAAGTTTGCCCTTGGGGTAGATGATATCGGCTATGGCCTGCGTCCAGAACATCCATTAGAGAAAAAAGCCAAAAATCCAGGCAATGGTAAATCCACGCCCATTAGCTTTGACGAGTATGCCAAGTTTGTCAGCACTTATACGCTGGAATATGCCGTCAAGATGAGTGGCGTCGAGCCAGAGAAGCTGGAGATTTTAGCCAAAGCCTATGCCGACCCTAACGTTAAAGTCATGAGTCTGTGGACCATGGGCATTAACCAACACGTTCGCGGCGTGTGGGCGAACAACATGCTTTACAACATCCATTTGCTCACGGGCAAAATTGCCACACCGGGTAACAGTCCTTTCTCATTAACAGGTCAACCTTCGGCTTGCGGTACTGCACGTGAAGTCGGTACTTTCGCCCACCGTTTACCCGCCGATATGGAAGTCACTAACGACAAGCACCGCGCCATTACCGAAAAGCTATGGCAAGTGCCAGAAGGGACCATTCCCGCCAAACCTGGCTACCATGCCGTACTCCAGAGCCGTATGCTCAAAGATGGCAAGCTCAACTGCTACTGGACCATGTGTACCAATAATATGCAGGCAGGCCCCAACATCAACGATGAAATCTATCCAGGTTTCCGTAATCCAGAAAACTTTATCGTGGTTTCAGATCCCTACCCAACCATCACAGCTATGGCGGCAGATTTAATTTTGCCAACGGCAATGTGGGTTGAAAAAGAAGGAGCTTACGGCAATGCCGAGCGCCGTACTCATATGTGGCATCAGCAAGTAAAAGCCCCAGAAGGCGCAACCTCAGATCTGTGGCAACTAGTCGAATTTTCGAAACGATTCAAAGTCTCCGAAGTCTGGCCAGCCGAACTGATAGCCAAACAACCGGAATACGCGGATAAAACCTTATATGAAGTGCTATTTGCCAATGGCGTGATCGACAAGTTCCCAACTTCCGATTGCAAAGCCGAATTAAACGATGAGAGCGAACACTTCGGTTTCTACCTGCAAAAAGGTATTTTCGAAGAATATGCAGCTTTCGGTCGTGGCCATGGCCACGATTTAGCCGACTTTGACCGTTACCACGAAACCCGCGGCCTACGCTGGCCAGTCGTTAATGGCAAAGAAACGCTGCGTCGTTTCGTTGAGGGGAGCGATCCTTATGTCAAAGCGGGTGAAGGCTTTAAATTCTATGGCAAGCCAGATGGCAAAGCGGTGATTTTCGCCCTGCCCTATGAACCCGCCGCCGAAGAGCCGAATGAAGAGTACGATTTGTGGATGTCGACTGGCCGCGTGCTGGAGCATTGGCACACAGGCTCAATGACAGCCCGCGTACCCGAGCTTTACCGTGCCTACCCCGACGCGCAGATTTTCATGCATCCAGAAGATGCGAAAGCTCGCGGCGTACAACGTGGTGACGAAGTCATAGTGGCCTCACCGCGCGGTGAAGTGAAAACCCGAGTTGAAACCAAAGGCCGTAACAAACCGCCACGCGGCGTAGTATTTATGCCTTTCTTCGATACGCGCCAGTTAGTCAACAAACTGATATTGGATGCGACCGATCCCCTGTCAAAAGAAACTGACTTTAAAAAATGCCCAGTGAAAGTCTTCAAGGCGGAGAATAACCAATGAGAAAAATACTCACCTTAACTGCGTTACTTGTCGCCATTACCGGCTGTTCAGGTCAGCAAACCGACACCAACGTAGCACCAGTTAATATTCAATCCCTCGCAGGAAACATGGCGATCACCGACATTCGCCCAGCCGATGCCATGGCGATTTATCCTAGTCGCGGCACCGCCATTGAGCGCAGTTTTAGCGAGCAACCCCCGCTCATCCCACATAAGGACGATTACAAGATCACCTTAGATAAAAATGGCTGTTTGAGCTGCCATAGTTGGGACAAGGCAAAACGCATGAAAGCCACGCCAGTAGCTAAGTCCCACGTGATTGATGATAAAGGCACAGTTAACGGACATAACTATGCCTGTACTCAATGCCATGTGGCTCAGGCCGAAAACAAGCAACCACTCGTCGAGAATCAATTCTCCGGCAAGTAAATCTCCATCCCCTGCAAAGCCAAGCCACCCGAATTGATTAGGGTGGCTTTTTTGCTATTTAAGCATCCAATTCTAATGAGTTAGCTTAGAGCCAGTAATGAGTATTCAAGTAAACATAAGACTAAACGTCTATCGCTGGTTCAGCGTCCGTTGCTGAACAGTACTTTCACCAAGGAAGGGATTGAGCAGAAGTTAAAAAGGCAGAGTGAGAATCGAGGGAAATAAAAATAAGAGCAGAATCTAAAACACAGAAAAGTAAAAACCCAGCCTAGGCTGGGTTTACTTGTTGTTTTGCTTTATGCAAATCACCCGCTGGAGCCGTTTTAGTTACTTGCGCCGCTTTAGCGTTTTGCACATCTTTTGCCACAGGCATAGCCGCCTGCCACAAAGCACCTACCCACAGACTTGAACTTGATTTCATCGGTATTCCCCTGTTTTGTTAACAAGGTCAAAGTAATACTTAGACTATCATTAGTAAAATGAATAAATTCCATAATATGGATTCCATTTGAGCATGAACATCCCAATCAAGACCTTACAGTGTTTTCTGACCTTAGTGGAAACTGAAAACTTTACCCGCGCCGCGCAGAAATGTTTTATCACCCAGCCGACACTAAGCAAAATAATCCAGAGACTTGAAGAAAGCCTTGGTGAAACCTTGCTGATCCGGAATAACCAAAAGGTTGAGTTAACTCAAGCTGGTCAGCTCTTTGAGCACAGTGCACGGGAAATTCTCGGCCAATGGCATAGACTGCAGGAGGACATGAGTAACCTTAGCGGTCTCAAATCGGGGCGGTTGCGACTGGGTGTATGTCCTATGATGAGCAGTCTTATTATTGGTTTGCTCACTAGCTATCGTAAGCGTTATCCGGGGGTTGAACTACACATGTATGAGTACGGTGGATTCGGCTGCGAACAAGCATTGCTCAATAACAGTCTCGATATCGCCTTTACCGCGCTCCCCACGACCCATGAGACAGAACTCGTCAATCAACCCCTGACTAAGTACCCTTTACTCGCATGCCTGCCTGAGGGACATCCCTTAGCCGAGAAAGACCACTTAAAATGGCAGGACTTCCAGCCCTATCCTTTTATCCTCTATAACGAAGACTTCTCCCTCGCTAAACTGATTAATCGCCTCAGTCGCAAAGCAGGTGTTCAACTCAATATTGCCTTTCGCAGCGGCCAGTGGGATTTCCTCGCCGCCATGGTCGAAGCCGATATGGGCGTCGCTATTTTACCTGAGCCTATCTGCAATCGATTAAGCACCAGCAAACTGGTCTTTAAACCTATGCAGCCCGCAATGACATGGGATCTGGCGCTTATTTGGCGCCAAAGTTTACCTTTAACACCGGCAGCCAAGGCCTTGCTTGAATTGAGTAAACAAAAAACTGAACGCTGAGAAGATAAAGCGAGAACTAACATTATTTTAAACAACGGGATACGAAACTTCGTCAGCCGTAGCGGGTGATTACAGTTGGATCTCGCCCATAAAAAAACCGCTGCGAGCCTAGAGGCCGACAGCGGTTTTTATTAGCTAAGGTAAGTTAAGAATTACTTCTTAGCTTCAGCAGCCTTACGTTCTTTAACTTGAGCAACAACTTTCTCAGCTACGCTAGCTGGACATTGGCTGTAGTGTGAGAACTCCATAGAGAACTGACCACGACCAGAAGTCATTGTACGTAAAGTACCGATATAACCGAACATTTCTGATAACGGTACGTCAGCTTTAACGCGAACACCTGTTACACCAGCAACTTGGTCTTTGATCATGCCGCGACGACGGTTTAAGTCACCGATCACGTCACCCACGTTGTCATCTGGGCTGAACACGTCAACTTTCATGATTGGCTCAAGAAGTTGTGGTTTAGCTTTAGCGATAGACTGACGGAAAGCGCCTTTAGCAGCGATTTCGAACGCGATTGCTGATGAGTCAACTGCGTGGAATGCACCGTCAGTTAATTCGAACTCAACGTCTAACACTGGGAAGCCAGCGATAGTACCTGTGTTCATCATGCTCGCGAAACCTTTCTCAACTGCTGGCCAGAATTCCTTCGGAACGCTACCACCAACAACTGAAGATTTGAACACGAAACCAGTGTTTGGCTCACCTGGGCGGATGATATATTCGATCTTACCGAATTGACCAGAACCACCTGATTGTTTCTTGTGAGTGTATTGATCTTCAACCATTTGAGTAATGGTTTCACGGTAAGCAACTTGTGGCTCACCTACGATCAATTCAACACCATAAGTACGCTTCAGAATGTCTACTTTGATATCTAAGTGAAGTTCGCCCATACCTTTAAGGATGGTTTCACCTGAATCTTCGTCAGTTTCTACGCGGAATGATGGATCTTCAGCGATCATCTTACCGATTGCGATACCCATTTTCTCAGAACCGCCTTTATCTTTTGGCGCTACTGCGATAGAGATAACTGGCTCTGGGAACACCATAGCTTCTAAGGTAACTGGGTGTTTCACGTCACATAAAGTGTGACCAGTTTGAACGTTCTTCATACCCACGATAGCGATAATGTCGCCAGCTTGAGCAGATTCAATTTCAATACGGTCATCAGCTAGCATTTCACACATACGGCCGATACGTTCAGTCTTGCCAGTCGCGCTGTTCAGGATGGTATCACCCTTCTTCAGACGGCCTGAGTAGATACGTACGAAAGTCAGGGCACCGAAACGGTCATCCATGATTTTGAACGCTAACGCTTTTAATGGCTCATCAGCAGAAACGATAGCGAATTCGCCAGTTTCGTTGCCTTCTTCGTCAGTTAATGGCTGTGGTTCAACTTCGTCTGGTGCTGGTAAATAATCAACAACAGCATCAAGAACCAGTTGCATACCTTTGTTCTTGAACGCAGAACCACAGTATGTTGGGAAGAAAGCCATAGTACGAGTACCTTTGCGGATACAACGCTTGATATCTTCGATAGATGGCTCTTCGCCTTCCATGTACGCTTCCATCACAGCATCGTCTTGCTCAACGGCAGTTTCGATCAGCATTTCACGGTATTCTTCAACCATGTCAACCATGTCAGCAGGTACATCTTGGATATTAAAGTTTTCTGGTAAACCAGACTCATCCCACACGTATGCTTTACGAGATAACAGATCAACAACACCAGTGAATTCGTCTTCAACACCGATTGGCAGAACCATAACCAGTGGAGTAGCAGCTAATACGTCTTTAGTTTGCTTAACTACGCGTAAGAAGTCAGCACCCATACGGTCTAACTTGTTTACGAAGATAATACGCGCAACTTCAGATTCGTTCGCATAGCGCCAGTTAGTTTCTGATTGAGGCTCAACACCGCCTGAACCACAGAATACACCGATACCGCCATCAAGCACTTTCAGAGAACGATAAACTTCAACGGTGAAGTCAACGTGTCCTGGAGTGTCGATAACGTTGAAACGGTGATCTCTCCAGAAGCAACTTACAGCAGCAGACTGAATAGTAATACCGCGCTCAGCTTCCTGTACCATGAAGTCAGTGGTAGATTCGCCATCGTGAGTCTCACCGGCTTTATGGATTCTTCCTGTTAACTTAAGGATACGCTCGGTGGTCGTGGTTTTACCCGCGTCAACGTGAGCGAAGATACCAATGTTTCTGTATTTGGATAATTCGGTCATGATTCAACTTTAATGAGTAGTTTAAGAAGTAGACGGAGTATGCGACAAACACCGACACACCGCACATCAGATTATTTTAGGCGCATATTGTAAATTGGAACCCTGCTCGGCGCAAATGGCTAGAGTACTTTTTCACGATAAAGTCGCGTAATAATTTAGATAAATAGCCATAAACACGAACTAAAACAGATAAGTAAAACACTTTAGCTTATTTTTCACTCAATCAATAAAAACCGTTAAATAAACCTCATTTTAATGGGATAAGGCGATTTTCAAGGGATTTCGATCATATCGTCAGTACAAACATCAAACATTAACCTGCAAGCATGGATGCTAGAACAATCATGTTATACCTATCTCCAAAATAGAGATGACATCCGCGACTCACTTCAATCGCAGTCTTTTAGCCAAATAACCACAAATCAGTCTTGAGTAAACCCTTACGTGTCGATGCACATTTGATTACGCCCTTGTGTTTTAGCACGATAAAGGGCTCGATCTGCCCGCTCAAAACACAATTGTATAGGTTCGTTTTCTGCGAGCTTAGCGACACCAAAACTACAAGTTAAGTGAACATTGTCAGTAAATTGATAATTATTAATCCTCTGCGCAATCCGCACACACAAGCTTTCAACTAATGGCAATGATGACTGTTGGCAGAGGATAACAAATTCTTCGCCACCCCAACGTGCGACCACATCAGAATCACGCACACAGTGCTGTAATACCTGTGACACTTGCTCAAGAATGCGATCGCCGACGTTATGCCCTAGCGTGTCATTAATCTCTTTAAAGTAGTCGATATCAATCATTACAAGGCACATGCCTGCCCCAGCAGATTTATCATGCTGCTCGTTATTAATAAAAAAGCGATTAAAGTAATGTCGGTTATACAATTTAGTTAAGGGGTCGTGGGTAGATAAAAATTCGAGTTCGGCATTTGACGCTTCAAGCTGTTCGCGTAAAGCTTCCAACTGCTTATTCTTATCGGTTAATCTTCGATTATATTGACTCATAAAGTAAGTTCTCGCCCCCAACATTAGGAGCAACAGACACGTCGCGCAGATAATTTGATACACAAGCGAATAGTTAGTCTCATCTATCACAGTCACATTATTCCACTTCTGATAAATCGTGATCCGCTCTTGCTCACTCACAGTGTTTAAGGCTTTATTTATCACGGGTAACAAGGACTCTTGACCATAAGCGACCCCCATCCGTAACTCATCTTCCGGCCCGCCCCAACCCGCAATTTTTAAATGATCAAATCCCATTTGTTGAATGTAAGCGTTAACCGAAAACATTGACCCAACAAACAGATCTGCACGTTTATCCAGAACCGACTGCAATCCCGCAGGTTCACTGGCAACAGTAAGCATTTCTATCTGAGGATAATAATGCTGAATATACTCGGCTAAACGATAACCTTTGGGCACGGCTAAAATACGCGTATTGATATTCTCCAATCCTTGCAGAAAAGGCTGTTCTTTAAGTGAAACGAGCACATTGGGTGAGCGGAAATAGACATCACTGAAGTGCAGATAAGTCTCGCGTATTAGCGTTTTATTCAACATAGGGGTTAAATCGCACTGACCACTTTGCAAAAAAGATAAAGTTTCGGTCCAAGAAGATGTCGGCACTAGCTGAAACTTAAGGGAAGAATGTGACTCAACATAACGAATATAATCCGATGAAATCCCCAGATGTTTACCTTCTCGTATTCCTTCATAGGGCAGCCAATCAGGATCAACGCAATAACGGACTATCACAGCAGACTTGACGCTAACATCTTGATCCGCAAGTTTAGTACTAGACACCATGAAACGATCAGCATTCACCAGTAATGGCATACACAGCAATAGCGACAATAACCTCAATAAGCCACGCAATTCCATTGAAATTTCAACCTAAAAGCTGATGCTAGATGGGGAATGTAAAAAAAGTGTATACGTGAAAACCACACAATACCAATTCCCATCATTGCTTATACGAAACGCTCGTTTGTCCATTGTGTCTTAACGCCTTCGTACATCAGCAAAACTTATCTTCATAAGGTAATCAGTTGATGGGAAAGAACGTTGCTAAGTTCACTCAGTCCTAAGTTCACTCAGTCTGAGTTTGGTATCACATTTAAAAAGCCAATATTTATCGCTTGCTTCATCAGGGCTATCCTAAATAACCCCCCTTACTCGCCATCCAAAGCCATCATAACGCCTTTTGCAAACTACGATTATTGCAGCTGCACCTCGCCTTAACTTCTGCAGCTACGTTCTTTGGCCGCTATACCGCGATCATGATGGACTGTGCGGGGACATCAAACAAAGATGGCAGAAGATTTTATAATCTGAGATAAAACTGCAGCCTTATTCTCCGGAACTGAATCTGATAGAACCGTTGTCGCGGATATTAATAGAATTGATATAAAGCCAAATGGTGCAAATTATTCGTATCGTGGAAGGTAAAAAAGGGATTATCGAGAGAAAAATAGGAGGAAAACTGACTAATTAAATAGACACTAGGCTGGATTTAACAAATTGCGAATGCAAAAAAGCCAGCTTATTCAGCTGGCTTCATTACATCTCAATGAGATAATTAGGCGCTTGGCGATGACCTACTCTCACATGGGGAGACCCCACACTACCATCGGCGCGTTTGCGTTTCACTTCTGAGTTCGGGATGGGATCAGGTGGTTCCACAAGGCTATTGTCACCAAGCAAATTCTGTTTATTACCGTGTCCATCGCTGGCTCACGCTAATAATAATTCGGAAAGCTGATTTGCTTTGTTTGAGTTCAACAAGTACAAGGATGTACTTGATGTCATAAA
>NZ_JAKKRL010000028.1:0-4568 GCF_025654335.1 Shewanella sp. SM21
TTCTGACAGAAGTTCACGCACTTCCATTTCAACCAATTCCAGTAACTCTTCGTCATCTACCATGTCACATTTGTTCATGAACACGATGATGAAAGGTACGCCAACCTGACGAGAAAGCAGGATGTGCTCACGAGTCTGTGGCATTGGACCGTCTGTAGAGGCAACTACTAGAATCGCGCCGTCCATCTGTGCAGCACCAGTGATCATGTTTTTAACATAGTCAGCGTGGCCTGGGCAGTCTACGTGTGCATAGTGACGTGAAGGCGTGTCATATTCGATGTGAGAGGTATTGATCGTAATACCGCGCTCACGCTCTTCTGGAGCGTTATCGATTTGAGAGAAGTCTTTAGCTTCGCCACCGTAGGTCTTAGCCAGTACGTGAGAGATAGCTGCAGTCAGTGTGGTTTTACCATGGTCAACGTGACCAATGGTGCCCACGTTTACATGGGGCTTAATACGTTCAAATTTAGCTTTAGCCATGGTAATGCCTCAGTCCAAGATTCTTGGTGATGAAAACTAGCATATAGAAAAAATCCGATGCATTAAAATGACATCGAACCGATTATGTTTAGGAGTAGGAGCTAAATTTAGAGAGGCTGGTGCTGATAGGCAGATTCGAACTGCCGACCTCACCCTTACCAAGGGTGTGCTCTACCAACTGAGCCATATCAGCAACTAATTTGGAGCGGACAGCGGGAATCGAACCCGCGTTATCAGCTTGGAAGGCTGGAGTAATACCATTATACGATGTCCGCGCAACCTAACTAAGGCTACCTAACTACCTAGAAAAAAGTGGTGGAGGGAGAAGGATTCGAACCTTCGAAGGCTGAGCCGTCAGATTTACAGTCTGATCCCTTTGGCCACTCGGGAACCCCTCCACAGAAAATGGTGCCGGCACCAAGAGTCGAACTCGGGACCTACTGATTACAAGTCAGTTGCTCTACCAACTGAGCTATGCCGGCATTATCATTTCGGAACGGGATATTAGGTAAATGCGCTCCCAAGTGCAAGTAAAAAACGCCTATTTACGTAAAAAAAGCGCTTGAACGGTGTTTTTTTACACGTTATGCAACTTTGACGGCCAATTAAACAGCGAATACATCAAACGGTAACGGAAACACGACTGCAATCACCCATTTAGTATTGTTCCAAATAATCTCATAGTGTACTGTGCCTTTCCTAAGCTGAGGAAAGCCAATGACTTCTAAAAATTCAATTCAAAAAGCACTCTATCTCGCCTTCGAGCGCCTGCAATGGTCTGAGTTACGAGATTCAGTGCCGTTGACACTGAGTGAGCAAGACTTGGAGAACCTTAGAGGCATAAATGAAAAGATTTCCTTATCGGAAGTGACCGATATTTATCTTCCCCTTAGCCGGCTACTGAATTTGATCGTTAAAGCTAAGCAACAACGAGGCTTAGTGGTTGATGAATTCCTCGGTCAAAAACCATCAAAAAGTCCTTACATCATTAGTATTGCTGGTAGTGTCGCCGTCGGGAAAAGCACCACAGCACGTATTTTGCAAGCTTTACTACGACACTGGCCTGAACACCCAAAAGTTGATTTGGTGACAACAGATGGTTTTTTGTATCCTCTGGCGGACTTAAAACGTAAAGGACTATTACAGCGTAAGGGATTTCCAGAAAGTTACGATATGAAAATGCTGGTTGAGTTTATCTCCGCCGTGAAATCCGGTCAGCCACATGTCAAAGCCCCTATCTATTCACACGTCACCTATGACCGCGTTAAGAATCAGCACCAAACGGTTTCTCAACCAGACATCTTAATTTTAGAAGGCTTAAATGTACTACAAACAGGACTCGACTCCCCCGTTGATACTCGTCGTCCTTTCGTCTCCGATTTTGTCGACTTTTCTATTTATGTCGATGCAGAAGAACCTTTGCTAAAACAATGGTATAAAGAACGATTTTTGCAGTTCCGCTCTGGTGCATTCAGTGACAAAAAATCTTATTTTCATCACTATTCGACGCTAACCGATGATGAGGCCAATACGATTGCCGCTAATATTTGGGACACAATCAATGGTCCAAACCTACAACTTAACATTCAACCGACCCGTGAGAGAGCCCATTTGATCCTGCAGAAAGGTCAGGATCATTTGATGTCCCACGTGCTGATGCGCAAATAGCCTTATGTAAAATTGACTCTTGGGTACTTAGCGTGCCCTTAAGCTAATTTCACCGCCGATAAATGCTTGAACACCGTCGGCGGTTTCGAGCAATACCGCACCTTGCTCATCAACGCCTCGACAAATTCCTTCGACAGACTTTTCCCCCATAAGCAAACGTATTTCACGGCCATAAAATAAGTCTGCGGCTTGCCAACGAGTCTTGAATGCAGCTAATCCTTCACGCTCAAATAGCTGAATATCACGCTTAAGCTGCTTATGTAATGCAATAACAAGCGCCGTCTTGTCAGGCATATCGACCAACTCTGACAAATCACTCCAAGGCTGATCGATACCTTTACCTTGCTCCTCGGACATAGCCATATTGACACCAACACCTATGATAAGCTGGCACTGGCTATCAGCCTGACCCGACATCTCAATCAAGATCCCGGCAAGCTTCTTGTTATCCAAATAGATGTCATTGGGCCATTTAACACCAATATTCTCGACGCCAAAAGATTTAAGCACTTCAACCAATGTACAGGCCACCACTAAACTTAATCCCATTGCCTGCGCCATTCCCTGCGGGAAAGTCCAAAACAGCGAGAAATATAAGTGATGCCCATAGGGCGACACCCAAGTTCGGCCTCGACGACCACGACCTGCGGATTGATACTCTGCCACACACACATCACCATTCTTCAATTCAGTAGTATGGTCCAGCATAAAACCGTTGGTGCTTGCTATCTCATCAAAGTAAAAGCAACGATTATCAATTGATTGCACTAAACGTGAAGCATCAATCAAAGAAATAGGATTCGCTAACTTATAGCCGCGACCTTTGACGCTATAAATTGCCACACCATAGGTTTCTAGCGCATCGATGTGCTTATTCACTGCGGCACGCGAAATCCCAAGTTCAGTGGCTAACTGCTCGCCAGAAACAAATTGCCCGCTAGATAATAAAGCTAATATCTGGCGTTTTCTTCCCCAATGATCAGACATGCAAATCTCCTTCGCCATTGGCCCCAATGATTCTAGGCTCGGCTTCTAGAACGACACCAAATTTATCCCGAACTTGCGCAATAACATGCAGTGCTAGGCGGCAAATATCATGCCCCGTTGCTCCGCCTCGATTCACTAACACTAAGGCTTGCTTGTCATGCACTGCCACATTGCCGAGCACAAAACCTTTCAGTCCCGCTTGTTCAATCAACCAGCCTGCAGCCAATTTCACTGTTGCATCCGCTTGTGCGTAGCCCACTATCGTCGGAAAACGCTGTGCTAAATCGAGATAACAGGCTGCGCTTACAATGGGGTTTTTAAAGAAACTGCCTGCATTGCCGAGCACTGCGGGATCAGGAAGCTTTTCACTTCGTACTTGGCATACGCGCTCAAAAATCTCATGCGCTGTAACGGTTGCAGGATCAAACGATTGCAATGGACCATAGACTAAACGCGGTTGCCAACGTTTAGCTAAGCGCAGCCCAACAGCTGTGACTACAGCGAGATTGCGCAATTTGTCTTTGAAAATAGACTCACGGTAAGCAAATTGACACTCAGCTGTGCTGATGCGCACAAACTCACCTGAGGGTAAATCAAGATACTCAACCCAATCACACACATCACATAGTTCAACACCATAAGCGCCAATATTCTGAATAGGTGCTGCACCAACCGTCCCAGGAATTAATGCCATATTCTCCAGCCCAAACATGCCATGCTCGAGCGTAAACTGAATTAACTCGTGCCAATTCTCACCCGCCTCAACATCGAGATAAAACGCTTCTGTGTCTTCAGATACTTTTATCCCTTTCGATAAAATCCTGACAACTGTGCCGTTAAAGTCCTCCGTAAAGACCAGATTGCTACCACCACCAAGCACCAACATAGGCAATTGTTGCTGCCATAGCGGCAGACATATCGCCTTAACAGCTTCTTTTGAGTGCGCTTCAACAAGATCCGCGCAAGACTGGGCTAAACCAAAGGAATTAAATGATTGAAGGCTATGAGATAGGGACATTTGTTTGTTCAATGACGGCAAAAACGTATTGTAACTGCTAAAAGCGAGGATTGCAGCTCATGCTAGAGAAGATGGCTGGATGAAGAACAGAGAGAAAAGCAGGAAAATCACTCCAATTAACAAATTATAGACGCAAAAAAGCCAGCTTATTCAGCTGGCTTGGTTACATCTCAATGAGATAATTAGGCGCTTGGCGATGACCTACTCTCACATGGGGAGACCCCACACTACCATCGGCGCGTTTGCGTTTCACTTCTGAGTTCGGGATGGGATCAGGTGGTTCCACAAGGCTATTGTCACCAAGCAAATTCTGTTTATTACCGTGTCCATCTCTGGCTCACGCAAATAATAATTCGGAAAGCTGATTTTCTGTTGAGTTTTTAACTTCATCAAGTGTCGATATTCTGTCTAAGGC
>NZ_JAKKRL010000029.1:0-3443 GCF_025654335.1 Shewanella sp. SM21
GAAATAATTGAAATAGACTGATTCTGATTCCTTCTCAAGGAAGAACGAATTTTATTGCACTTATTATTCAATTCCCAAGGTGATCTTGGCCCACTAAGTTTAAGTTCAATACGCCCATCTCCACTTCTTCCCATCCAAGTCCATAACCGATCCGTTAGGCTTTCTATAGCTGCCCGAGAGTAATAAAGAGTATCTCGTTTATCATCATTAGCAAATGCCTGCAGGGCTTTAAGAACGTAGTTCTTTGAGGGAGGATTAGTATCAACACGTAAGTGATGATCCCCTTGATGCGGCAAGAATTTATACAGTGCTATATCACCTGCACGTGCCACACCCAGCTCTTGTTGGATTCTATGAAGGAATTCCTCAGCGTGAGAAGTTAAGATGACCTGCTTTCCATCCAAYAAACCATCTTCGAAGAATGTTCTCCAGATTCCATTTCTATGGTCATCATCAATAGCATTTACTACGTCATCAAAAATAACTAGAGAGCAGCCTTCTTCAATATTCTTTGCGAGTAGGATAGCCAACCCCAAACACTTAATGTGTCCTTCGCTAAGCAGTGTTAATGCATCATAACGAACCCCTAATTGCCCCTGAAACTCAAGTTCAATCTTCCCGTTTTCAGCAACTGGCAACCAAAGGTTTTGCAATAAGTCTACTGGTAAGTCGTCACGATTAAATGAATTGTATAGGTCGCGAGCTCTCTGCCCCAAACCTTGAAGCAATTGAGATGGTAGATTGCTTAGATATGATTGGACCTCTTGTAAAAAACCATCATATGACCTTTTAACTCTGTTATGAAATGCGACTACTTGCGCCTCAGAAGCTACAAGTTCAATCAGCTCTCTATTAGCCTCGTCAAAATTAGCAACAGTAGTTCTTGCTTCTGCAAGTTCACTTTCTGCAGTTTGTCGTATTAATTTTGCCCTCTCTATCTCGATTCGATATTCATCAAGTCTAGTTCTCTCTTCAACTAGCTGTTGGCGCTGAGCTAGTGCTTCGCGAGCCACAACATCTAATCTTTCGATTTCAGAACATAGATTTAGCAATGCATTCCAACATTTATTATTGTCATTAACCCATGTCTGAAGCCAGTGGCCAGTTGATGTTGGCGGCAAAACTGGAAGCGCATTCTCTCTTAGCATTTGAGGGCAAACTTGAGCTGCCGCATTAATTGCATTAACCATCAATTGATGTAAGTTTCGCAACGACTCACTCAATGCGTCACTATGTTCTTTTGCTTGTTCTTGCAAATCAGCTAATTCACTAAGTTGTTCAAGACCATTGACTGCGGCCTCATATGGATTTTTAACTACGGACWGGAGATTAGTGCCACATGCTGGGCAGTGATGTGGACTTGAAGCAGATAACTGGAGTACTGATTCATATAGTTGTTTATATGACACTTCGCCTGCACGACGAGCCAATTCAGTATTAATACCCTGCAATTTACTATTTATAGCGAACACTTGATTAAACGCTAATGTAAGCTGATCTGAAGTTAGGCCGTAAACAGTTGGTGACGGAGCATCAAGCAGAGATTGAACATATGGTAAGCGACCTTGCTGATCCTGACTTCCAACCAACCACAGTTTAACAGCTTCATAGTTGCTTCCTGGCTGAATTCTTTCTGCAATTTGGCCTTCATTTATATTAATTTGTATAAGACGCTGCGGAAATTCCTGGATAACTTTTTCTGCACTTGCCAATGCATATCGTCTTATTGCAAGCTCTTGTGTTCGTTGACCAGTAAGATTTAGGTTCTCATCAAGAGAAGGATTAAATCCTCTAACAAAGTCGGAGAATTGGTCTATACCAAAAAGCGTAGCTATTAATTGTCTTTGATCACTTGGAGTTCTTGAAGCAATTCGAGCAAAATCATCAAGTCTGTTTTTTTCTATAAAACAAAACCTATACTTTTCTTCATTTGGCTCAAGGTTTATCGGAGGATTATTTACATTTACTATTGATATAACAGGTTGACTATATCGCCTTAGCCTTACATTGCTACAGTAAGTGTTATGGTCAATCCGCTTTACTTGGGCTTCACTTATAGAACCTAATAGCGCCGTTTCTAGAGCCTCACAAAAACTACTTTTCCCTGTCCCATTGGCACCATAGACAAGTGTAATTGGTTTACTTAAGTCAAATATCTCCTGATTCGTAAAACCTCTAAATGGCCCCACGATCAATTGATGCAGACGACCAATATTATTGCCATCTGCATTAATATTGTTAAATTCAGGTAACTCAGGCGAGGTTTCTGTAAGTTGGTTTATTGCAATCGGAGCTAATCTTGACGACCGAGCTCTGCGAGCACCACCCACCTGTGCTAAGTGTGGCAGATTTGAATATATTAGATTTGCCATTCGACGAATATCGTCATCTACAGGTCTTACAGATAGCGACTCCAAAAATCTTTGATATTCAGCGATAACGCTGGCCATAATACTTCCTTAATAGTTCGAATATTAGTTTTTAACTGCCGATGCGGTGAAGGCACATAACATTTGAGTTAAGGCGCGCAGCGTCCCAGTGAGCGAACGACTTTAGGCCCCACTCGAGACTCCTTGATACAGAAGGCTCCACTGGACTRCCACCTTAGGCAGCTGGAGATTTCCAATTCGCGAGACAAGACGAAGGACTGCATTTGCCCGATGGTGTTCTTGCCAAGCAACTAGGAGCAAAGGATCGTTGAACACGGCAACGGTGCCACTTTTGGAGCCAACAGCGACTGTGATCGGATTAATGCCTTTGCTCTGGCAGAAATTGAACAAAAGTGAGTCGAAGGTGGTTGGCGGTGTATGGTCTACAGCACAGTTACCCCGATACAGTGCCTCTCCTGTGATGGGACACACTGAAGAACTCACGAGCTGACTGTCACGAAAGCCTYTGATCTGATCTTCGACACCGTTCCTAGCTGCACTACGAAAATCTCGCAGCCCCTGCGGAATCAGGTGTGCTGTACGAGTGCTAGGAATTAGGCGAATTGCATGGGGGAACGATATATCAATTGTGCCTCCGCCATTGCGCACAAGAACGAAGCAGCGAGTGCCCTGAATGGTGGTTTGAGTTGAAATCCCAACTACCCCACCTGCTGTCTTCTGTGTCCATTCGTCATGGTGCCTGAAGAGATCCAGCAAAAACGGCAATGCGCTGTCACTGACAAGRCTGCCATCAGGTGTTGCGGAGAGAATCTCGCGACAACGGGTCGTGACGTTTTCCTTGGTTCTGAATAATTCATCCGCGAGAACGTATGGCATGGCTCTGAAAATGCTCCTTGGGGCCTAACGATCATAACGCAACGGCGCGCATTTTCCGTGTCCGTTGCTGTGGCTTGTTTTGTAAGTGACAGATTACGTAAGAAGTGCGCATAATGATGGGCTATTTAACTTCCTTGTATCTGAACTCTCCATATTCCGCCAACATAGAGAATGTTT
>NZ_JAKKRL010000030.1:0-2946 GCF_025654335.1 Shewanella sp. SM21
AAAACCCATCTGGGTTGTATGGTTAAGCCTCTCGAGTCATTAGTACATGTTAGCTCAACGCCTCACAACGCTTACACACCATGCCTATCAACGTCCTAGTCTCGAACGGCTCTTTAGAGGAATTAAATTCCTAGGGATGACTCATCTTAGGGCTCGCTTCCCGCTTAGATGCTTTCAGCGGTTATCGATTCCGAACGTAGCTACCGGGCAATGCCATTGGCATGACAACCCGAACACCAGCGGTTCGTCCACTCCGGTCCTCTCGTACTAGGAGCAGCTCCCTTCAATCATCCAACGCCCACGGCAGATAGGGACCGAACTGTCTCACGACGTTCTGAACCCAGCTCGCGTACCACTTTAAATGGCGAACAGCCATACCCTTGGGACCGACTTCAGCCCCAGGATGTGATGAGCCGACATCGAGGTGCCAAACACCGCCGTCGATATGAACTCTTGGGCGGTATCAGCCTGTTATCCCCGGAGTACCTTTTATCCGTTGAGCGATGGCCCTTCCATTCAGAACCACCGGATCACTATGACCTACTTTCGTACCTGCTCGACGTGTATGTCTCGCAGTTAAGCTGGCTTATGCCATTGCACTAACCGTACGATGTCCGACCGTACTTAGCCAACCTTCGTGCTCCTCCGTTACTCTTTGGGAGGAGACCGCCCCAGTCAAACTACCCACCAGGCACTGTCCCTAATCCCGATAAGGGACCTAGGTTAGAACATCAAAACTACAAGGGTGGTATTTCAAGGACGACTCCATCATGACTAGCGTCACAACTTCAWAGTCTCCCACCTATCCTACACATGTAGGTTCAATGTTCAGTGCCAAGCTATAGTAAAGGTTCACGGGGTCTTTCCGTCTAGCCGCGGGTATACGGCATCTTCACCGCAATTTCAACTTCACTGAGTCTCGGCTGGAGACAGCGTGGCCATCATTACGCCATTCGTGCAGGTCGGAACTTACCCGACAAGGAATTTCGCTACCTTAGGACCGTTATAGTTACGGCCGCCGTTTACCGGGGCTTCGATCATGAGCTTCTCTTGCGATAACCCAATCAATTAACCTTCCGGCACCGGGCAGGCGTCACACCGTATACTTCCTCTTGCGAGTTTGCACAGTGCTGTGTTTTTGATAAACAGTTGCAGCCACCTGGTATCTGCGACTCCCGTCAGCTTAGAGAGCAAGTCTCATCACCAACAGGAGCGTACCTTCTCCCGAAGTTACGGTACCATTTTGCCTAGTTCCTTCAGCCGAGTTCTCTCAAGCGCCTTGGTATTCTCTACCCGACCACCTGTGTCGGTTTGGGGTACGATTCCCACTAACCTGAAGCTTAGAAGATTTTCCTGGAAGCATGGCATCAACTACTTCAGTCCCTTAGGACCTCGTCATCAGCTCTCAGTGTGTACATTTAAGTACGTGTCCCCGGATTTGCCTAAGAACACCACCTACCACCTTAAACGCGGACTACCAACGCCGCGCTAGCCTAGCCTTCTCCGTCTCTCCATCGCAGTTAGCGGAAGTACAGAAATATTAATCTGTTTCCCATCGATTACGCCTTTCGGCCTCACCTTAGGGGTCGACTCACCCTGCCCCGATTAACGTTGGACAGGAACCCTTGGTCTTTCGGCGAGGGGGTTTTTCACCCCCTTTATCGTTACTCATGTCAGCATTCGCACTTCTGATACCTCCAGCGTGGGTTACCCCTTCACCTTCAACGGCTTACAGAACGCTCCTCTACCGCGCACAGTAAACTGTGCACCCGTAGCTTCGGTGACTAGCTTAGCCCCGTTACATCTTCCGCGCAGGCCGACTCGACTAGTGAGCTATTACGCTTTCTTTAAATGATGGCTGCTTCTAAGCCAACATCCTAGCTGTCTAAGCCTTCCCACATCGTTTCCCACTTAGCTAGTACTTTGGGACCTTAGCTGACGGTCTGGGTTGTTTCCCTTTTGACGACGGACGTTAGCACCCGCCGTCTGTCTCCCGAGTAGTACTCATTGGTATTCGGAGTTTGCAAAGGGTTGGTAAGTCGGGATGACCCCCTAGCCTTAACAGTGCTCTACCCCCAATGGTATTCGCTCGAGGCGCTACCTAAATAGCTTTCGAGGAGAACCAGATATCTCCCGGTTTGATTGGCCTTTCACCCCCAGCCACAAGTCATCCGCTAATTTTTCAACATTAGTCGGTTCGGTCCTCCAGTTGATGTTACTCAACCTTCAACCTGCCCATGGCTAGATCACCGGGTTTCGGGTCTACACCTTGCAACTAAACGCGCAGTTAACACTCGGTTTCCCTACGGCTCCGCTATTCGCTTAACCTCGCTACAAAATGTAAGTCGCTGACCCATTATACAAAAGGTACGCAGTCACGGTCTCAAGAACCGCTCCCACTGCTTGTACGTATACGGTTTCAGGTTCTATTTCACTCCCCTCACAGGGGTTCTTTTCGCCTTTCCCTCACGGTACTGGTTCACTATCGGTCAGTCAGGAGTATTTAGCCTTGGAGGATGGTCCCCCCATATTCAAACAGGATGTCACGTGTCCCGCCTTACTCGTTTTCATCAATGGTTAGTTTTCATGTACGGGGCTATCACCCTGTGCCGCTGCGCTTTCCAACGCATTCCACTAACACCCCACTGACTTAAGGGCTAATCCCCGTTCGCTCGCCGCTACTAGGGGAATCTCGGTTGATTTCTTTTCCTAAGGGTACTTAGATGTTTCAGTTCCCCTCGTTCGCCTCGCAACACTATGTATTCATGTTGCGATAACAGCTTATGCTGCTGGGTTCCCCCATTCGGACATCGTTAGCTCAAATGCTTGTTACTAGCTCGCCAACGCTTTTCGCAAGTTACTACGTCCTTCATCGCCTCTGACTGCCAAGGCATCCACCGTATACGCTTAGTCGCTTAACCATACAACCCAAATGAGTTTCACTCA
>NZ_JAKKRL010000004.1:0-334864 GCF_025654335.1 Shewanella sp. SM21
GTTTTCCAGTGGGGGGAAACAGAAATTGGGCGGCATAACCAAACGAGGTAACAGCTATCTGCGGCGGCAACTGATCCAGGGAGCTTGGTCGATTATTCGCTATGCAAGTAAGAGTAATGACAGGATCTCCGTATGGGCCTTAAAGGTGATTGAGCGGCGAGGTAAACAGAAAGCGGCAGTAGCAATTGCAAACAAATTGGCGCGGATCATCTGGGCTATGCTGTTTCATCGCAGCGAATATCGGCCTTGTTAATATGTAAAAATCGAGTATTAAACTCACCCCAAAAACACGACTACAGATACTACAGATAATGAAGTAACAGGTAATACCGGCCTTTGCAGATGCTGAGAGAGTACAAGGAGCATATGACTCCGAAAGGACGATAAGCAGCAAAGGCGCGGTTCTCATTAAGGCCAGAGAACAAAGATTCTCACAAACAGGTCGGATATACGTACGCAGTATTACTTTCTGTTACTCAAAAAGTGGTTGATCTATTCGAGGTGTCCATATAGGACTTGCTGCGTGTCGGTGAGCGAATACCATGGCTCATCATAAGCCAGCACTTAAAGAATTAAATGACCAAGTTTGATCCTTCAGCAGTGCTATCCAGAAATTTTTAAAGTACTTCTGTCCAAAAGTGAGTTGTGTGGTGTCGAGTGGAGATTGTACGATTAAGTCACGCTATATAATCACAACAGCCAGTTCGTGTATGAGTTAGTGCAAAAAGGGGAGTCAGTTAATCTGACTCCCCTTTTTTGGAACGCTTGTTGGACTTACATTAAAACCTACGTTAGGCCCAAACTAGCGTAATGTTAGAACAATAAATGCGCTACACCTGCGATAACAGGCAGTGTCACTAAGGTGCGTAGAATAAACACCACGAAAAGCTCAACGAAGTTGACGGGAATTTTACTGCCGATAAGCAGTGCACCGACTTCACTCATATAGATCAACTGAGTCACAGATAAGGCTGCAATTACAAAGCGGGTCATATCTGATTCAATTGAGCTGGCAAGGATTGACGGAATAAACATATCCGCAAAACCGACCACGATTGTTTTAGAGGCTTCAGTGGCTTCTGGAATATGCAGTAATTCGAGTAATGGAATAAACGGCATACCCAAATAGTTAAATATGGGCGTGTGCTCGGCAATAATCAGTGCCAGCGTACCAATGGCCATTACCACAGGGATAATGCCAAATACCATATCGACAACGTTTTTAATGCCTTCATTTAAGACCGCTTTTATGCCACCGGCACTGGCGGCTTTTTCTAAGGCTTTATCAAAGCCCCAAGATAAGGCGCCATGTCCTGCAGGGATTAGCTCATCATCTGGCATGCGTGGTGTGTCATCTATGTAGTTGTCTTTCTTCCACGATAATGGTGGCAACTTAGGCACAATCACAGCGGCGGCAAAACCCGCGAGGCACACAGTCAAATAAAAGGGCACAAACATATGCTCTAACTTAACTTGAGAGATCACCACTAAGCTGAAGGTAATCGATACCGCCGAGAAGGTTGTACCAATAACTGCGGCTTCTCTCTGGGTATAAAAACGGGCTTCGTATTGTTTGCTGGTCAGCAAAATGCCGACACTGCCATCACCTAACCATGAGGCCATACAATCGATAGCACTACGGCCCGGTAGATTGAACACGGGACGCATGACTTTCGTTAAGAGTGTGCCAAAGAGCTCGAGTAGGCCGAAGTTCAGCAGCAGCGGCAGTAACATACCCGCAAAGATAAATACCGAGAATAACACAGGTAATAAGTCGTTTAAGACTAATGCGCCAGTGCTCGAGGAGTTGATGATCTCTGGACCTAAACCTAAGTAAGTCAGTACGATAAACACTGCACCTAAGATCCGAGTCGTCAACCACATAGGGCTGACATTCAATAAACCATTAAGGAAGTGATTTTGCGTAACGAATGTGGGCTTAAACACTTTTGACAGCAAAGAGGACAGCGCCGTAGTCACAACAATAATAGTCACTATGAGGGTTAGCACACCGCTCAATGCGCCTTGCAGTGCTTTAGATATGATAGCGATAGGAATTGTGATCGCATCGTTGTAGCTGATAGGGGTCATAAATAACAGCAGACCAATCAGCGAAGGGACGATAAAGGTGAGTATCGTCTTAATGTTTCGGTTTTTATTTTCAGTAGCCAATGTTGTACACCTTAAAGTACGAGTCGTACATGGTAAATTTGAATAAATAGCCGCACGTAAGAAGCTGTCGACGCTAATTAAGGTGCATTTAAATTCAACTCAAAAACGAGAATGGGGAAGATTACTCGCTTAGCTTCTCTATGTAAAACGATTCGCTAGTTAGTTTGATATAAGCAGCAAAACAGCATAGTTATTTTACTTCAGTTGTCGATAAATTAAGAGTGGCTATATTGGCTTGCATTACTATAAAAACATTATTAAACATGGCGTTATCATCACTCGCTTGAGGTTGGTTAACGACTGGTTAATTACTTGTTTACTGATGTGTGTGAAACTATCTAGATGTTATTTCTGCACAAAAATGCATCAACAACTTTAGCGCTACCGCCATGTTGGCTGGTTTTCTGTTCGATTTTAAAGTGCAATAGAGATAACTCTGGCTATATAGCGTTGGCGAGAACCTGTTGTGCATATCGCGGTAATGTTAAGGAGCCTTGGGCACTAGGACACATTTTTATGCGATAAGCCTTTAAATCGACTTATCTCTATAAGTGACCTTCTCCATTATCTTGATGCTTTTGTGATTGACTAAAAAGTCGCAAATAACGATGAAAGTAAAAATATTATTCATAAAGCGGATACCTGCCGCTTTAAATCTTCTCATTTCCATGTAAGTTAGTATTACTCCCATCCAGCTCTAGTATTCATGATCGCAAAAGTACAGAAGGTTACGATTAAAGGCGGCTCAACACTGGCCATTAAGTTTGGTTTTTTGGGGATCTTTGGGCTTTTAATTGGCATTGTCATTACTGTTTTGGGGTTCGATGATTCTGAATTCCATCGCTTCAATTTTTTGAATCACACCCTAAGTGAATTAGGGACTTATGGTCATTCGTCTTTCGCTGTCATTCTCAACGGTGGATTGTTTTTTGGCAGTTTAAGCCTCGTTTTCTATTGTTTGTCTTCTTTGCAGCAGGTAACTTCTTGCTGGGGATACCCTTTCTTTATCAGTTTGGCTCTCACTTTTCTGGCTTTAGCGAGCGTGGGATTATTTCCGGTGAACGTGTATCACTTGCATGTTCTTGGGCTGAAATGGTTTTTCTATCTGGGGAGTTTGAGTGCGATCTTCTACTTAGCCTTGGTCTGTTTCGGCAAGTCTAACTTTGGCCGTTGGACTGGGTTGTTGGCGTTAATAGTCTTATGTAGCATGTTGACGTTTCTGTATGCGCCACAGCTCAATTTAGGTTTGACCGAAGGCGATAGACCGTTTTATCAGGAGATGGTATTGCAACTGCCGCGTCCTACTTTGTGGTGGCCAGCCCTACTAGAATGGATTGGACTGGGAAGTTTATTGTGTTGGACAAGTGTGCTGCTTTTTAGCCAGTTAAGCTTCAGCCAAGATCCCAAAATCATTGGCTGAGTTATCTTTAAATCTAGGCTTATCTTCAGCTTTAGGCTATGGATTCACATGCACAGCAAGGCCCGCTTCACCAAACCAATAACCGTTGCACTGGGTTATACCAAGGTTGCTATTCATCGAAAAATCCTGAGTATTTTTAGTCGCTTGAATCGTATCGACCAAAGCATTGGCTTTAGTGATGCAGTCAAGACTACTGGGTGATACTCGAAACACATCGACCCCTATTTGTGTCATTGCCGCTATTTCACTGCGTAAATCTAAACAGCTAGCGGATTGGGTTTGAATTCCATTGAGCCTGAGTAAAGGTTGCTGCTCTTGGGTTTGCGCGAGTAGTCCTTTACTGTATTCACGGCATACCGTTTCGCAATGATCTTTCGTGAGCTGTTTGTGTCTAGCGGTAAAGCAGCGCGCCGAATGGGCGAGTGGTAAATAGCCGTGGCCGAGCACTTCCACCTCAAATGATGGCTGCTCTTGAATTACTTGTTGTAACCAAGCCTTAGATAGCTCCACTGGCATCACAAATCTTTGCATTCCAAACTGCTGTAAAATGTCTAAACTGGCGCGATTGTAGTTATTGATACTCGCGCCGCAGACAAAGGGCAAATTACGCTCTTTGGCAAGATACACTGCCGCCATATCGTTTGCTTCGACGATAAATTCACCGTTATCGACCTGGCGTTTGAGCTCAGTATATTCAGATGGCGCTTCGATTAAGGCCAGCGTCGAAAGCACGACTTCTTTACCCGCCTGCTTGAGCATTTGCGCCAGCTCTAGATAATCGCCCCACTTGAGTTCGCGTCTGCGGCTACAAACCGCCTCACCTAAATACACTAAGGGAATTTGACTGGCGGCGACTTGCTGGTAAAAGTCAGCGACTTGCTGTTTCTGCCAGCAATACAACAGTGGTCCTAGGGAAATCTTCATAAGGTGTCCTTTGTCAATCTTGCTCTCTATTTACCTTTTATTGCCAATCGCGCTCGTAGGCGCCAAGCGTAGTGATCTGACCCTCGGATACTTTCGCTAGGGCTTGTTCCCAATGGGGTTGATTTTGGCTTTGTGAGTACAGCGCTGGATTATTTAGATAGGTGTCTATGGCTTGACGCCATACTCGAGTGACTTGTTCAACATAGGCGGGGCTGCGTTGACGTCCTTCGATTTTCAGCGACACTATGCCAGCTTTGGCTAGCTCTGGAAGTAAGCTTAAGGTATTCAAACTGGTTGGTGATTCGAGTAAATATTGCGGCGAATCTTGATCTGCTGTGATGTAACGGCCTTTGCATACCACGGGATAACCCATTTGTTCGTCGAGGGCCGATTTATCAATTAACACATCGTTGAGCCGGGTTAATCTGTTCTGTCCTTCTTCTTGCCAGCGTACGTGTTTTGCTGGTGAACAAGATCCACCAGTGTTGGGTGATTGGCCCGTTACATAGGATGACAGCTGGCAACGCCCTTCGGCCATAATGCACAGACTACCAAAGGCGAATACTTCCAAATCCACTGGGCTGACTTTAGCAAGATCCCGTACTTGTTTCATGGATAACACCCGTGGCAATACTACTCTGGCGATGTTAAAGGCTTCCTTATAAAAGCTCAGCGCCCCCAGATTGGTTGCACTGGCCTGCACCGATAAATGCAGTGGCAGGTTTGGATAGTGCCTATGGGCATAATCGAGCAAAGAAAGATCGGCGACAATTAATGCATCCATACCCAGTTTTGCCGCTAAATCGATAGCCTGATACCAACGATGCTCTTCACCGGGCTTTGGAAAAGTATTTAAGGTCAAAAAGATTTTTTTGCCGTGCTTTTGCGTCAGCTCAGTGGCTTCTTGCAATTTTGCGGGGGTGAAGTTTAATCCTGCAAACGAGCGTGCGTTGGTGTCGTCTTTTAACCCTAGATACACAGCGTCGGCTCCGGCATGTAATGCCGACTTTAGCGAGGCCAGATTTCCTGCTGGACACAACAGCTCCATAGTGATGCTCCCGATAAAATGATAGCCGCTGAGTGTAGGTAAGATTGAATGGCGATGAATTGATTTAAAACAGGTTTAAGATCATAAAATCCCGATAAACTGGGATATATCATGTTTTATTCTTGTAGGGTTCCCGCTATGTCCGCTGTTTTTTTCGCAAAATTTGCTCAGCAACTTTTAGAGTTCACCCCAAAAGCCATCGGCTTTCCCCTTGCTAAGATGCCGTTTAGCCTCAAAGCAAAAGCCATCAGCCAATTGCTTGAACTCTTACTTGCCGAGCAAGCTGCTGACGATGAGCTTGGATTTTTGATGGATAAATGGGTCGCGATTCGAGTGGAAGATATAAACTTAGCCTTCGAAGTCAGTTTTAATGGCAAGTGGCAAGTCAGAGAGCTCACCGATGCGCAGGTGACCTTCAGTGCCAACTCTGCTGAGCTAGTGTTAGTGGCAGCGGCGAAGGAAGATCCCGACACGCTATTCTTCCAGCGTAAGCTGAGTATTCAAGGTGATACTGAATTAGGACTCGAAGTGAAAAACCTGCTGCTAAGTATCGAATTTGCCAGTATGCCAGCCCCAATTCGTCTTAGTGTTGAAAAGCTTGCCGCTGTGATTGAGCGTCTGCAAATTGAAGCGAAACCGACAATTATTCTCGCCAAATCCCCAAGCTTTTAACTTTATGTAGTGAGACTACACACTGCTAATTCCATAAAGAAGCCCGCTAAGTTGTTATCTTAGTGGGCTTATTTTTATTTAAACTTTTGGTCAATGAGTTAGTAGCTTGCACTCAGTTGTAGTCCCGAGTAGCTCGAATAAGCGCGTAACATCACATGGTAAGTTCCCGCTTGAGTCACGGTAATCGAACAGCTTTCATTGTTCCCATTTTTATAGGGACGGCAATCATAGCTGGTGGTCGTTGGGGTAGTGCCTGCTTTGACATACAGGTCTACATCTCCAGTTCCGCCACTGGTGGCAATGTTGAGTTGGCTATTGGCTGGAACCACTATCTTATAAAGTTTCTCTGTTGCAGTTGCCCCGCTTAAATTCGTGACAGGTACGCCATTGGTTAAGCAGTTTGCATCGGTGCAGCTTCCGCCACCATTCAGGTTATAGCTGGCTGTCAGTTGGGCATTGGCGTAATTATTATAGCCTTGCACCATCACATACCACCGACCCGTCGTAGGTGTGGTGAAATTACAGCTCTCGTTGTTGCCATTTTGATAGGGGCGGCATTGGTAGCTTGTTGTCGTCGGTTTTTGCCCTTGGCTGACATAAATATCCGCATCACCAGAACCACCCGCTAGATTGATCCCTAAACTTGCCGCATTGACTGGGACATCAATGTAGTAATACGTCGCAGAACCTGTGGCACCACTGATTGCGACACCCACATTATTTTGCAGCGGTGTTTCATCGACGGGGCAATTATTGCCACAGCCACCATCATCGCCTGCGAGTGAAAAGAGTAATTTATTGGGTGAACCTGTTTTAGCGTCTGTAACTTTATTTGACGTGGCGCGCGTCGTGAGTAAGTTTGTCACCTGTGCGGGAGAGAGATTTGGATTTTCATCTAAGTATAATGCGGCAACGCCTGCCACATGTGGGGCAGCCATTGAGGTACCACTTATGGTATTAGTCGCTGAATTCGAGTTATACCAAGCGGACGTAATGCTCGAACCAGGCGCATAGATATCAAGGCAAGTCCCGAAGTTAGAAAAACTCGAGCGGGAATCGTTACTGGTGGTTGAACCAACTGTGATGGCATTTATCGCCCGTGCGGGTGAGTAATTACAGGCGTTGCTGTTGTCGTTACCCGCCGCCACTACGAAAGTGACCCCTGCGGCAACTGCGGCATTGACTGCATCATCAGTTGCTTGGGAGGCGCCGCCTCCTAAACTCATGTTTGCGACGGCGGGGCCGGAAGCATTGTTTTTCACCCAGTTTATCCCTGCAATCACGCCAGAGTTACTACCTGAACCTGAACAGTTGAGTACTCTGACTCCCACAAGATTGACGTTTTTAGCCACACCGTAGGTAGCACCGCCAACAGTTCCTGCCACATGGGTACCATGGCCGTTACAGTCAGTCGCATCGTAATCATTATCCACAAAATCATAGCCACTGCTGGCGCGACCACCAAACTCATTGTGAGTATTAAGCACGCCAGTATCGATCACAAAGGCGGTTACACCAGAGCCGTCGAAATCCGTGTGATAGTTACTATCCAATGGCAAGTTTCGTTGATCGATTCTGTCTATGCCCCAGGTCGGACTCGGTTGATTGGCATTGGCTTCAACCATAGGCGTTACTGACATGATTTGATCTTGTTCTATGTATTTCACATTTGGATCTTTACGCAGTGCTTTAATCTGTTGGGCGCTGGCCTTGATGAGTACACCATTGAGCACATTGCCAAAGTTTTTCATCACAGTGACATCATATTGGTTGACTAAACTCTCGGCTTGTTTCGTCGCGAATTCAGCTATGGTGTTGTTATTACTTAGATTAAGAACGCTTGGGGTATTGAATACAACAATGTAAGTATCTTTGATGGCTTTAGATTGCGGGACACTTACCATACTCGCTTGGTATTCATTAGCGTTAACAGGGAAGTAAGCAAGTCCAGTTGCGACCGCGACTGCAATTAAATGTTTCTTATGCATGTTGAACTCCATTTTCTTTTTATGTCTCCACGGACTTCGAGACATAATTTAATGTAGAAGGTATTTTCAACCTGCCCAGTTCGGTGCTTAAGGCGTATCTAATTTACAAGGTTAAAATGTAACACTTGATTTACAATTTGACCGTGGATGGCTTTTTACTTAGCTAAAGAGTGAGGTGTACAAATAAGCGTCAAAATAATAACTATTAGTCTATTAAAACAACCGAGTTTGTAAAAGTGGTGATTTATCAAGCGACATTTTGTCCGAACCACAAACTGTGAAGCAGCGATAAATTCAGTCTGCTACTTTTTTGACATTCACCGCTGAAAAGAAGTCAGTCTAAAGTAGTATTTTGACTAATGCTGAAGTAAAGGCTTGGATTTAAGCGATTTAAAGGTTTCTCATACCGTTAAATGCATCTTTATTGTGATTTTTTATGCGGATTGTTTTGCGCAGGTTATGGCAGGTATTAGAGCAGATTTGACCGAGAGGCATTATAGCCACTCGGTCAGGTGACGTGATTAAGCTTTTTGCGTTAACACGGCAAATTTCACTAACAATTCGTCGTTAGATTCGACACGGTTTGGATCTGGGTCGATGCAATCAATGGGGCAGACAGACACGCAAGTCGGTTTGTCGTAGTGACCCACACATTCGGTGCAACGGTCTGGATCGATTTCATAGATCTCTTCGCCCATAGTGATGGCCTGATTAGGACATTCAGGTTCACACATGTCGCAATTGATGCAGCTATCGTCGATCAGTAGTGCCATGATCTTAACCTAGTTCATGTGGGTTGCGAGTATCTTGACCTTGGGGCAAGTTACGCAGCAAAATACCGTGGCTCAAATCGACTTCTTTCGGCACGGGTAGATACACAGTGTGCCCAGAACCTAAACCGGCTTCAACTGCTTCAGCTTTGCGATTTTCGAGTTGTTCAATCGTCAAACTGATATTGCCTTGCGGTGTCATCAGTTCAACACTGTCGCCAACGGAGAACTTGTTTTTTACTTCAATTTCGGCCAATCCTGCAAGATTACGTTTGCCCGTCAGTTCACCTACAAATTGTTGGGTGTCACTAACTGAGTAGCCATAGTCATAATTTTGGTATTCATCATGCACATGGCGACGTAAAAAGCCTTCGGTATAACCACGGTGGGCTAGGCCTTCTAATTGATTCATTAGACTGCGGTCGAAATCTTTACCCGATGAAGCATCTTCAATCGCGCGGCGATACAGTTGTGCGGTACGGGCAACGTAATAGAAGGACTTAGTGCGGCCTTCAATTTTGAGTGAGTCTATGCCCATTTTAGTCAGGCGCTCAACGTGCTGAATGGCCCGTAAGTCTTTAGAGTTCATGATATAAGTGCCGTGCTCATCTTCGAAGGCGGGCATGTATTCGCCGGGGCGATTGGCTTCCTGTAGTAGGTAAATTTGATCTGTGGGAGCGCCTGCGCCTAAGGTCGTTGGCGTTTCAATTTGCACCGCATTTGGCATGGCAATGATGTCACCGCTGTCATTTTGCTGCGCTTCGTGTACATCGTATTTCCAGCGACAAGCATTAGTGCAGGTGCCTTGGTTAGGATCGCGTTTGTTGATATAACCCGAGAGTAAACAACGGCCTGAATACGCCATACACAGGGCGCCATGCACAAACACTTCAAGCTCGATATCGGGGCAGCGCTGACGAATTTCTTCGATTTCATCTAAGGACAATTCGCGTGACAGGATCACGCGTTTGATGCCTTGGGTTTGCCAAAACTTTACCGAGGCCCAGTTGATGGCATTCGCTTGCACGGATAAATGCACCACTTGATCAGGAAACGCTTCACGCACCATCATGATTAAACCTGGATCGGACATGATCAGTGCGTCAGGCTTCATCGCCACTACGGGTTCCATGTCCTTGATATAGGTTTTTAGCTTGGCATTGTGGGGCGCGATATTGCTCACCACATACAGCTTTTTACCGAGTGCATGGGCTTCTTCAATCCCAGTGGCAAGGTTTTCCATTTTAAAGTCATTGTTACGTACCCTTAGACTATATCTTGGCTGACCGGCATACACGGCATCTGCGCCATAGGCAAAGGCGTAGCGCATGTTCTTTAAGGTTCCAGCTGGAGACAGCAGCTCAGGTTTAAACATAATCACTCTCAAATGGGTTAATAAATGACGCGGTGCGCGGGGGCGGCATTTTACACAATGAAAGTAGGGGTATGCAAATTGCCTTAGTTAACTTTAGCAGTACTTCACATTTTACGAATATAGTGAGTTTGGCTTAGATCAACTGGAGCGGAGTATTTCAACTTGAGTGATGATTGAGGTCGATGATCAAGACAGATAAGTAAGGCAAAATTGATAACGCAATCATACAAATTATTAACGTCTGCTGTTTTTTCTACGCATCTAATGACAGCCAACTGATATACTCCAACAATCCAATGTTGATGTTTACAGATTGATGGGAGTTAAGATGTCTACCGAACATCTACTGTTAGTCAGTTTATTAAAAAAACTAAAAGACGATGCCTTAGTACTACCGACCTTGCCTGAAGTGGCGATGCGGGTGCAAGAAGTGGTTGGACGCTCCGATGCGAGCCTTAAACAAGTGGCAGAAGTGATCGGCCAAGATGCCGCGATTTCTGCGCGTATTATTAAGGTCGCCAACAGCGCGCTATATAGCCGAGGCGTGCCAGCTGAAAGTATCAACAGTGCGGTTTCTCGTATTGGGTTAATCCAGATTAAAAGCATTGCCACTTCGGTGGCGATGGAGCAATTGTTCATTTCCACCAATGAAATGGTGTGGGAAGTCATGGACGAAGTGTGGCGTACCTCAATCGATGTAACCGCTGCGTCTTGTGCCATGCTGCAGATGTACAATAAGCGTCATTCAACCAGCCGGTTAAATTTTGATACCTTAACCTTAGCTGGACTCGTGCATAACATTGGCGCCTTACCTGTATTGACAGAAGCAGAGGCACATCCCCATTTATTCACTAGCATTGATCAATTACGCGCACTCGTACGTAAAATGCAGGGGCCTTTGGGTCGTGCTGTTTTAAAAAGTTGGGATTTCTCTACCGAAGTGATGGAAGTGGTTGAGCGTTGGGCTGATTTACCTTATCTACCCGATCATGTCACCTATCTCGACTTTATCCGTGCAGCGGCCTTTTATACTGGTGAATTGCGAGCGGGCACTGAACTAGAGCAACGTCTCGGTGTGTTTGTCGCCCGTGGATTACCTGTGACGACCGATGATTTAGCCAGTGATGAGTTTATGGAAAAATTCCATTCAATTAGAGAAAGTTACCAATAATCGTTAGGCCTAAATGGAATTCAAATGGCGCTGATATCTTTTATCGTGTCATTTGAGAAAAAGCTTACGTGGTATGGCAGAGGCCAAGGTATGTTCGTAATCGGGTTAGTTGTCGCTTCTCTCGCTTTATTGATATTCTCATTGTATATCCTGCAGGCAAAATACAGATCTTTACGGTCGCAGCAAAAATTCTTAGCACAGCTTTGTACCCAGCTAGAGCAGCAAAAGGTTGAACGCCAAGCTTTAGACATTGGCATCGTCCCCCAAGCGTTTGCTCCTCTCTACCATACCTTAGATGAATTATTAAAGGCGTTACCGGCAAGTGTGGGTAAGGATAAGCTAACAGGACTAGTTAATCGTGTCGGCTTGAAACGTACTCTTACTGGCATGATGCCGCTGACTCAAGGGACATTAGTGCTAATTGATATTTATCGATTTCGCTATGTGAATGATCTCTTTGGTTTTGTGTTTGGCGATATCCTGCTGAAGCAATTTGCCGAACGCTTAAACTGCTTAAGTTTATCCCCGAGATTAATCGCACGCCTCAATGGTGATGAATTCTGTTTATATTACGAGCAAGCGTTGACTGAGGAGCAATTAGTCCACTTAAGAGGGCGGTTGCAAGTGCCTTTTAACATTAAGAACACACCCGTCAGCGTTAAGCTTCAAATCGGTTGTCTGCATTTACAAGAACACCATGCCGACACGAGTCAGATGCTACGTCGAGTCGATTTGGCGCTGAAGAAAGCCCGCCATTCTCGTAGCGCGATTGCATACTATGCCCAAAATGATGATATTCGTCAGTTAAGAGAACTGAAAATTATCGATAGTTTGCCTAAAGGTTTGCAACGTAATCAAGTATATATGGTGTATCAAGCTAAACAGGACATTGTAACGGGTCGATGTTTTCAGGTTGAAGCCTTAATGCGTTGGGAGCATGACGAACTCGGGATTATTTCTCCTGGAGAATTTATTCCCTTAGCTGAATATGCTGGCATGATTGATTTAGTCAGCCAATGGGCACTCGATCAGGTTTTAGCACAGCAGGCAAAATGGCGCGCGGCGGGGATACAATTGTGTGTTGCAGTTAACCTGTCGACACGGGATCTTGACAGTGAAACCTTACCCCAAGAAATTGCTGCAAGATTAGCCTATTACCAGCTCCCACCCGAATCCTTGATGATAGAAATTACTGAAAGCACTTTAATGGCGGATTTGACTAAGGCTGTCGAGACGTTAGGAAAGATACGTGCCTTAGGGGTTAGACTTGCAATTGATGATTTTGGTACGGGTCATTCTTCCTTAGCTTATTTAAAGCATTTACCCGTCAATGAAGTCAAAATCGATAAAGCTTTTTTAAAGGATCTAGAGCAGGATAAACCGTCGGAATACATCCTCGAAGCCAGTATTAATATCGCCAAAAAACTCGGTTATGAGGTAACTGTTGAAGGAATTGAAACGCTTGAGATTAGAGATAGGTTAGTGGCTATGGGGGTTGATACTATACAAGGCATGTATTACGCGAAGCCCATGAGTGCCGCCGAACTCGAAATGAACTGGGCCCAACTACATAATACAATCTAAACTTTGTGCTCATTAAAGTAAGCGCTCGTTAAATCAAATGCTCGTCAAATCAAATGCTCGTTAAATCAAGAGTATTAAGGCTTGCAGTTGAGCCTTAATACTGTCCAGTTATCGCTTGAGTGATTTTTGTTGCCTTTGCTTATGTCGAAATAAGCTCGGGAAATCGCGCGTGTACTTGTATGTAAGAGTATTAGCTTTATTCGCTTGATGTGAAACCAAGACTTAATATGGCGATTAACTCTGCCGGCATAGGCGCTAATTGACGGGCTTGATTCATACACACCATTTCAATGGTTGCAGTGACAGCAGGCTTTTTGCCCTGCGGGCGCCAAATCTCCTGTAGCCACACAGTGCGATACTTGCTCTCAAAGTAAAATTTAGTCCGTACATCGATAATATCGGCAAATTCCACCCCCTCATGGCATAGCATATCGCTACGATACACAGCAAAACCCAGTTGGTTTTGTTGCCATAATGCACTTAAACGCTCAGCACCAATCACATGCTCACGGGCTCGCTCGAAGTATTTCAAAAAGTTGGGGTGATACACCACGCCAGAAAAATCAGTATCTTCATAGTAGATTTGCACTGGGAAAGAAAAGGTCGGGCTAAATTGCGGCATGGGCTACGGCTATGCTAGATAGTTTTATTGCGCGATAGTTTAGCGGCTTATCTCTTAAAACAAAACCTCTAATGCGGAGAGGCAAAAGCGCTGTTAAGGGAAATCTGCAGACTACTTTAGGTCGGCAACGGCGATGCTTAATCTGGACATGATTGACAATGTGACGACTGAAATCGTCATTAGATTCGATTATGGGACGCTTTTCTGCTTATAGATAAAATGCTTGTTACCCAAAAAATATCACGCTAATCAGGCAGTAAAATCACACTATCGTGCCTAATTCATTAATCCCTTCCTATACTGATAACTGCAATCCCTTTCTTACGTTGATTTGCTAGGTTGAGAGCTTTATATGAGCGAAATTAAAAAATCAGAAATATTGACAGAGAGTGGCACAAATGAACTCGAAATTATTGAGTTTCATCTACATAAGACACTTCCCAATGGTGGCCATAAAGTGTGCCATTACGGTATTAATGTCGCCAAAGTGAGAGAAGTAATTAGGGTGCCAGAAACGTCAGATTATCCCAATGCCCAGCGGCACATGGTTGGGGTGTTCTCGCTGCGAGAAAAGTTGATTCCTTTGGTCGATCTTGCCGGTTGGCTCGGAATATCGACACCAGAGGATTTAACCCACAAAGTGGTCATAGTGACTGATTTTAATAAGATGATTAATGGATTTTTAATCGATAGTGTTCGTAGCATCCATAGAGTGTCGTGGGAGCAAGTTGAATCGCCGAGTCAATTTTTAGAAGCGGGTGAAAATGATTGTGTCGTTGCCGTAGTGCGCCGTGATGGCATGCTCATTATGATATTGGATTTTGAGAAGATTATTGCCGATATCAATCCTGAACTGAGTATGGATAAGTACGATGTCACGCTCGATAGAAGTGTACTGATCAATGATAAAATGCTGGCGAAACGTGAAGCGAAAACGATTTTAATTGTCGATGATTCCGCTTTTATTCGTAAGATGATCGAAAATACCCTTCGCAGCGCAGGTTACAACATTATCACAGCCAAAGATGGTGGTGATGCCCTTGAAATGCTAATGGAATTTGAGAATCTTGCTGACCAAGATAATGCTTCGATCTCTGATTTTGTCAGCGCCATTATTACGGATGTTGAGATGCCTCGCATGGATGGCATGCATTTGGTGAAACGCTTAAGAGAATCCAAGGCGTATCGACAAATGCCCATTGTGATGTTTTCCTCTTTAATGAGTGAAGATAACCGCGCAAAGGCGATGGCATTAGGTGCTAACGATACCATTACTAAACCAGAAATTGGTCGTATGGTCGGTATGATAGATAAATACGTATTCGAAGAGTAATGCCATTTCATTTAGTGGTGATATTTGAATATGGGGTATTCGAGTCATCGCTATCAACGTCTTGAGTGATTCTTCAATGACAAACCATATCAAAGTAAAAAGCCATATTCACCGAGGCGAATATGGCTTTTTTGTAGGGTAAACGTTGTTTACTAGCGAATGATCATTTGATCGCGCTCTGGCCCAACAGAAACCATGCTAACGCGCACACCCATTAAGTCTTCAATACGTTCAACATATTGTTGTGCGGCGACTGGCAGGCTTTCGAAGGTGCGACAACCGGTAATATCTTCGCTCCAGCTTGGCATTTGCTCATACACTGGGCTTAACGCAGCAGTTTGTGGCCAAATTGGGTTCTCAGTGTGTTCACCAGCATAGGCAACACAGATTTTCAGATCTTTCATACCAGAAAGACAATCAATCTTAGTCAGGGCAATTTCGGTTGCTGCTTGTAGCTCAACACCATTACGGGTGGCAACAGCGTCGAAGTAACCCATGTCACGTGGACGGCCTGTCGTTGCACCAAACTCGTTGGCATTTTCGCGGAAGGCGTCTTGCTCTTCCATTGCGGTCACTAACGTACCTGTGCCGACTGATGAGCTAAAGGCTTTCGCGACAGCAATTACGCGCTCTGGACGCAGAGCTGGTAAACCGCTGCCGATACCCGCGTAAGCCGCAGTCACGTTTGAAGATGTGGTATAAGGATATTCGCCGTAGACTAAGTCGCGGCCAGCACCTAATTGCGCTTCAAACAGTAAGCTCGCATCTTGTTTTTGTAATGCTTTTAATGGCTCTGTCACGTTACAAATAAACGGACGCCAAGGTGCCGTCACTTCTAATAACCATGCGGTCATTTCGGCGGCGGTTTGATTAAAATCGCAACTTGGATAAAGTGCTTTTAACTGCGGTAATTTCCAGTCGAGCATAAATTGAATACGCTCTTGCAGCACTTCAGGTTGGTTTAACCAGCCGACTAAAATGCCTTTTTTCATCACGCGATCGCCATAGGCTGGTGCAATCCCTTGACGGGTTGAACCATAGGCGAGGTCGCCAAGACGTTGTTCTTCTAAGGTATCTTCTAATGCATGTAGAGGTAAGCACAAGGTAGCACGGTCAGAAATGCATAATTTGACTTCAATGCCAGCCGCTTGCACTTCAGCAATTTCTACACTGAGTTTTTCAGGACTGATCACCATGCCAGGGCCTAAAACTGCAACGCAGTTAGGGTTGAAAATGCCACTTGGTAATTGGTGTAATTTAAAGGTGCCATAGTCGTTGACGACGGTATGGCCAGCGTTGTTACCACCTTGAAAGCGAATACTGGCAGCGGCATCCGCGGCTAAATAATCTACGATGCGGCCTTTGCCTTCATCACCCCAATTTGCACCCACAACCACGATCGACGGCATAACAACATCTCCTCATTGATTAAGACGCTATGCTAGACCCGTCATTTGAATAAGAGAAATTAATTATGGTTATCATCCCAATAAGAATTTCATATATCATTGGCTATCATTAACTCTAATACTTTGCAAAAGGTGACGTGATGCTCGATATCCATTGGTTAAAGACCTTCGTGACTTTGGCTGAATACAAGCATTTTGGGAAAGCGGCCACAGCGCTGCACATGACGCAGCCCAATGTTAGCTTGCATATTAAGCAGTTAGAGCAAAGCACTCGAGTCAAGTTGATTGACCGTAATCCCTTTCGATTAACGCAAGCGGGATTTCGCCTGTTAGAGAGCAGTCAGAAGACGTTAATGGAGCTGCAAATTTGTCAGGCGGATCTCAATGCGATTAATGACCTTAGCCAAGGCACCTTGACCATTGCCGCCAGCGACATTATCTCGCGGTTATTGTTGATCCAGCCGTTTCAGCTCTTTAAGGCGGAGTTTCCGGGAATAGATTTCTCACTGCTCAACACAACCTCATCACAAGCCTCTGAATTGGTGAAAAATGCCGAGGCCGATTTAGGGTTTGTGATTGCGCAGAAGGAAAGTCAGCCACTGCATTTTACTGAGCTACAACAGATTAAATGGTGTGCAATCGGAGATAATTTACAGCAATGGCAGCAGGCAAAACCCTCTGTGGATACGCCCTTAGCCGAGCAACCGACGTTGATTTTATTAGGACACGATACGCGAACCCGCGAATTGTTAGATCCCGCATTGCCGTCGCTGAACTTATCGAATTACAGAATAATGGAAGTCGGCAGTGTTGACGCGCAAATCGATTGGGCTGAGGCGGGATTTGGTGTGGCTATCGTACCGGAATTTTCGGTTTACACTAAGGCGAATCTCACCACTAAAGTCACTCCTCTACCGCAATTCCCTACTACGAGTTTAGGTTATATTGTGCGCCAGAATCAGATCCTGTCGAAGGCTATTAAGCAACTGTTATATTGGGTGAATCAAGAGATCATTCGCTCGCAGCGGTAATCTATCATTCGCTTGTAGCGATAGTGGATTAGTCAGCGACTAAGAGCAGTTTGTCGTATTGGCCTGTGGCTTTTAGCTGTGATAAGCCAGCGTCGAGTTGGCTTGCTAAGGTTTGTGCTTGTGGATTTCCTTTCGAGAAGGCCAAAAAAATATCGCTGCTGTGGTTAGCAAATGCAGGAATAATCTCATCATCTACCCCCATTTTTTTCAGGTTTTCCTTCGCGACTAAGTCGAACATCAAGGCGGCATCTATGCGACCAATCAATAATAAATTGATGAGCTGTTGTTGGTTGGCGACGGTGACGATATTGAGCTGTTGCTGTTTAACTAATTTGGGAAACTCATCGCCATATTCATAGCTTTTAATCACGCCGATAACGGTGCCTTTAGGTAGCGCCCATTTATTGTCTGCCAGAATAGGTTTTTGTTTCTTTTGATAAAAAGAAGCCGTGGCGATAAATAATGGGGTGTTTCCAAAGATGAAGCGTTGCTCAGTACTGTTCTCGCGGGTGACGTTAAACACCCCATCAACTGCACCTTTTTCCGCCATCATTAAGGCGCGGGAGTAGGGTACAACTAAGCTATTCACTTCAATATGCGACTGTTTAAATGCGGCTTGGATTAAACGATGGGAAATACCTTGACCAAACTGATTGGCGAAAGGTGGCCAACTGTCTTCTGCGGCTAAGGTTATGGCTTGAGGTTGCGATTCTGCTTGTATTGCATTGCTTTCTTTAGCGAGTGCTATGTTACAAATAATGGATACGAGCAATAAAACGATGCTAAGTATCAATGCTGACGGCAAATTTAATGCCTGCTGCATCCTGAGCCTCATTCTGTTCCCTGCGCGCATTTTGCTTCCATCTCCCCGCTTAATATATGGCTTTTATAGCATAAAGAATTATATCTAGACTAATGATTTGAATATTAATTACTGATAGTTAGTCCTTTTGTGACGTTTATAGGATATTTCAACAACCTCAGTTTACTGTGTGCGGGTCTATTATTTTTATGTACTGTGTTTAAGGGGAATTTTACGCTGGGCAACACATGAACTGGCTTAGCTTTCTTGCTAAGTAGAAGAAATTGAAATGGATAAGTTTCAATGTTGCCATCAAACGAATCGCTAAATTGCTTAGTGAGGTTCGTTTGATGGTGATGTGTGTTGATCTTAGCTGCGCTATTTGACCTTAGTGGCTTGCATAGTAAACCAAGTCTTATAGGGCTGATACTTGTCATAGCACCAATGGAATAGGGTGCTGTAGAAGAAGAAAAAGATCAAAAAAACCGCTTCTAAGCCCATGGCTGCCAACCAACCTATCTGTAGAAACCAGGCGATGGTCGGTATGCTAATGAAAATAAGTCCCCCTTCAAATCCAAAGGTATGCAGTATTCTGGTTTTCAAAGTGCGTTGCTCTCGATTTGCCCCAAATACCCTGTCGAATCCTAGGTTGTAGAAGTAGTTCCATACCACGGTATAAAGACTCAAAGCGATACCAACTATGACAAGTTCACTGGTTCCCTTGCCTGATATAAGGGCAGAAAAGGGGATAATAATAGCGAGTGCAATCGCTTCAAAGAGTAAGGCGTTAAAGATACGTTCTGTCGTTTTCATGGCTATTTCCCATTCATTTAATGTGACTATGGCCATAATTTTATCTAGTATAGGGATAAGTTATAGTTAGATAGTATCGGTAAAAGCGATATGTTTAGTCTCGAACAACTCGAAGCCTTTATGGAAACCGTAGAATCGGGTTCATTTTCGAATGCTGCAAGGCAACTTAAGAAAGCACAATCCGTGATTAGCCAGCATGTGATGAATCTTGAAATTGACTGTGGGGTTGAGTTATTTGACCGTTCGGGTCGTTATCCGGTATTAACGGCCGAAGGTAGTAAATTACTGCCCTACGCAAGAGCGACGATTCTTCAACATCGTAGGCTCAAACATACCGCCTTATCGCTCTTCAGTAGTCAATCTTCAGAAGTGTGCCTTGCGATGGATGAAGGCATTCCGATACAGAGAATATCTGAAATTATTCGGTTGTTAGAAGGTGATTTCCCTAATATCGAACTCGAGTTTCTCAGTGCCTCAAGCATAGATATTATCGACATGGTGCATTCGGGAAGAGCATCTACAGGATTGATTTTTAGTGAATTATCTATGCCAAGTAGTATAGATTTTGAGAGTATTGGGGTGATTCAATTCGATCTTTATGTGGCGAGTTCGCATCCCTTAGCAAAATCAGTTGCACCGAACATGGACTTATTGCGACTGTATCGACAATTACTCATCCGCTCACGGAATACTAAAACCAGTAGTTTTCAGCAGGCGTTCAGTCCTGATGTTTGGTATGCCGATAACTATTACGTGTTATTGGAGCTCGCATTACAGGGCCATGGTTGGTGTCTATTGCCCGAGCATATGGTGTCCAATTTAGTTTCATCGGGTAACTTAACTCGCGTCCCCATAGAATTTGAGCAGATAGGCTGGCATGCAAACGTCGATGTGATCCAGCATCAAGATAAAAGCAGCCTGCCATTATTGAAACGACTCAGACAACTGTTTAGAGAACTCTTGGTTGGACAGAAGTAAATGGTTGGACAGAAATAAAGCAAAGCATAAATAAAACCCCAGTTAAGTGAGTACTCTACTGGGGTTTAGTTTTTGTGGATCAGGATTAGTGAATCAGGATTAATTATTACGCGGAAAGTTATCCAGCACTAGTTCGGCCACTTTGCGCAGTTCATTCGGGCAAATTCCACTGGTCGCTTGAACGGCCATACCTTGCAAGACAGTGCCTATATAGCGGGCAAGCAGCAAGGGATCGGCGTCAGCGGGCAAATCACCTTCATCTTTGGCGCGTTGCAGTCGTTCGCACAGGGCTATTTCACCGTCGCGGCGACGATTAATCAAAGTATCTTTAATCGCTTGTCCTGCTTCACTACAGGTCAGTGCCCCTTGAACAATCAAACATCCCTGTGGATGGCTTTTATCCACCAAAGAGCTTGCCGCACCGAGTAGCATTGACTCGACCACCAGATAGGCGGTTTTCTGCTCAAGCGCGGGATAGAAAAACGCACAGGGGCGCTGTTCATACAATTCTATCGCTTTGAGAAATAACTGTTCTTTATTGCCGAAGGCGGCATAAAGGCTAGGTTTATTAATGCCCATAGCTTGGGTGAGATCGGTTAACGATGTACCTTCAAAACCTTTAAGCCAGAAGACTTCTAAGGCTTTTGCTAATGCATCGTCTGTGTCAAAAGCTCGTGGGCGACCAACACAGGGCGTCTGGGTGACGGTTGACATCATTAGGCTCCTCAATTCTCAATTGCCCCTAGGATAGACATGGGTTTAGTCCCTGTCCAGCCACACTTGCCACTGATGACGGACTTAGGGGGATATGTCTACTTAGTCATTCAAGGTGTCACCTAAGTTCAGCATGTTATCTGCGTTAGTCAGTGTTTGCTTCAATATTCATCAAAATGCTTTGCAGTTCAAACTCGTAGCCTTTTGCCTCTGGACGCATTGCCTGCCTAGGGTAAGTGCACACTTTTAATTAAATACCGTTCGGTACATAAATTTGTTGACAGCATCATTTTACGCTATATATTACCGTTCAGTACAGAATATTTTTTACCAGTCGGTATTTAATTGGTTTGGTTTGTAACACAGCTGCATGTGTGTGGTTCGAACAGCGTGAAATGCCCGCCACTTTGAGGATAGTAATATGATGAGTAACAAACCTTTACGAATAATGATGTTAACGGCTGTGGCTGCTTTCGTCCTTTCAGCTTGTGGTGAGCAAATAGCGCAGCAGGGACCTGCACCGAGTGCGCTTAAGGTGGATGTCGCTCAGGTATTGCATGAGCGAGTCACCGAATGGGATGAGTTTACCGGTCGTTTACAGGCGCCAGAAAGTGTCACCCTTATCCCGCGGGTGTCGGGCTATATCGACTCAGTAAATTTTAAAGAAGGCGCCTTAGTGAAAAAAGGCGAAGTGTTATTTCGCATCGATCCAAGCGTGTTTGAAGTGGAAGTGGCCCGGTTAAAAGCAGATCTTGCTAGCGCACTCTCTGCTGAGCAACTGGCCACTAATGATTTTGAACGGGCATATAAGTTATTTGACCAAAAGGCGGTCTCGGCCGAATTACTCGATACCCGTGAGTCGAATAAACGTCAGACTGCAGCCGCAGTCGCTTCGGTGAAAGCAGCACTCATGCGCGCCGAGCTTGATTTAGCTTATACCCAAGTGCAAGCGCCGATTGATGGCCGCGTATCCTACGCTAACGTCACTGCGGGTAACTATGTCACCGCAGGGCAGAGTGTGCTGACCAGCTTAGTCTCTACCGCCAGCATGTATGCCTATTTTGATGTGGACGAGCAAACCTACCTTAAATACGTGAAGTTAACCGCGCAGAACAAACGTAACGATCCCCGTGCTGGCGATAATCCTGTTTACATGGCTTTAGCCAATGAGCGCGATTATCACCATATTGGCATGGTCGACTTTGTGGATAATGCGATGGATAAGCAGACGGGTACTATTCGAGTTCGTGCGACTTTTAACAATGAAGACAATAACCTATTGCCAGGCTTGTTTGCGCGTCTTCGTACTGCGGGCAGTGGCGCCTATGAGGGGATCTTGATTGACGATAAAGCGGTTGGCACAGATCTCAATAATAAGTTTGTGCTGGTCGTCGCTCATGATGGCACGGTCGAATATCGCGGTGTGACCTTAGGCGAAAAAGTCCAAGGACTGCGCATTGTAACCCAAGGCTTGATGGCCGATGACAAGATCGTCGTTAATGGTATGCAACGCGTACGTCCTAAGATGCAAATTGAGCCAAACATAGTGGACATGGTCGACAGCGACAAGCTCGAGGCACTGCGCCAAGCCCAGTTAATACTCGATAAAAATCAAGAGCATTTGACGGCGCAAGCGGTCGAAACGGCGAGCCGCGGTTAAGGAATAACACACTATGTTGTCGCAATTTTTCATTAAAAGACCGATATTTGCAGCCGTACTGTCATTGCTGTTTCTTATCACTGGGGCGATTGCCGTTTGGCAGTTGCCTATTACCGAATATCCAGAGGTAGTGCCACCAACGGTAGTGGTCACTGCTAATTATCCTGGCGCAAATCCTAAAGTGATTGCCGAAACAGTGGCTTCACCGCTGGAGCAGGAAATTAACGGCGTCGAAGACATGTTGTATATGTCATCGCAGGCGACGTCCGATGGACGCATGACCTTGACTATCACCTTTGCGATTGGCACGGATGTGGATAAGGCACAAACCCAAGTGCAGAGCCGAGTGGATCGCGCTATGCCCCGTCTGCCGCAGGAAGTACAGCGCTTAGGTATAGTCACCGAAAAATCATCGCCAGACTTGACCATGGTGGTGCATTTGTTATCGCCGGATAACCGTTACGACATGTTGTATCTGTCTAACTATGCGGCGTTAAACGTTAAAGACGAGCTCGCACGGATTAACGGTGTCGGCGCGGTACGTTTGTTTGGCGCCGGCGAATACAGCCTGAGAATTTGGCTCGATCCCAATAAAGTCTCGGCGCTGGGTTTATCACCCGCAGACATTATTGCTGCCGTGCGCGAGCAAAACCAACAGGCAGCAGCGGGCAGTTTAGGCGCGCAGCCCAGTGGCAGTGCTGACTTTCAACTTTTAATTAACGTTAAAGGTCGTTTAACTGAACTGTCTGAATTTGAAGATATCATCATCAAAGTTGGTCAGAATGCTGAAGTGATCCGCCTTAAAGATGTCGCGCGGGTGGAACTCGGTGCAACGAGTTATGCGCTGCGCTCTTTACTCGATAATAAGGATGCGGTCGCTATTCCTGTATTCCAAGCATCGGGTTCTAACGCGATTCAGATTTCCGACGATGTGCGCGCCAAAATGGCTGAGCTGTCTAAAGGATTCCCTGAAGGACTCGAATACGAAATCGTTTACGACCCAACAGTGTTCGTGCGTGGCTCGATTGAAGCTGTGGTAAAAACCCTGCTCGAAGCCGTGTTGCTGGTGGTGTTAGTGGTGGTGCTATTCCTACAAACTTGGCGCGCATCGATTATTCCGCTGGTGGCCGTGCCTGTGTCTTTGGTCGGTACCTTTGCCTTTATGCATTTGCTCGGTTTCTCGTTAAACGCCTTGTCGCTATTTGGGCTAGTGCTCGCCATCGGTATAGTGGTTGACGATGCCATCGTCGTGGTCGAAAACGTCGAGCGTAATATTGCCGCAGGATTAAGCCCAGTAGAGGCAACGCAAAAGGCGATGAAGGAAGTGACTGGCCCTATTGTGGCAACCACCTTAGTGCTGGCGGCGGTGTTTATTCCAACGGCCTTTATGAGCGGTTTAACCGGGCAGTTCTATAAACAGTTTGCCTTGACTATTACTATCTCGACCTTTATCTCGGCGATTAACTCACTGACCTTAAGTCCGGCATTATCGGCGCTGTTACTCAAGAGTCATGATGCACCTAAGGACGGCTTAACCCGTCTAATGGATAAGTTGTTTGGTGCTTGGTTATTTGTGCCTTTTAATCGTTTATTTAACCGTGCATCCGATGGTTATGGCTGGTTAGTGCGTAAGGTGATCCGTTTTGGCGGCATTATCGGCCTAGTGTATTTAGGCATGGTGGCGTTAACGGGAGTGCAATTTGCCAATACACCAACGGGTTATGTGCCCGGCCAAGATAAACAGTATTTAGTGGCCTTTGCCCAGTTGCCCGATGCGGCATCCCTTGAACGTACGGATAGTGTGATCAAGAAGATGTCTGAGATTGCGCTAAATCACCCCGGAGTAGCGCACTCGATTGCCTTCCCTGGCCTTAGCATCAACGGTTTTACCAATAGTCCTAACTCAGGCGTGGTGTTTGTTGCGCTCGATGATTTTGACTCGCGTACCAGTCCTGAACTGTCGGCGAATGCCATTGCAGGACAATTGAATCAGCAATTTGCTGCTATTCAAGACGCGTTTATTGCCATCTTCCCGCCGCCACCTGTGCAAGGCCTCGGTACCATAGGAGGGTTCCGTCTGCAAATTCAAGACAGAGCCAACCTTGGTTATGAGGCCTTGTATCAGGTGACCCAACAAGTGATGTACAAGGCGTGGACCGATCCTCAGTTAGCTGGAGTTTTCTCTAGCTATCAAGTGAATGTGCCGCAACTTGAACTGGATATCGATCGGACTAAAGCGAAACAGCAGGCAGTGTCGCTCGATCAAATCTTCCAGACATTACAAACCTATATGGGCTCGACCTATGTCAACGACTTCAATCGGTTCGGTCGAACCTATCAGGTGAATATGCAAGCCGACGAGGCGTTCCGCCAAAGTCCGCAACAGATAAGTCAGCTAAAGGTGCCGAATCTGAATGGTGACATGATCCCGCTGGGTTCGTTCATCAACGTCAGCCAAAGTTCAGGCCCAGACAGAGTGATGCACTATAACGGTTTCACGACCGCTGAAATTAACGGTGGTCCAGCGCTAGGAGTGAGTACAGGCCAAGCGCAGGCGGCGATTGAGAAAATTTTGGCTGAAACGTTACCTAATGGTATGACTTATGAGTGGACCGAGCTGACTTATCAGCAAATTCTCGCGGGCAATACGGGTCTTTTGGTTTTCCCGCTGGTGATCATCTTAGTGTTTATGGTGCTAGCCGCCCAGTACGAGAGCTTAAGCTTGCCATTGGCGATTATCTTAATCATCCCAATGACCTTACTTTCAGCCCTCAGTGGTGTGCTGATTTATGGTGGTGATAATAATATCTTCACCCAAATTGGCCTGATAGTGCTGGTGGGGCTGGCGACTAAAAACGCTATCTTGATTGTCGAGTTCGCGAAAGAGAAACAAGACCATGGTATGGCACCTATGGAGGCGATATTAGAGGCAGCAAGATTACGTTTACGTCCTATCTTGATGACATCTATCGCCTTTATTATGGGAGTAGTGCCTATGGTGTTCTCCACTGGTGCGGGCGCCGAGATGCGCCAAGCCATGGGCGTGGCAGTATTCGCTGGTATGATTGGGGTGACTGTATTTGGTCTTATCCTAACGCCACTGTTTTACTATGCCTTAGCGAAGAGGGGCGGTAAAAAAGCCGATGAGCATAAAGAGATAACAGTCGGTTAAGCTTGTTTTCTAGTTGAAAAACACATGAAAGGTCTACATTGAGTAGGCCTTTTTTGTTTATTCACGGCGAGAGCGATTAGATTTGACTATCTTTAGCTGGGGTTAATTAACATTAGGTCAATTGATGCTTAGTGATGGTATTGCTCGCCAGATTAAAACTAAAACCAGAAATGAGGAATATCGTTGGTATTTTCTGGATCATCAATAAGAAACAATGAATAACTATTACCAAACCATTCTGTTAGCTTATAACTTATTGCCACTTGAGCGCGTCATTATCACAGTATGATTAGAATGGTTACTGTTTTACGACTTTTCTATATAATTTGATGATTATTCAATATATTAGTAATGTACAATGCTAGATGAATCTAGATCGTTTTTTTACGCAGAACTCAGCTAAGGTACTTGTTGACCTTGCATCACTATGCCCGAGGTAACGGATGATCCTATATCGCGTTTTATATGCGTTAGTACTTTGCGTTTTGATCTATTTCACGCCTCAAGTCATGGCTGCTGAACTCAATATTAATGTAGTAGATCTGCAACAACAGGCCATTGCCGATACTGTTGTGGAGCTGATCCCTGCAGTGATGCCCGATAATGCAATACCTATCGGGCATTATGAAATGTCGCAAAAAAATCGAACCTTTATCCCCTTTGTGCTGGCGGTGCCTAAAGGTGCAAAGGTGGATTTTCCCAACTTAGATCGTACTCGCCACCATGTGTATTCTTTTTCAGAAGCTAAACCTTTCGAACTTAAATTGTATGTGGGTCAGGCCGAAGCGCCGATTCAGTTCGATAAACCCGGTTTGGTCGCGCTTGGCTGTAATATTCACGATTATATGCAGGCATTTATCTATGTGGCAGATAGCCCTATTGTCGCTGTGACGGACGAAAAAGGTGAGATCCAGTTTAAGGGACTTACCGCCGGTCAATATAAAGTTAAGCGCTGGCATCCATGGCAGAAGGCGGCATCAGAGCCAACGGATTTACTGATAGTTAATGGTCCTAATCAACTCAGCCTGCCCTTAGACATTGAGCGTCAAGCTAAACCGTCGGCTCCGCCGTCGGGATTTGGTCACTACGATTCTGAAGGTAAGCCATTACATGCTAAATAGTTTTCGCGCTCGGCTGATTTTAGTTTTCTTTATTGTGCTGACGTTAGTGCAATTTGCCACAGCATTTTCTGTGTTGACAGCGACCGAAAAAGATAACTTTTTACAGCAACAGAAAAGCCTCGATATTGGCGCGAATGTGTTTCTCGAAGTGTTATCGAATCGCGGTATTCAGCTCAGTCAAAGTTTGTCCGTACTCAGTGCCGATTTTGGTTTTAAGCGCGCGATTGCTACTGGTGAGCAAGAAACCATTGAGTCAGTGTTATCTAATCACGGCTCTCGTATTGGTGCCGACGCCGCTGTATTGTTATCACCTAAAGGGGAGCTCTTGACCTCGAGTTTGCCCGGACTCACTCAGGATGATATTCAATCCTTATTTAATATGACCACCAGCAATCATAATGCGTTAGCTATCCTTAATTTTGATCACGCTAGCTATCAGTTTGTGCTGCAGCCGGTGAAGGCACCGACCTTAATCGCTTGGGTTGGCATGGGGTTTCTATTAGATGAGAAGGTCGCCCAACAAGCTAAAGCTATTACGGGCATCGATGTGAGTTTTGTCAATCAGGCAACGGGCCGCACTGAAATCGCTTCAACCTTATCAGATAATGAAAAGTTAAGCGTAATTGAGCAGGCGAGCTTATTGCCTAGCTTGCTGAAAATGCCTAGTGAAAGTATTCCCGTAGATCATCTGTCTATGGGCATCAAACTTTATGATCACAACGGCAGCCAATTAGCGCTACTACATCAATCAAACCTTAAGTGGCAGCAAAGTTATCAGCAACTACGCAATAATATGCTGCTAATTTTTGCTTTGACCTTAGCACTGGCGATTGCGATTGCGATTTGGTTGTCGGGCAGTTTGACTGAACCCGTGCATCAACTTGTGAATTATGCCCGTAAAATCGGTCAAGGTAAGCAGCCTGCCAATATTCAAGGTGCGCCAGCAGAGCTGAGGGTGTTGGCTAAGAGTTTATCCTTAATGCGCGATGATATTGAAGCGCGGGAAAAGGATTTAGTCTACCAATCTCGCCACGATAGCTTGACAGGTTTACTCAATCGTTTTGCCGCAAAACAGCATTTGGCGGATCTTAACGATAAATTATCCGGTGCTATGGTGTTGTTAGATATTAAACATTTCCGCCATATCAACGATATTATTGGTTTTGCCAACGCCGATACTTTATTACTGCTTTTTGCTCGTCGCCTAGAGCAATTAGCACCGACACCGGATTTACTGGCGCGTTTAGATGGTGACTCATTTTTACTCCTTTACAGTCAAGGGATCCGCCCCGAGCATTTGCTGAAATCATTGGATATGTTGGAGTCGCCATTTCCAATCCAAGGCTCAAACATCTCTCTTACCGTGCGTGCGGGATTACTTGAAATCGATGGTAATGGTGCTGATATCGATGTGTTAGTGCGCCGCGCCGAAATTGCCCTCAATCAAGCCTGTCTCGAAGAGCAACGTATTGTCAGTTATCGTCAAGGCGCCGATGAAAAGTATCAGCGTGAGCTGACGATTATCCGTGATTTGCCTATAGGTTTAGCGCAAAACCAATTGTATTTAGTGTTCCAACCTAAAGTGGATTTACACCTAAACCAGTGCACTGGCGCCGAAGCATTGATCCGCTGGCAACATCCTACGCTAGGGTTTATTCCGCCCGATGAATTTATTCAACTGGCTGAAAATTCAGGCAACATTGATATTGTTAGCCAGTGGGTATTGAAGCAGGCAATTCAGCAATTAGTGACATGGCAGCGGCGGGGTATAGTGCTAAAACTGGCTATTAACCTGTCGGCCCATGATTTAGTCGATACTCGCTTACCAAATCAAATCGCCATTTTACTGAAAGATAATAATCTGCCAAGCGGTGCACTCTGTATCGAAGTCACTGAAGGCGCCGTGATGAAAGATGCACTGACAGTGGTGAGTGTATTACAGCGATTCCGTGACATGGGCGTGTCTGTTGCCATTGATGATTTTGGTACAGGTCATTCATCATTAGCCTATTTGAAAATTTTACCTGTTAATGAAGTGAAAATTGATCGCAGCTTTATCAAAGACATGCTCACGGATAGCCAAGATGTGATGATAGTCGATACGAGTATTAAATTGATCCATGGCTTAGGTTTTACCGTAGTAGCCGAAGGCGTTGAAGAACAAGAAGGTGTTGAGATATTGCGCAATCTTGATTGCGATATCATTCAAGGTTACGTGTTTTCGAAACCCTTAAAAGCGGCTGAATTTGATCTGTGGTTCGAGGCGTTTAACCATCCAAATACCTCTGATACATAAGCGCGTTTACTCAAGTCAATATGCAAAGACGCTAGACTAACGATTCATCGTCGAAAGAATGAGAGCGGAGCATCCAGTGAACATTTCCATAAATGCATTGAAGTTGAATTCATTAACTTGGACTTATGTTAAGGCTTTGTCTTGCCTATTTTTACTATTGGGCACTGTTCCTACGTTTGCTGAAGGTAGCCGTGTGGTCGCGACTGGCGGCGGGACGATGATTGAAGGCAGTGCTGGCGGTGGCATAGTGCCATGGGCCGTGATCAACGGTTATGGCAGTAGCGGTGAATGGTCGGCAACGGCGATGGCGACGGGTGTCTATGTCGATGATTTTACGCTGAAAGTGATCGGTGCTTCTTTGAGTTTTGATAATCGATTCGAGCTGAGCGTTGCGCGGCAAACCTTTGATTTGGATACTATGGGCGGCGAGTTAGGCCAAGATATCTTCGGCGTAAAATACAAGCTTGCCGGAGAGCTGCTTTATACGGCTATGCCGCAAATTACCTTAGGTGCCCAGTATAAAAGAGTCGATGACTTTACGATTCCTCAGGCGGTTGGGGCGCGGGATGATTGGGGTTTAGATGTGTATGTTGCTGCCAGCAAAGTATTTTTTGATGCGATAGCGGGACGGAATGTGTTACTTAATGGGACCGTGCGTGTGACCAAGGCGAATCAAACGGGTTTATTGGGTTTTGGTACTCAAGCCAATCATGATTACCAGTTTGTGCTCGAAGCCTCTGCCGCGGTATTGCTGACGGATAATGTGGCACTGGGTATCGAATATCGCCAGAAACCCGATGAGTTAGCTTTTGCCTGTGAGGATGATTGGCAAGATGTGTTTTTAGCGTGGTTTATCAATAAGCATCTTTCCGTGGTGACGGCCTATGCGAATTTGGGCAGTATTGCAGGATTTGAAGAGCAACGGGGTTGGTATCTGTCGGTGGAGGGAGCGTTATGAGGCGTTTATTGTTGAAACTATTACCTCTTGCCGCTTCGTTTGTTTTCACTGGCTGTGCGGTGCAAACGATCGAAACCTCAGCATCACAAACTCACTCTAGTCATCAAACCGCAAGCCATCAAACCTTATACCAAGATTTAGGTGGTAACGCAGGCGTATCGGCGATAGTCGATGGTTTGCTGGCACGTATTGCCACTGATCCACGCATAGTGCATCACTTTCAAGAGACAGATATTGCGCTATTTCGTGAGCGTGCCATTGAACATTTCTGTCTGGTTGCCGATGGCGGCTGCGTGTATCACGGCGAAAGTATGCAGCACAGTCATAGAGGATTGAATATTACTCAAGCGGATTTCGATGCCTTAGTCGGCCATTTGATTGAATCGATGAAAGAGCAACATATTCCGCTATCGACCCGTAATGCCTTTCTAAAACGCTTCGCCCCTATGTATACGGATATTACCTATCACTAGTGTGTTGTTTGTATTATCAAAAAGTGGCCTTTAAATATGGCGAAGGTGTTTGATGCTGTTAGTGTGATGAGTAGCCGCATTTTTGTCTTGTGACTAGAGCAATAACGCCTCATCTATGGGATGGAACTGGCTCGCTGCATCCCTTAAGGATTTAGCCGTTAGGGTAGGGACGCCATACACTTGGGTTTCAACCCCATACTTTTGATGAATTTTTTGCAGTAATAAATCGAAATCGCCATCCCCAGACAGCAAGATCACTGTATCCACTTCACTCGCCGCTTCCATAATATCTATGGTGATCCCCACGTCCCAATCGCCTTTGGCTGAGCCATCGCTACGCTGAATAAACGGTTTTAACTTCACCTCAAAACCTATGTGCTTTAGTGCATCTTGAAATTTCAATTGCCCATCGTCGCCCTTATGGATGGCATAAGCCACGGCCAATGCTATATCACCTTCATAACCTAAGTGCTGCCACAGTTTACGATAATTAAATTGGCGACCATAGGCTTCGCGGCAGGTGTAATAGATGTTTTGTACATCGACAAATAAAGCGATTTTTTTCAAGGCGTTTTCCAGCGGCTAGGGGATTAAGGGCACTATAGCATATCGAGGCAATGGGGTTTTCAAGGATGTTAGAGTGTTGGGTTCAGCCGTCGAGATGGTGAACCCAAAGCGTATGTTAGCTTCTATGGTATTTTTGATATTCGCCCGGTGACATGCCGCTGAGCTTTTTAAAGTAGCGGCCCATGTGGCTTTGATTAGCGAAGCCATTATTGAGGGCGATATCGGTCAAGGATTGCGTTGAATGACTCAAGCTTTGTTTGACCTTTTCGATGCGCACTTGTAGCAAATACTCCTGCGGCGTCATCGCAAATTGGCATTTAAACATGCGACAAAAATGGTACTCGCTAAGTTGGGCGAGCTCGGCCAACTCAGACAAGTAAATTTGCCGATGGGAATGGCAATGAATAAATTCTTTGATCGCTTTGGCCACTTTAGGTGCGAGTCCGCCCTTAATTGGCCCAACCGACAAATTAAAGCCTGAACTTTGCAGCAAAGTCACCAGCACAGTGTCGGTTACCTGTTCCATCATCAGATGGTGATCACTCGTCTGCCAATCGAGTCCAGCAACTTGGTGCCGAAACAGCGCCTCTAATCTCGGATTATCGACAAAGGTCAACTCAGGTAAACGCACTTGGCGTGGATCTTTATCAAAGACTCGCACCGCCAATTTTTTAAGATGTTCATCGCTAAAATACAAATGCATAAACTGCTGCGGTTGTCCCAGTTGCCAATGGCTTTGGCAGCCTTGGGGCATAAGGCAAAACTTACTGGGCGCGCCATAGTCGGCCTTGATATCGGTTCTGTGGGTTTCGTAGCCGCCATCCAGATACATGCTCAGCGTATGTTGTGCATCATTTTGGTAATACAGACGTTCGCCCGCATTTTGATAATGGGCCCAAGATAAATCCTCCGTAATCGCTTGTTTACGAATACAGGTCTTGGCGGATTTATCAAAACTGATGTATTTGGGCTCCATGGGTTCCTAGTGATCTCACTGGCTAAGCATTTTGTCTTTCCAAATTATCGCACTTATGGGCGTGGCTCAACGTCCGCTCGCGATTAAAACCGCAATATCGTGTTATGGCCAACAAGATGGTGACATAAGGACGAAAGCCATCGCTGTATAGTTTGCCTCATTAAGCATTTTATGAAGATGTAGGGGACTCATTATGGCTGCTGTGATGTATTTGCTGATGATTTTTGTGTGGGGTTTTTCGTGGATTGCCATTAAGTGGCAGCACGGTGAGGTGGCGACGGAAGTCTCGATTTTCTATCGGTTTGCGATTGCGAGTCTCTTGATGTTCGCCATTGGCTTTGCCTTTAACAAGCTGCAAGCGGTAAAGCTTAGGCAGCATCCTTGGTTTGCGCTACAAGGCGTGTGTCTATTTTGTTTGAACTTTATCGCGTTTTATACCGCAACCCATTATATTGCGAGCGGTTTAACGGCAGTAATTATGGCCACTGCCCCCATTTTTAATGCGATACATGGCCGCATTTTTTACGGTACGCCCACCAGTCGTAATTTTTGGTTAGGCGTCGGTGTCGGTCTGGGGGGCATTAGCTTACTCTTTGGTGCTGACTTGCTCGCGACTCAGTGGTCACAAAATTTAGTGTGGGGCTTATTGTTTTCGCTGCTAGGTACGTGGTTTTTCTCGATTGGTAACATGATCAGTATGCGCAACTCGCGCGATAATGTGTCGCCCTTTACTTCAACAGCGTATGCCATGTGCTATGGCAGTGCGGCGTTACTGCTGATCATCTGGTTTAAAGATTTAAGCTTTAGTTTACCGCTGACAACCAGCTATCTTGGCAGCTTGTTCTACTTAGCCGTTATCGCCTCTGTGGTTGGCTTTACCGCTTATTTGATCTTGGTTGAGCGAATTGGCGCTAATGCCGCTGCGTATCTGTTGGTGATTACCCCTGTGGTGGCGTTAAGTGTATCGAGCGTGTTTGAGGATTATCAGTGGACTTGGTATTCAAGCGTGGGACTCTTGCTGGTCGCGCTCGGAAACATGTTAACGCGCCGTCAAAAACCGCTTGTTTGGTTTAAGTCTTCTGCCACGCCAGCGGTGAAAGCTTAACGTCGCAGCTAGCGTCATGAAAGTGCATATGAGACAAGGCTCGATTCGACGATTGTAAGTCAGTCGAGCCAGTACTTATTTGAAATATTGTGCCGGTGTGGTGCCAGTATATTGCTTAAAAAAGCTGATAAAGGCACTGTCGCTGGAAAATTGTAAATTAAAGCCCACCTGCGCCACCGAGATTCCCGTTGCTAATTGTTCTATGGCCGCGAGTAAGCGCCATTGCTGGCGCCAGGCTTGATAAGCCATGCCCGTCTGCGCGCTAAAAATGCGGCTAATTGTGCGTTCACTGGCACCGATTTCTACTGCCATATCCTTAAGATTGGCTGGCGGTTTTTGATCTTGCTGTAGTTGCGCTAGCCAGGTTGTTAAACGTTTATCCTGTGGGAGGGGTAAAGCCAGATTTTCTTCCGTGGCATTGCCCAATTCTTCGCAGAGCAGCAAAAAGGCATTGTATTGAGTGCTTCTTGGTTTGTCCCAAGGCCAAAACGACATAGTGTCGATTAAGGCTTTGAGTAGCGGATTTACATGGAAAATAGTGACTTTATCGGGCAATAAAGTGACGGTTTCTGGTTCAAAGTAGAGTGAGCGATAGGCAACCACATTACGCATGGTGACGCTGTGCTTAACGCCAGCTGGCAACCAAGCCGCACGCGTTGGCGGTAACACCATTTGAGTATCGGCTAGGGTGAATCTCATCACGCCTGTGGGGGCGTACAGCAGTTGCGCCTTCCTGTGGTGATGCATTCCCGAGTCGTGTTCGCCCATATCGGCGGCAATGCCAATAACCAGATTATCCAGCAGATCTGGATTAAATAGTTGTTCGGGTTGAATAAAGGCCATCTTGTCCTATTTTTGATGTTTTTTGTCTAAGTGTTGTTAGTTGTCACATTTGGATTTTATCTATACTGCGCCATCTTTTACAAGTATGGAGTGACATTTCGGTAAACCAACTCATTTGTTGGAGTGCTGAAATGGACTAAAAATCATGAATATAAAACTCCCTTTAGGGCTCGCTGTGCTGCTAATGATGTTTCCGCAAATTATGGAAACAATCTATAGCCCAGCGTTGCCTAATATTGCAGAACACTTTGCAGTGTCGATTGCTGGCGCATCGCAAACCTTATCTGTGTACTTTATTGCTTTTGCTATCGGCGTATTTTGCTGGGGCCGCTTAGCCGACATTATTGGTCGCCGTAAAGCTATGCTCGCGGGATTAGTATGTTATGCCATTGGCTCTGCGTTAGCCTTGATGGTGAGCGATTTTAGCCTGTTGTTGCTGGCCCGCATATTGTCGGCTTTTGGCGCGGCAGTGGGTTCTGTGATTACCCAAACTATGATGCGTGACAGTTATAGCGGCGAAGAATTAGCCAAAGTCTTTTCTGTGATGGGAATGTCACTTGGGATAAGCCCTGTCATCGGATTGCTATTGGGCAGTATCCTCAGTGCGTATTGGGGATATCAAGGTGTGTTTGCCGCACTCATGGTCTCTGCAATTGTGCTGCTGTTTTTGTCGGTAAAATCTTTACCCGAAACCAAACCCACACATACCCAGAAAATCGCGATAGGCGAGTTAGCGATTAAGATGCTTACCGACAGCGAGATTATTAAGAGCAGCTTGTTGGTGGCGGCGTTTAACCTAATGTGGTTTAGCTACTTTTCACTGGCGCCATTTATGTTTGAGGCGCAAGGCTTATCGACACTCGCGTTTGGTACTAGTGGCTTACTGTTAGGCTTTGGTGCTTTCCTTGGTAGTTATGTTAATAAAATAATGCTGGGTCGAGGCCACACCAGCGCACAACTCGTTCGCTTAGCCAGTGCTATTGCACTTGTCGGTGGACTGGGCATTTGGCTGATCCAATCGACCATTATAGGGCTGGATAATGTTTACTTTTTAGCCCCTATGCTATTGATTGTAATGGCTTACGGTATCGCAATTCCGAACATACTAAGCTCGGCTCTGGCAAACTACCGCACCTATGCGGGCTCTGCTGGCGCACTCTTCGGACTATTTTATTATATTCTGTTGGGGCTAGGTTTAGGCGGCGCGGGAATCATCCACCATTTAGGTATTGTGATTACGTTAAGTGCACTGCTTTGCGTTGGCTTAGGTTTACTTTTAGGCTTAGCCAATAAAGCAAAAAACGCTTAAGACGCAAATAAAAAAGCCAAGATAGTAAGTACCTTGGCTTTTTTTATGTAATTTCTACATTTTGTGTAAGCGTGAAGCGTTAGGCTTTAGGTGCGAGTTCCTGCTTTGCGGCCACCTCTTGGGCCGCTAACTCTTGCGCTTTAATCGCCGCTTCGAGCTTAGCTTCAACATAACCAGGAGAGTGCGTTGTGGCCGAGATTAATCGATACATGGCGGGGATCACCAGTAAGGTCACAAAGGTAGCAAACGCCATTCCGAAGAACACTACAGTACCTACAGCGATACGGCTTTCTGAGCCCGCGCCCGTCGAGAAAATTAACGGTACAGCACCCACTAAGGTGGTGAAGGCTGTCATTAGGATTGGCCGTAAACGACGGGATGACGCATCGATAATGGCTTTATCGAGTTCAAAGCCGCGGTCGCGCAATTGGTTGGCAAATTCGACGATAAGGATACCGTTTTTAGTCACCATACCAATTAACATGATCATGCCTATCTGGCTGTAGATGTTGATCCCTTGGCTGGTGATCAGTAGTCCTAAGAAACCACCGAATACGCCCATAGGCACAGTAAACATCACCACTAACGGGTTGATAAAGCTCTCAAACTGTGCGGCTAATACTAAGTAGGCAACCAGTAAAGCCAAACCAAATACGATAAAGATACTGCTTTGGTTTTCTTTAAAATCTTTGGATTCGCCCGTGTAACCAATCGAAATATCCTTAGGTAATAATTCAATGGCTTTAGCGTCTAGGAACTTTAAGCCTTCACCTAAGGTGTAACCTTCACTGACGTTAGCCTTGAGGGTGATCGATTTTTGCTTATTGGTGTGGCTTAATCTTTGTGCCGAGGCAATTTCTTCTATATGGGTGACAGTATCGAGAGTGACTAATTCGCCCTTAGCTGACCGCATGTAGATTTGGCTCAGATCACCGACATTGTTGAAACTGTTTTCATCACCGCGTAAATACACATCGTATTCTTCGCCTCTATCGACAAAGGTTGTTTCGGTGCGGCCACCCAGCATGACTTCTAAGGTTTCCGATACTTGGTCGACACTGATCCCCAGTTCTGCGGCGCGCTCTTTATCGACAGTAACAATGAGTTCTGGTGTTGTTTCTGCGTAGTCTAAGTCAGCCCCTTCCATCATAGGGCTAGCGTTAGCCTCTTCTTTCAATATCTGCGCCCACTTAAACAGTTCGGCATAGTCCGAACCACCAAGTACAAATTGCACGGGTTCGCTCGATTGCCCTCTAAAGCCTGGCATCATAGGGCGAACCATTACATCTGGGATATCCTTTAAGGCATTGCTAATAATTCCAAGGGCTTGTTGCGCAGTCACATCGCGGTGTTCCCAATCTTCTAGCTGCATGATGACAAAGCCAGTTTGATCGCCAGCACGGCCACCAAAGGCGGGAGCTTGTACGCTGAAGGATCGCAGCACACCTTTACCTAGCAAGGGCATGAGTCTGTCTTCGACTATGTCCATGTTGGCTGTCATACGGTTATAACTGGTGCCTTCGGCGCCTTTAATAAAGGCGAACAACACGCCGCGGTCTTCCTGCGGCGCAAGCTGTGACGGTACTTGTTGCATTAACCAAGCGCTGCCGCCGATACAAGCGAGTATGACTAGCGGTGCGAGTAGACGAAATTTAATCGCTCGTGTCACGGCGACACGATAAACGCTTTCCATGCGAGCAAAGCCGCTGTCGACCCAACGATTAAAGCGATTCGGTTTGACGTTGGCTTTGAGTAATTTACTGCTCAGTACAGGCGTAAGTGTGAGTGCCACTAAGGAGGAGAACAGCACTGACACCGCCAGCATCACGGAGAACTCGGTAAATAGTAGCCCGACCATGCCCTCCATAAAGGAAATAGGGAGGAATACCATCACCAGTACCGCCGTAGTGGCGATAACGGCAAATCCCACTTCGCGAGTACCTTTATAGGCGGCGAGTAAGGGCTCTTCACCTTTTTCGATATGGTGGAAAATGTTTTCGACCACCACAATCGCATCATCGACCACTAGACCGATGGAGAGAATTAATGCCATCAATGTCAGTAGATTAATCGAATAACCTAGCATGTTGGCGGCGATAAATGCCGAGATCAAAGATACAGGAACAGTCACAGCTGGGATTAACGTTGCTCGTGCTTGTCCAATGAAGATATACAGCACGAGTACGACCAAGGCGCCTGTGACATAAAGGGTGCTATACACTTCGTTAATCGAGCGGTCGATAAATACGGTCGAGTCGAAGTCGACCACTAGGCTAGTGCCTTCGGGCAGGAAGTCTTGTACGCGATCAACTTCTTTATGCACTTCTTTGGCAACGAGCAGAGGGTTGGCATCGGACTGGGCAATAATGCCTAAACTGATGTTAACTATGCCGTCGCTTTTGAAGGTCGAGTTTTCGTTTTGTGCGCCAACAGCCACATCCGCCACATCTTTTAAGTAGATAGCCGTGCCATCGCTGGCGGTACGCACCACAAGATAGTCAAAATCTTTCGGCGTGTAGTACAAGCGTTTGGTACGCACCGACATCACTGTGGTGTCGTTGCGCACTTGGCCGCCGGGCGTTTCTATGTTCTCTTTACGCAGGGCGTTAATAATATCCGTGGCGGTGACATTACGTCCTGCCATTTGTTCGGGTCTGAGCTTGACGTACATGACCTTATACAAGCCGCCGGAAATGCTGATAGAACTCACGCCGCTGATTAAGCTGAATTTGTCCTCGAGTACTCGCTGGGCGTAGTCCGTTAATTGAGTGCGGTCCATCACACTCGAGCTTAAGTTCACATAGACAGAGGGTTCGCCGGAGCCGTTGTCTTTTGAGACGACGGGATCTTTTGCATCTTCTGGGAGCCTGCGTTGGGCGCGGGCCACTGCATCACGCACATCGCTGACCCCTTCGGTTAAGTTCCAACCGAGGAGGAATTTAACTGTGATACGTGAGCTACCGTTACGTGTGGTCGAGGTGATTTCGTCAATACCACTGATCCCTGTTAGCTCATCTTCTAAAGTCTTAGTGATCTGGCTTTCCATAATCGCCGCCGATGCACCCGAGTAACTGGTGCTGATGGTGACCACAGGGCTTTCGACGTCGGGCATTTCCCGTATCGACAGTTTAGTGAACGACACTATGCCAAATACACATAGCAGTAAGCTTAAAACGATGGCAACGACAGGGCGTTTAACCGAAACATCGGATAACCACATTATTTCGTCTCCGTTGCTTTAGGACCTGAAAGCTCTGTCGCACGGGCTGAGGCTTTATCATCGAGCGTGACTTCATTGATTTGCAGTCCATCGCGCATATTGACTAAGCCCTGTACCACGACTTTGTCACCTATGTTTAAACCACTTTCGATTAAGACTTGGTTATCGATACGTGCCCCGAGTGTCACTTCTGTGCGGTGGGCAATGTGGTCGGCGCTAACTACGTATACGTAACGTTTAGTTCCTGAATATTCAAGAGCTTGTACTGGCACCATAGGTGCTGAAATCGCAGGGAAGGTGATGGTTGACGACATCATCATGCCCGGTTTTAAGCGTTTCTTCGGATTATCAAATAGCACTCGTACTTTGAGGTTTAAGGTTTCCTCATTGACGCGGGGATCGATAGCTACCATTTTGCCAGTAAAGATTTCATTCGGCCAAGCGCGACTGGTGGCTGATACTTGCATGCCAATACTCAGTTGCGATAGGAAATGCTCAGGCACTTGTAAGTCGAGGCGCATGCTGGACAAATCATCTAGCGACATCAACTCAGTGCCCATGCTGACCATCTTGCCTTCGCTGAAATTAATCAGGCCAGTATTACCCGCAAAAGGCGCTATCAGCGAGTGGTAATGTAAATCTGCTTGGGCGGAAGATAAGCGTGCTTGGGCGATATCAACACTGGCTTTTTGTGCGTCAATCTCGGTTTGGGTAATAGCGTTACGGCTGATCAGTTTTTCAAATTCTTTGAGTTTACGTTTTTCATCATTGAGGAAAGCATTGGCCTCGGCGACGGCGGCTTGGGCTTTCATATCATCGAGTTCGATCAGTAATTGGCCTTTTTTCACCGCTTGGTTTGAGGTCACTGCGACTTGTTTAATCTTACCTGTGACTTGCGGTGCAATGATCACTGCACGTTCAGCCGCGAGTTTGCCGATAAGAGAGATAGATTGCGCTAATGGATATTCAATCACTTCACCCGTGACCACAGGAACGGTACGCATAAGATGTGGCGCGTTCTCGGGTTTAGCCGCTTGAAGGACATCACTAAAACTCACCGCTGTGGCGATAATCGCAAGCAGGGCAATGGCAATAATGGTTTTTTTCATTGTAATTATTATCTCGCGCAAAGGCAGTTTAAAAAGGTAATCGCTCTAATGGCGCTATTCTAGTGAATAACGTACGCCAGTTGGGTAAAAGTTTGTAAAGGTAAGCGAACGAAAATGAAAGAAATTGTGTTTTTTGAGCATTGAGCACAATTCAACGAGAATTGTGCTGTTTTTTTGTGCTGCTATTGCTTTTTAAAAGCTGGACGGACTTTAGGGATGGACTTCAGTTCGCGTCTTTTCAATCGGCGCTTGAGTCGTTTCAACCTGAGGATATTGGCTTAAAATTGCCGCTAATCGTCCATCGCGGCGCATACTCTCTAAACCTTGATTAAAATCCGTCACTAACTGCGGATGATCTGCCACAGCCAAAGAGATCCCTAAATGAAATACCTCAGTCGCTATGGGTTGGCCGATTTGCTCAAAGGCACCCTCATATTCACTTGGTCCTTTTTTAATTAAATACCTCGCTAAGTTATGGCCAATCAAGACTAAGTCAATACGCTTTAAAAATAGCTTTTTGAGATTCATCTCATCCGAATTTCCTTCCTCTGTGGTGAGCCCCGCGGCGAAGATTTCTGGCGGATTAGCGTAACCGCGACCTATACCGATAGTGAAAGGTTTAAGATCTGAAAGTTGACTGAAACTCAGCGGTGAATCTTTACGTTTATAAAACACAATTTGTACGGGTTGGATAGGCGCAGAATATTGGGCCCATTGCTCGCGCTCTTTACGATACCAGAGCCCAATGATGCCATCAGCTTGGCCAGTTTTAACGAGTAAAGCCGCGCGGGCGAAGGGATAAAACTTGAGGCTGGCAGTGTAACCTTTGCGTTTAAAAGCTTCTTTGACGACTTGCGCAACGCCGCCCTGTTCAGGTAAAGCATCGGCATAAAAAGGAGGATAGTTAGTGGCGACTAATTGGAGTTCCCTGCCCGCAAATGCAGAGGGGGATAGAAGCTGAATAGAAACAAGCAAAAGCTAGATAATGTGAGTAATTTCTTCCCCATTTCTACTCCAGCACTTAGGTGAGTCGCACTTGGCTTGAGTATAGTCAGAGTTAATTAGAACAGGCGAACTTATGGATATAAAGATGAGTGCATATTGAGCGCCATACGATTGAGCGTTATGCCGATTTAGAGCCATGGCGGGCGCCCGTTTTACCCTTGCTCATTCATGCCTTATTGCCCCAGCACATTCATGGATTAAGGCGCTAGCTCATTCACGTATTGGGGCAAAAGATAGTAGTGAGGCAGGTTATAGCGAAACCTGCTCACCCTGATACAAACCTCGGCGGAGTTTTCCAGCGTCGATAAGTAACAGCTCACCGGATTTACCATTCTTAATGCTGCTATCTATCGCAATGATTTTATTATGATAAAGCCCAAGAACTTGTTCCTGCGATGTGTGCCCTACGACGATATGATCGACCTTGAAATAGCTCAGTATGCTATCGATATCCGACTCTTTCAGTTCATCTTTAAAGTAGCCACGATACCAAGTTGGACCATTGGTAAAAAACAAAAAGTTGAGTAAATCGTCTTGCTTCAAATCGGCTTTTTTATCATCTAAATGCTGCCGAAATAGTTGGTTAGCATCGCTGATATGTAATTTACGCTCGACCCATTCAGGGCTGATACCGCCGTGCATAAACAAGATATTATTGATTTTGACTAAGGTATGTTTGCTGCGAAGCCATTGGCCTATTTCGGTGTCTTTGTTGTAGAGAGCATCGTAGCTGCGTTTGAGTAAATCTGCCGAGACTTGATAGCGTTCGTTGACGTAGCGTAAGTCGCCGCGAAACACCATTTGCTCGTGATTGCCCATGAGTAGATGTAAGCGTCCGCCCGCAGCTTGGGCTTCTTGGTCTAAGGAATATAAAAACCACAATACTTCATTGACTTGATGACCACGGTCAAACATGTCGCCCGTCATCACCATATGACCGTCACCAAAGGCCCAGTGGTTATCTTTGTTGATAATCTGATGGGCTTTTAGCAAGTTAATCATTACATCAAACTGGCCGTGTACATCGCTAAGGGCGACAATTTTGCTGACATGGGTGAAGGTATCTGGCTCAACCGTGACAGCTTGTGTATGAAGGTGCGGTTGGGGTAATTCACCGCAACTGGCAGGGCGAGTTAACTGCGCCTTCGCAATCGGTGTTTGTTTTAGCTCGCTTTGGCAAATCCAATAGGCTGTGTCTTTTTGAGCATCATCTAAAAACACATAAGGGCCATCGGTGATGCTGCTTTCTTGAATTTTTAACTCTGTATCAGTTTCACTTGCATTGGCCGTCAGTGAGGTTAACGCAAGTGAGGTAAAGGGGAGTGCGGTGACAAGCCATAACAGGGGCGTGAATTTTCTCTGTTGCTTGAGTATCCATTGGCTGGCTCGGCTAAGTCGCGTCATAGATAGCATGATTGGGTGAGCCCCGACTGGCATCGAATTGATTTGCATTAGACCGCATCCTTGTTCTTGTTTTAGTTATTTATTTTGTCATTTTAGACACTTAAGTTGATGAGTCTTCGAACGTGCAGCTTGATGAATTCAATTTCAAGCGCTTAATCCAAACGCTTAATCGCAAGTGCTTAATCTTAAGTACTTAATGTCAAGTGCTCAACCTATTGAAAATACTAAATCATACGGATAAGGCTTATCATCGGCAAGTCGTGAGGCGGGCTAAATTAAACTTGCCCGCCTCATTATTCAGTTATTCCATCATTGCATGTCTATAGTGCATGACTGTCTTTACATGGTATTGGCAGTTACATGGCATTGACGACGGTATAACTATCAACAAACTGCTCGAAACTGACGATTTTGCCGCTGTGTATCTTCCATAAATGGGCGACTCGGGTGCTAAAATGTTTGCCTGTTTTGACATAGGTTCCTGAATAAGTGCCGAAGGCAAAAACCTTATCGCCTTGGGCTACATAGTCTTCTATATCGACGCGATAGTTATCCCATTCTTTTTCGAGGCGGGCGAACACATTGGCGGCTATCGCGCTAAAACCTATGTAAGTGCCCGCATAGGGAAAACCTACCGCCTCTGTCCAGCGTGCGTCATTTGCCAGTGCATGCTCAAGATTTTTAGCATTTTCGGCTGAGCTATGTCCCTCGTAAGTACTTTTGACAAGTGCAAGATTCGCATCAGTTTGCCTTGCTGTTTCGATAAGATTTAACTGAGCAGGCTCACTCACTAAAGAGCTTGTTGGAACACCATTAAGCGTTGGCATGATTACGACTCAAACAGTGCTTCAAGATGGCTTAACCACTGGGCGGGTTGGCCATAAAAGCGGTTGATATTAATGGCGGTGATGTTGCTGTCATCCTCTATAGCCATTGAAGGGAAGCCTTGGGCACCCATCAGATTCAGTAATGCTCTGGATTCAACAATATGCTCATATAGCTTGTCTTCACCTTGGGCATAATGCTGCGCAAAGCCTATAGGGTCGAGCCCAAGTTCAGCGGCTAACCTTGCGAGATTACCTTCATCACTGGCGCTGTGACCATCACGGTAATGGGCCAGTTGTACTGAGTGTAGATAGGCCAAACTGTCGCCACCCATAGCATCGACTGCGAGCATGGCTTTAATAGGAGGCGCCGAGTCGAGTACGATTGTGGTATCGCGCAGCAGACCATCAAAATAGTTTTCCCCAAAAGGTTGTCCAGTTAGCTCGGCAATACGCAGATCGTGGGGCATAACATAGTCGCGCCAGTTAGCATCGATTTGTTTACGTCTTGGGCCCGTGAGCATACCGCCGCCGTGGAGCTTAATGGTAAAGCCTGCTTTTGCAGCGGCATCGAGTAAAGGCGCTGCGGCATAACACCAACCACATAAAGGGTCGATAATGGCGTGCAGAGTGCGCTCTTTGGCCGTTGCTGTGCTGCTGGTTGTGCTAGTTGGATGAGTTGTTGGCTGAGTCATAGTTAAACCTTTTGGCTAAAGTTCGTCGCGACATTAGCGACTTAAGCCCTTTGAGAACATCGATTAAAATAGTTAGGTTGGTACCGTTATTTAGCTAAAAAATGGCACACAATCGCTCACGTGCCTGTCTTTAACTATTTGCACTTAACTGCTTGTATCTAATCGCCTAGATAGATATGGCTGGGCTTACATAGGCCAGGTCATTTCGCCCATGTAAACTTTGGCACTGATCTCAAGCCCTGCATCGGCTGGCATTTGTGGGTATAGCGCCAGCATCTTTTGGATTAATTCGGCTGAATCTTTCGAGGCTTTTGCCGCGATTTCAAAGGCTTTTACATATTCACGGGTAAAACCGATGGCGTGGGTATTAAATCGCGCTTTGCCTAAATAGTGCCCTGGGATCACTGTGGTTGGCAGCAGTTTTTCCATTGCATCTAAATGGGTTAACCATTCCTGACGCTCAGAGGCAGTTTGAGTGTCAGCCATCCAAACATGCGTGTTATCAAATACTTCCACGCCACCTGTTATGGTTTTTGCCGATGGCACCCACAGGAAAGTGTGTTTAGGGTGTTTATCATTAAAACCTTTGATAATCACTTGCTCACCGTCGATAGTAAAAGTGTCACTGTGAATCGCCTTAGGTAACACTAATTCGCTTGGCGCATTATCTTTTAAAATCGGTCCCCAGTAGGCGAGTTTGCCTTCCATTGAGGCTTTAATCGCATCGACTGTGGTTTGAGTCGCGATGATTTGTGCATCGGGGAAATTCTTTTTAATCACGGCTAAACCGAAATAGAAATCAGGATCGCTATGGCTGATATACACCTGAGTCAGCTTTTTACCGCTGGCCTTAATGGTGTCGACCAATGTTTGGGCATCGTTATTTTGAAATTGCGCATCGACTAGCATCATTTCGTGTTCGCCGCTGATAAAGCTCGATGACACGGCAAAGATGCTGTTTTCGCCCGGATTAAAATGGCTCACTTGCAATGGCGCAGCATTGACCGCGCTAAGCCCTGCCAGCAACAAGGTGGCGGCTAGGCTGATTTTAGACGAGGCCTTCAATGTGGCGTTAACTGTGTTACGTATTGCATAGGTCGATGTGTTCATTTGGGGCTCACTTATAGTCACAGGGTGAAAGAGTAAAAGGTTCGATTTAGCATTCATTGATTTGCAGCTGCTGCAAAAAGTGAGTTAAGTATAGGTTGCAATAATCAATAGATAAATGCGAGTATCTGCCCATATTTGTTGCATTAATCGGACGAATGGCTGCCTGTACTATTGCACTCTCAGTTATTAGTTATTAGTTATTAGTTATGTGGGTACGCGAGTATGTCATTGAGCCTTCGAATGATTGAAAGTGAGTGATTGAATGTGAGTGGAGATAAATCATGGATAGACTTGAAGCGGCTAAGGTGTTTGTGACTATTGTTGAGCGCGGCAGCATGATCAGCGCCGCCAATGCCTTAGATATGTCGCGTTCTATGGTGACCCGTTACTTGAGCGAAATGGAAGAATGGTCTGGTGCTAGGTTGCTGCATCGTTCGACACGTAGCCTCAGCTTAACGCCCGCGGGTGAGCAAGTGCTGGACTATTGCCATCGGCTGCTCGAACTGGCTAACGAAGTGCCTGCGGTAAGCCACGCCGCTGTGGCGATTCCGCGGGGATTGCTACGTATTAGTTGCTCCCAGTTTTTGGCGCATCAGATTTTAGCGCCCGTGGTACAGCAATATTTAGCCAGTTATCCGCAGGCGAGCGTGAATTTCCACGTGAGTAGCCAAACCGTCGACTTGGTCGCCGAGCGAATTGATCTGGCTATTCGCATCACCAATGAACTCGATCCCAATCTTATCGCTAGGCGCTTAGGGGAGTGTGAGTCTGTGGTATGCGCCGCACCGAGTTATCTTGCCGCGCGCGCCGCCGTGCTGCATCCCGAGGATTTAACTCAGCATAACTGTTTAACCTATTCCTATTTTGGTGATGTGATGTGGCGGTTTTATAAAACCGATGTAGGGGCGAAACAGGCTCAGGCGCTGAACTCCGATCCTACGTTAAACCAAGGCCAGGCGTTTAATGTGCCTGTGAATGGGAATTTTAGCGCCAATGATTCCATGGTGGTGCTCAATGCTACGCTGGAAGGCGAGGGGATTGCGATGCAACCGCTATGGGCGGCGAAACCCTATTTAGACTCGGGTCAGCTAGTGCCTTTATTAACTGAGTTTAAACCTCAGTCCCTCGGTGTGTATGGCGTGTATCAATCCCGCAAACACATGCAACCTGCACTTAGAGTGATGATGGACATGCTGGTGGCCTACTTTGCCAGCTTGAATTGAAATAGTGCCAGTTTGAAATAGCGCCAAAGTCTACGGCACTCATAGCGTAACTGGATGCCATAAAAAAGGAGCTTAACCCTTTCGAGCTAAACTCCTCAGATTTACACTTGTCTAGATTCTAGATTCTAGATTCTAGATTCTAGATTCTAGATTCTAGATTCTAGATTCTAGATTCTAGATTTACTTTATCATGCGCTTGTATTTCAAGCGGTGTGGCTCAACCACATCGGCGCCATAGGTGTTCTTCAACCATGCCGAATATTCGGTGTAGTTACCTTCGTAGAAGTTCACTTGACCTTCGTCGCGGTAATCCAGAATGTGGGTCGCGATACGGTCGAGGAACCAACGGTCATGCGAAATCACCATAGCGCAACCTGGGAATTCTAGAATCGCTTCTTCCAGTGCGCGCAGGGTTTCAACGTCTAAATCGTTGGTGGGTTCGTCGAGTAATAATACGTTACCGCCTGCTTGCAGCAGTTTGGCTAAATGCACTCGGTTACGTTCACCACCCGACAGAGTGCCGATAACTTTTTGCTGATCGCCACCACGGAAGTTGAAGCGGCCTACATAGGCGCGGCTCGGGATTTCCATGTTGTTGATACGCATGATGTCTTGACCACCGGAGATTTCTTCCCAAATGGTGTTCTTATCATTCATCGAATCGCGGAACTGCTCAACCGATGCCAGTTGCACTGTATCACCCAGCTCAATGCTGCCGCTGTCTGGCTTTTCTGCGCCGGATAACATGCGGAACAGGGTTGATTTACCCGCGCCGTTGGCACCGATAATACCGACGATAGCGCCCTTAGGCACAGAGAACGACAGGTTGTCGATCAATACGCGGTCACCGTAAGATTTGGTCAGGTTATTCACTTCAATAACCTTGTCACCTAAACGTGGTCCGGGCGGAATGAACAGCTCGTTGGTTTCGTTACGTTTTTGGTAATCGTTAGTGTTCAGCTCTTCAAAGCGCGCCATACGGGCTTTGCCCTTAGACTGACGGCCTTTGGCGCCTTGACGTACCCATTCCAATTCTTTGGCAATGGTCTTTTGGCGAGCGCTTTCGGTGGCTGATTCTTGCTTCAGACGGGCATCTTTCTGCTCAAGCCATGAAGAATAGTTACCTTCCCACGGAATACCTTCACCGCGGTCGAGTTCTAAAATCCAGCCAGCGGCATTGTCGAGGAAGTATCTGTCGTGGGTAATCGCGACCACAGTACCAGCATATTCCTGCAGGAAGTGCTCAAGCCACGCCACAGATTCAGCATCCAAGTGGTTGGTGGGTTCGTCCAGTAACAGCATTTCTGGCTTTTCAAGCAGCAAACGACAAATCGCTACGCGGCGACGTTCACCACCGGATAACACTTCGATTTTTTCATCCCAATCTGGCAGACGCAGGGCGTTGGCGGCGCGCTCAAGGACGTACTCTAAATTATGGGCATCTTGGGCTTGGATAATGGCTTCGAGTTCGCCTTGCTCTTTCGCAAGGGCGTCGAAATCGGCATCCGGCTCGGCGTATGCGGCATAAACGGCATCGAGGCGAGTCAGGGCATTTTTTGCCTCTGCTACCGCTTCTTCAATCGCTTCACGCACGGTTTGATTCGGATCGAGTTTAGGTTCCTGCGGCAGGTAACCGATTTTCAATCCCGGCATTGGGCGCGCTTCACCTTCAATTTCGGTGTCGATACCCGCCATAATGCGCAGTAGTGTCGACTTACCTGAACCGTTGAGGCCGAGTACGCCAATTTTGGCGCCGGGGAAAAAGCTTAAAGAAATATCTTTAAGGATCTGCTTCTTAGGCGGAACAATTTTACCCACCCGCAGCATGCTGTAAACAAACTGAGCCATTTTTCTCTATCTTAAGTGACTAATGATGCGGCTAATTCTACTCGATTGCGCGCCGAACTCAACTCGACAATGAGCCAAGTTCAAGCACTATCTGCAGGAATTTCATGTTTCAAATACTGGGATTGTGACCGCGTTCCGAGTAGAATACCGCGCAACCCTACCTATAAGAATTGGCAGCTGGAGTAAGCAATGCTGAAAAAAGATATGAATATCGCAGATTATGATCCGGAACTGTTTAAGGCAATTCAGAATGAAACTCTGCGTCAAGAAGAGCATATTGAGCTGATTGCTTCTGAAAACTACACCAGTCCACGCGTGATGGAAGCGCAAGGTTCACAGTTAACCAATAAGTACGCTGAAGGCTATCCAGGCAAGCGTTACTATGGTGGTTGTGAGTATGTGGACGTAGTTGAAACCTTAGCGATTGAACGTGCGAAAGAACTGTTTGGCGCAACTTACGCTAACGTACAACCTCATTCAGGTTCACAGGCAAACAGCGCGGTTTACATGGCATTGTTAAAACCTGGCGATACCGTACTGGGCATGAACTTAGCCCACGGTGGTCACTTGACCCACGGTTCACCGGTTAACTTCTCTGGCAAACTGTACAACATCATTCCTTATGGTATCGACGAGTCTGGCAAAATTGACTATGACGAGATGGAGCGTATTGCCTTAGAACATAAGCCTAAGATGATGATCGGCGGTTTCTCTGCCTATTCAGGTATCGTTGATTGGGCAAAAATGCGTGAAATCGCAGACAAAATCGGTGCTTATTTATTTGTCGACATGGCGCACGTTGCCGGTCTTATTGCTGCGGGCGTTTATCCAAACCCAGTACCACACGCGCACGTTGTGACATCTACGACCCACAAAACCTTAGCGGGTCCCCGTGGTGGCGTGATCCTATCTGCTGCTGACGATGAAGACTTGTACAAAAAGTTGAACTCTGCGGTATTCCCAGGCGGTCAAGGTGGCCCATTGATGCACGTTATCGCAGGTAAAGCGGTTGCGTTCAAAGAAGCCCTAGAGCCAGAATTTAAAGTGTACCAACAGCAAGTGGTTAATAACGCTAAAGCTATGGTTGAAGTGTTCCTTGAGCGCGGTTACAAAATCGTCTCTGGCGGAACCAGCAACCACTTAATGCTAGTTGACCTGATTGGTCGTGACTTAACGGGTAAAGAAGCCGATGCCGCTTTAGGTAGCGCTAACATTACTGTGAACAAAAACTCAGTGCCAAATGACCCACGTTCACCCTTTGTGACCTCAGGTGTGCGTATCGGTACGCCAGCCATTACGCGTCGCGGCTTTAAAGAAGCGGAATCGAAAGAGCTGACGGGCTGGATTTGTGACATCCTTGATGATGCGAACAATCCTGCTGTGATTGAACGTGTGAAAGGCCAAGTATTGGCACTTTGCGCACGTTTCCCTGTTTACGGCTAATTTGCCTATGCATCTACGCTTAGTAGATGAAGGGCCGAGATTGATCGCCGACTGACTTGATACTTATCACATCAGGTACTTAGCATCAGGCACTTAACATCAAGTAGTTAACATTAGGTTGTTAAGCTCAGGTAGTTAACCTCAGCCCATAAATAGGATAAAATCCCATGGCCGCATCTTGCGGCCATTTTTATTGGTAACATCTTAGGCTTAAATCCATTGCGTTTGACTGAGATTTAACAGGTAAAGCCATTAACGCTTTACCACCATTCACTGGCAGGAGGCTCAATGCATTGTCCATTTTGCAGCGCGACAGATACTAAAGTCATCGATTCCCGATTAGTGGCAGAAGGCCACCAAGTGCGCCGTCGCCGAGAATGCACCGAATGTCATGAAAGATTTACCACCTTCGAAGGCGCCGAATTAGTCATGCCTAGGGTGATTAAGCGCGATGGTTCACGCCAACCCTTCGATGAAGAAAAACTCCAAGGTGGCATGTTGCGCGCCGTTGAAAAACGCCCCGTATCTATGGATGAAATCGAGCAAGCACTCAGCAAAATCAAGTCGACTCTGCGCGCCACGGGAGAGCGGGAAGTGCCGTCAGAAATGGTCGGTAACTTAATGATGGAGCAATTGATGAGCCTAGATAAAGTCGCCTACATTCGTTTCGCTTCTGTGTACCGTGCCTTCGAAGACGTGTCTGAATTTGGCGAAGCCATCGCCAAACTGCAAAAGTAGTCATTGAGTTTTGTCGCCGACAAGGCAGACGTGCAGTTGCTAACAGCATGAAAAACAGATTTTATAAGACTGGTGAAAGCCGAAACCTTTAACAACAGGGTTGAACATGAGCTTGAACATAAGTTGGTCCGTACTCGATACCCAAATGATGAGCCGCGCGATTCAATTGGCGCGCAAAGGCTTTTACACCACGAGACCCAATCCCAGTGTGGGCTGCGTTATCGTTAAAGATAACCAAATCATTGGTGAAGGTTATCATCAAAAAGCGGGTGAACCCCACGCCGAAGTGCATGCGCTACGTATGGCTGGCGAACGCGCCCGCGGCGCAACGGCCTATGTCACTTTAGAGCCCTGCAGCCATTATGGCCGCACGCCGCCCTGCGCCTTGGCGCTGATCAATATTGGCGTTAAACGCGTAGTCGTGGCGGTGGAAGATCCTAATCCGCAAGTAGGTGGTCGCGGTATTCAAATGCTGCGTGACGCCGGTATTGAAGTGGATGTGGGATTACATCGCGATGAAGCCTATGCCTTGAATTTAGGCTTTATGAAGCGCATGGAATCGGGTTTACCCAGAGTCACAGTCAAATTAGCCGCGAGTCTCGATGGTAAAACCGCGCTGTCTAACGGTGTGTCTAAATGGATAACCGGTCCAGAATCTCGTCGCGACGTGCAGCGATTACGTTTACGTTCCTGCGCGCTAGTCACGGGGATCGAAACCATATTGGCAGACGATCCTTCGCTCAATGTGCGTTATCAAGAGCTTGGTGGCTTAAAAGACAGTCTAACCGAAGCGCAACTGTTGCAGCCATTAAGGGTGATACTCGACAGCCGCGCCCGTTTGCCGTTATCCGCCGCCTGCTTAGCTATCGTATCGCCGATACTCTTGGTCTCGACCGTGGCTTATCCTGCAGAGTTTCAAACACAATTGCCCTCCCATGTGAGTTGCCTCGTGTTACCTGCAATTGCAGGTCGCGTCTCATTGCCTGAACTATTAAGCTATTTAGGCCAAAGCTGTAATCACGTGTTGGTGGAAGCGGGTGCAACCTTAGCGGGCGCATTTTTAGCAGAGGGGCTTGCCGATGAGTTAGTGCTGTACCAAGCGATGAAAATCCTCGGTGGGTATGGGCGTAATCTGCTGCAATTGCCCGATTATCAAACCATGGCACACATTCCTGCACTAATTTTGGTAGATGAGCGCAAATTAGGGCCAGATACCCGTTTAACTTTGAGCGTTATGCTTGATACCTCTTTATCTAAATCGAATTGGAGCAAGATAACCGTTTAACCTTGAGTCTTATGCCTTATTACTTCTTTATTTAATTAAGTGAGTTAACCATGTTTACTGGGATTATTGAAGCCGTTGGCACCCTGCGCAAACTGGAGCGTAAAGGCGATGATATTCGTCTTACCGTGGCGAGCGGCAAACTGGATTTAAACGATGTACGTCTAGGCGACAGCATTGCCACTAACGGTGTGTGCTTAACGGTTGTGCAGCAATTAGCCGACGGTTATGTGGCTGATGTCTCTGCCGAAACCGTGAGTCTAACCGGCTTTGCTCACTACAAAGTGGGCACTAAGGTGAATCTTGAAAAGGCCGTCACCCCAACCACACGCTTAGGCGGCCACATGGTCAGTGGCCATGTGGACGGTATTGCAACGGTTGAGCAACGCTTAGTGCGTGGTCAAGCCATCGAGTTTTGGTTAGCCGCACCCGCAGAGCTTGGGCGTTATATTGCCCATAAAGGTTCCATCACCATTGATGGCGTGAGTTTGACGGTTAACGAAGTGGACGGCAGTCGATTCCGCTTGACCATAGTGCCGCATACCGCGGGGGAAACCACGTTAATCGACCTGCAAGCGGGCGATAAGGTGAATATCGAAGTGGATTTAATCGCCCGTTATCTTGAACGCTTGATGAATTATGATGGCAAAGACAGCAAGAGCGGTGGCGTCACCATGGAAATGTTAGCCCGTGCCGGCTTTGTGCGTTAGTGCACAGGAGCAGATTATTTAACTTAAGCTTATCGGCAGCTTAGGTTATTTAGGTATAGAATTTCATAATAACAGCAAAATCATAAGGTCCTACAATGGCGCTGCACAGTATAGAAGAGATCATCGAAGATATTCGTCAAGGCAAAATGGTTATTTTGATGGATGACGAAGACAGAGAAAACGAAGGTGATTTGATCATGGCGGCCGAAATGGTCACGCCAGAAGCGATTAACTTTATGGCGAAATATGGCCGTGGGCTTATTTGCCAGACCATGACTAAAGCCCGTTGCCAGCAGTTAAATCTCCCCTTAATGGTGACGAATAATAACGCCCAGTTCTCGACTAACTTTACGGTTTCTATTGAAGCGGCAGAAGGTGTGACTACCGGTATTTCGGCCCACGATCGCGCTGTAACGGTGAAAGCGGCTGTGGCTAAGGAGGCTAAAGCGTCTGATTTAGTGCAACCAGGGCACATCTTCCCGCTAATGGCACAGGACGGCGGCGTATTAACCCGCGCAGGCCACACTGAAGCTGGCTGTGATTTAGCCCGTCTTGCGGGACTTGAGCCATCGGGCGTTATCGTTGAGATTTTGAACGAAGACGGCACTATGGCACGTCGCCCAGATTTAGAGATCTTCTCCGAGTTGCATGGCATCAAAATCGGCACTATTGCGGCTTTAATCGAGTATCGCAACACCAAAGAAACCACGGTTGTGCGTGAAGCTAAATGCAAACTACCGACCCGTTTCGGCGAGTTCGACATGGTGACCTTCAGAGACACTATCGACAATCAACTGCACTTTGCCTTAGTCAAAGGTGAGGTGAAAGAAGATTGTTTGGTGCGCGTGCATTTGCAAAATACCTTCAACGATTTACTCCACTCAGAGCGCGATCAGCAACGCAGCTGGCCACTCGAAAAGGCGATGGAGCGTATTTCTGCAGAAGGTGGTGTATTGGTTTTACTCGGGAATCAAGAACATCCCTGTGAAATCCTTTCTAGGGTGAAAGCCTTTGAAGCTGAAGATCAAGGCCAAGCGCCTGCTTCTGCAAAATGGCAGGGGACGTCGCGCCGTGTGGGTGTTGGCTCGCAAATTCTCGCCAGCCTTGGTGTGACTAAGATGCGTCTGCTCAGTTCGCCTAAACGCTACCACTCACTTTCAGGCTTTGGCCTTGAAGTGACTGAGTATGTGGCGGACTGAAACCCAAAGTTACACTGAAGTAAAATTAACAATTTCTGATAATTTGCATAGGGCTCTGGGCAATTGGCTGTGATATCATGTCGCCACTTTTCGCCCCGAGCTGGGTGCTTTAGCTAAATTAGGTAAGATAATGAACGTAGTTCAAGGTAATATCGAAGCGAAAAATGCCAAAGTTGCGATTGTAATTTCGCGTTTCAACAGCTTTTTAGTTGAGAGCTTGCTTGAAGGTGCACTTGACACGCTGAAACGTTTTGGCCAAGTCAGCGACGACAATATCACTGTTGTCCGTGTACCAGGTGCGGTTGAGTTGCCGCTAGCTGCGCGTCGCGTAGCTGCCAGTGGTAAATTCGACGGTATTATCGCATTAGGTGCGGTGATCCGTGGTGGTACTCCTCATTTTGATTTTGTTGCAGGCGAATGTAATAAAGGTCTAGCTCAAGTTGCTTTAGAATTTGATCTGCCTGTTGCTTTCGGTGTTTTGACCACTGATACCATTGAACAAGCGATTGAACGTTCAGGTACCAAAGCGGGTAACAAAGGCGGCGAAGCTGCTTTAAGCCTGCTTGAAATGGTCAATGTTCTGCAAGAACTTGAACAACAGTTGTTATAGTAGGAAAAATAATGAAGCCTTCTGAGCGCCGCAAGGCCCGCCGTTTAGCCGTTCAAGCCATCTATTCATGGCAACTAAGCGGGAATAATATTGCCGATGTCGAGCATGAGTTTTTAACTGAACAAAGTCTCGACGGTGTTGATGTAGCTTATTTTCGTGAGCTATTTTCAGGCGTTGCAACGAAGAAAACCCAATTGGATGAGCTGATCATCCCGCATCTGGAACGCCCGATTGATGAAGTGTCTCCAGTAGAGAAAGCCATAGTTCGTTTAGCGACCTATGAGCTGACTTTCCGTAAAGATGTGCCATACAAGGTCGCGATTAACGAAGCGATTGAGTTGGCAAAAGCTTTCGGTGCGGACGAGAGTCATAAGTTTGTGAACGGACTGCTCGACAAACTGGTTGCACGCAAGTAATAAAGACAAACGGTATCTTAGGATACCGTTTTTCATTGCTAACAAAGGTGGCCGATGTAAGTCGTGCCAAACTGTACAGTGAAAGAATTCCAATTAATTGAATGTTATTTTAGCAACCGCGGCCCCACTCGCCGTGATGTGAAGCTTGGCATCGGTGACGATTGCGCTTTAGTGCAACCTGCAGAAAACAAGTCGATCGCTATCTCCTGTGATACCTTAGTTGAAAATGTCCATTTCTTCCCCGATATGCCTCCCGCTGCCTTAGGTTACAAAGCTTTAGCGGTAAATTTATCTGATCTGGCTGCCATGGGCGCTGAACCCGCGTGGATGACGCTTGCCTTAACACTACCCGAAGTCGATGAGACTTGGCTAAGTGGTTTTAGTGAAGGTTTATTTGAAGCGGCCGATTACTATGGCATCGCCTTAATTGGCGGCGATACGACTCGTGGTCCACGGGCTATTAACATCACAGTGCACGGCCAAGTCCCACAGGGTAAGGCACTCACGCGTCATGGTGCTAAAGCGGGTGATTGGATTTATGTCACGGGCACGCTCGGAGATTCGGCCTTAGGTCTGGATATCATTCGCGGCGCGCAACAGGCCAGAGCCGAGCATAAAGAATTCCTGATTAATCGCCATTATCGTCCAACACCAAGAGTCTTAGCGGGTCAAGCTTTGCGTTCGCTTGCCTCCAGTGCAATCGATCTTTCCGACGGGTTTATCTCGGATATCGGTCATGTGCTTAAGGCTTCGGCAGTTGGTGCTGTGGTGGATGTTAATTGCATCCCGCTTTCACGCGCGATGCAAGATACCGTCAGCGAGGAGCATGCCTTAGGTTATGCGCTTACGGGGGGCGAAGATTATGAACTGCTGTTCACCGTTCCTGAAGCGCAAAAAGGTGCGCTTGAGACAGCGTTGAGCCATGCAGGAGCAAAGTTTGTTCGCGTTGGACAAATTTGTGCAGGTAGTAAGCTCAAGTTGCAACTTAATGGTGAGCCGTTTACGCCGCCGTATCACGGTTTCGAGCACTTTTAAGCGAAGAGCATGTTAATGAAATGGTTGTCAAAGGATCAGGTGCTAACGCGCCTGTCATTAAAAAATCCTGTCCACTTTTTGGCACTCGGTTTCGGTAGCGGGCTCGCCGCTAAAGCGCCTGGCACCTTCGGTACTTTGGCCGCAGTTCCCCTCTATTTATTGATGGCGCCATTACCGCTCACTTGGTATATCGGCTTAACCTTATTGAGCGCATTTGCGGGATTTTATATCTGCGGTAAAGCCGCTCAAGATATGGGTGTTCACGATCACGGTGCGATTGTGTGGGATGAAGTGGTTGGGCTACTGATCACTATGATAGCGGCACCAGCAGGTTGGGGTTGGTTGTTAGTCGGCTTTGGTCTATTTCGCTTTTTCGACATCATCAAGCCTTGGCCTATTCGATGGCTCGATGCCAAAGTTCATGGTGGCTTTGGCATTATGATTGACGATGTCTTAGCGGGCGTGTTTTCGTTTATTTGTCTGCAAGGGCTAGTCTGGTGTGTTAGCTAACATTATCGCTAACCTAACATGATAGTTAACCTGACATGTTAGTTAGCATGACCAACAACTAATTCTTAGCTTTGATATAGCCCCTTAGCTTGTGATATAGAGTGTGTAGATTCAAGCGGTTAGCGATCTCATTCGTTATCTGATTCATACTACTATTGCAGCAGTTCCCTTGCGTTCGCGAGGGTATTGCTGGTGATAGTATCGCCACCTAACAGTCTTGCAAGCTCTTGGATACGCTGCTCACGATCGAGCGATTTCATTGTGGTCTCAGTACTGCCTGCCTTATTAAATTTATCGACAAACATGTGTTGATGACCATTGCCCGCAACTTGCGGCAAGTGAGTCACGCACAGTACTTGGGTCGATTCCCCTAAGCTGCGTAACATGCGGCCCACCACTGCTGCGGTGGGGCCGGAAATCCCGACATCCACCTCATCGAAAATTAATGTCGGTGTGGCAACTTTCTTCGCGGTAATCACTTGGATCCCTAGCCCTATCCGTGAGAGCTCACCGCCAGACGCGACTTTCGAAATCGGTTGCAAAGGTTGGCCAGGGTTAGTGGTTACCATAAATTCGATATTGTCACTGCCATTGGCTGACATTTGCTCGGGGTGGAAATTGACTTCGATCGTAAATTTACCCTTAGGCATATTCAGTTCGTGGATTGACTGAGTCACCAGTTTGTCGAGTTCTTTAGCATAGCGGGCACGGCTTTGGCTGAGCTTTTGCGCATTGCTAAGATAAGCGGCTCTACTTGCCTCGACTTGAATCTGAATTTCTTCAAGTTTACTTTCATCACTGTCTAAGGTGCTTAGCTCAGCCTTTAATGCTAAATGATGCTCGGCCAGTTTATTCGGGCTAACATGATGCTTACGCGCCAGTTGCATGGCTTTTGATAGCCGTTCTTCTAAATAGGCAAAGTGGGTTGGATCGAGTTCAAGTTTACTCAAATAGTGCTGTAATTCGCCTGCACTTTCTTGCACTTGGATTAAGGCATCATTGAGCATAGTGTTGATATTGCTTAATGCGGGATCGTAGCTTTGCAGATCTTCGGCGAGGGAAACGACTCGGTTGAGTAGCGACTCTATATTGTTCTCTTCGCCCTCTGTGAGTATATCTAAGCTCGCCTGACAGGTATCAATCAACTCAGTGCCATTAGCCAGACGTTTGTGCTCTTGCTCAATCTCATCGAACTCATCAACTTTAAGATCAAACTCATCGAGTTCTTCTACTTGATATTGCACTAATTGCTTACGGGCAATACGTTCATGCTGGGAGGCTTCGAGTTGTTTTAGATCGGCCTCAATTTGCTTGCAGCGTTGAAAGCTAGCGGCAACCGTATCTATAAGCAATCTGTGGTTGGCATAACTGTCGAGCAGGGTGAGTTGATGTTCACTTTTTAACATTGCATGGTGCGCATGTTGACCGTGAATACCGATAAGCAACTGACCCAGTAATTTTAGCTGCGTCAGCGGCACTGGATTCCCATTGATGTAGGCGCGTGAACGGCCATCGCTACCAATAGTCCGACGTAGAATGCACTCATCATCGAGTTCAAGATCGTTATCTTCTAACCAACGTTTCGCCAGTGGAATATCATCCAAGGAAAAGCGGGCGCTGACCTCGGTTTTATTGGCTCCGGGACGAACACTGCTGGCATCGGCGCGATTGCCTAGGCATAGGCCTAGCGCATCGATGGCAATCGATTTACCCGCACCGGTTTCACCTGTGATGCTGGTCATACCGGGGCGAAAATCCAGTTCTAAAAAACGGACGATAGCGAAGTTATTAATGCTGAGTTGGCAAAGCATAGTGAATTCCTGTCGAAAAACATACCAAACCACTGTATTGATAAACAGTATATACTGATTTTATATACAGTAAAGTGGCTTGGGTGAAAAATCGACATTATCGACAGTAAATATTTTTAATTAACTGATTATCCATAGGTTCTTACTAAGCTTTCTAAGATAGGTAAACTGAAGAAAGTGACTAAGGTGCCAAATAGAATGCCTTGAGCACTGGTTGAAGCCTGAGTGTTATAACGCTGGGCGAGTAAGTACACGCTAGCCGCGGTGGGCAGTGCGCTCAAGATCACGCCCATGATCAGGTAGTCACCACTTACTCCAAAACGGTTAAGCATAAAGTAGACGAGTGCAGGTTGGATAGCTAACTTGAAGAGGTTGATAAGGCTCAGTTCGATAAAATTCTTGGGGCTAAATACGCTGCTATCTTTCTGGTAGCGCATCGCTTTGGCGAGTACCATGCCGATAGCAAATAGGGCGCAGGGGCTTGAGGTATTGCCTATTTGCTGGATCATTAGCGCCAGCCCAGAGGGCAGTTTTATCTCTAGCGCTGAAATGCCGACGCCAATCAAGCTACCAATAACGATAGGGTTTTTACCGACCGCCATCATCATTATGACTAAGGCGTGGTGTTGTCTTTGGGTGTTAGTGGCCAGTTCCATCGAGACTAAGGCGACGGCAAACATCAGCACGGATAATAAGCTGGCAATCGCGGCGGCAACTAAGGCACTTTGCTGCTGCGGGAATAAGATGATAAGCAGTGGAATACCAATAAATGCCGTATTACCAAAGGTGGCATTGAGGGCTCGAATAGCGGCAACCGCATGCTGTTTAGGGTTAGCAAGCAGCGAGAGCCCAAGGCAGACAAGATAAGTAATCACCATAGCCGTGCTGTAGCCCGCAATGAATCCCCATTGCAAAATTTCATCAATCGGCTGCTGGGCGAGGGCGATAAGCATGATCGCAGGGAACGCAATATAGTACACATACTGGTTTAGCACTTGATCCGTATTGACGGGCAAGAGTTTTAATTTTTGCACTAGTGTGCCGAGCAACATGATCCCGAAGACGGCAAACAGAGGGGTTAAAATGGTCATTTCCCTCACTCATCCTTACGATTAAATTTGAATAAACTCAGCCACCACCGTTATTTCTACTATCACTATGATTTTGGGTGGGCGCTTGCCTTTTTTATGTCACGTTAGAACCAGAACTAGCGCCAGCGCAGTAAAACTCGCCACAAAATAACATATCATTTCAGTCTAAGGCTATTGCGCTATGGTCGTATAAGTGGATTAATTGATGTTTAAAACACAATGACTTAGCGTACTCTGTGATTGTTGATGACTTTATATAGTGCCTAAAGTGGGCAGCTAGAACAGAATTAGGACATGCAATGAGTGATGATTTAAGCGCTGAACTACAACTTGTCTATCTTTTTGTGCATTTAGTCAATGCGGGCAGTTTTTCGCAGGCGGCGAAAGAGCTCGATATGCCCATCGCCACTGTGAGCCGCAAGTTAGCGAAGTTGGAAGAGAAGCTCGATAAACAGCTTTTTATGCGCAGTACCCGCAAGTTGCGACTGACAGAGGAAGGGCTGGCGCTCTTTCAACGTTACCAGAGCGTGGTTGCTCAATTCGATGAGCTGAGTGGGTTAGGCAGCGATAAACCCGAGGGAACCTTACGCATCGCCGCGCCGATTTCGATTATTTCCATCGTGTTTATTCAAGCATTGAATGAGTTTGGCCGTTTGTATCCTGATATCCGTTTGCACATTTCCCAGAGTAATGAGTTAGTCGATTTGATCGATAAAGGCATAGATGTGGCGATTGTTGGCGGGGCTCAGCCTGATTCTTCTTGGGTGTCGAGTACCTTAGGCGAGCTCGACTATTGCCTGTTTGCCACGCCAGAATACTTGGCTCAGGCACCTAAACTTGAGCATCCCGATGATCTTGAAGCCCATCAACTGATAAAAGTCTGGCCGCTGTTTAATTGGCATTTAAAGCATCCAAGCGGCGAGTCTTTTTATTTTAATGGCCCGACTAAGCTCACCCTCACGGACTTACACGGAGCGATTCAGGCTACTTTAGGCCATGGCGGGATCTTGTATGGTCCTGAACTATTTGTAAAACAGCAGATTAAAGAGGGGAAACTTAAAGTATTACTGCCGGAATGGATTGGCGAACAGAGGCGAATTTCGATTTTATATCATCAGCGCAGCCAGCAGCCGCTAAAGGTAAGAGTCTTTATTGAGTTTATGCAGTCAAAGGCGCCAGAGTTATTTTCTATGCGTTGATTTATTGAGGAGAACTGATTTTTAGCGTCTTTTAGGTTTTACGGTGTTTTTGCTCATAGTGTTTTGAGTTTGTTTTGCATCTTGCAGGCTGGAGCGTGTCGCGGGCAGTATGCCGAGTTCTAAGAAGTATCCCACTAAACGCCGCAGTTCGAATAAAGAACCGATACGCTGTTGATCTTTGATGGTCAGTTTCCAACTGTCGGTGCGTCCTTCGCTATTGGTTAAGATAAATCCTTGATAAACAATCTTTCTCATTGGAATAACTCAATCTTTATTGATGCTATTTATAGCAACTGGATATCTTTGACGGGATTCGTTGGTGAGGGTGTAAAACGATGATCCCTTTCTTATTCTGCATGGATAATAGGTGCTTGAGTAACCCCAAGCACCTCATCAGTTAAGCGACGCTGATACCGATATTTGATACGCCAGCTTCGATAATGTCTTTGCGTAAGCCTTTGACCAGTTCCGCTGTGATCTTCGGATTTTCTTCAATAATTTCCAGCAGAGAATTTTGTAATTCTTTCTCTTCTTCCATGACTTCATGGGCGAAAACGAAATCATCTAATGCTTCATCCACCAAATCGACATCGCTGATCGCTTCGATGTAGTTAGCCACTGTGCTGGATGATAATTTGCTGATATTGACTATGTCTTCTTCAATTTTGCCTTGAATTGCACCTAGTAAGGTCGATATTGCGACCACTGCGTCCATAGCAGGATAGACGCCATAGGCTTCAAAATCAGCAGGATCTGGGGTGTTATCTTCCAAGCGTTGCAGATGCACATCGACATTGAATTTCAGCTTGGAGTCGTACTGGGATTGCCACAATAGTTCTAATGCGGTACTCAACACAGTAGGATCGCCAAACTCACAGACTTCGGAAAACAGTTGATAGTTGGGCAACATACGTTGGCAAAGTGCTGTGGCAAAGAGTTGTTTTTGTGGCAGTGTTAACGCCTTAAGACGTTTAAAGAAGCCCGTTTTTTTGGTCATCTGTTATTTCCGCTGATAGCTGTGATATCACTTGATTTGCCGCAGATTCTACCTTAGTTAACTCATCAAGTAACTCTAGTATTTCGGGTTCGAGATCTTCAACCGATGTTTCACGTTTTAGTGCCGATTCAATTTCTTGGCATAACCTTTGTGTGGTGGGCACGCCGCAGTAGCAGCTCGCACCATGCAGCTTATGGATAGTACTGAGCATGACAGGGTGATCGTTTTGACTTAGCGCCGTTTGAACCGTCGCCACGGTTTGCGGTAATGAGTCGAGCAACATTCTAAGCATATCTAAGGCGAGATCGGCCTTGTGATTGGCTTGGGTTAAGCATAAATCCCAGTTCAGCGTATGCAGGTCAAAATGGGTGAACTTAGGTCGAGTGATCCAGCGATGAATAATATCTTTGAGCGCCGCTTCATCAATAGGTTTAGGCAAATATCCGTCCATACCACTGCCTAAAATCAGTTCGCGTTCTTCGGCAATGGCATGGGCTGTCACGGCAATTATCGGCGTGTTGCGGTTCATCGAGCCTTGGCGAATTTGCTTCGTGGCACTAATGCCATCTGTGCCAGGCATTTGAATATCCATAAAAATCAAGTCGAAGGTGCGAGTCTTCGCCTGTTTAACTGCTTCATCACCGCTGTTGACGGCAACCACTGTCGTCACTAATTCGCTGAGTAAAGTATCAATCAGTTTTAAGTTGGCAAAGTTATCATCTACCGCGAGCACAGTTAAAGATTGGCGCGCAACCGGCGTTGATATTGTCGCAGGGGCTATGATGTCGTACTCCATCGGTGGATAGAGTAAGTTGCGCGCAAGCTGATGCTCACTGACTGGCAGAGACAACACCACATCGGCATTCGGGCGAATAAATTGGGTTAAGGCATCCTGTTCTTGGCAATCGTATAGCACTATAAGGCAATCTGTTTTGGTCTTCGCTAAGTTTAGTGTACTCACCAGTTGTGCTGAATCGCTAAACCCATGGCAACTCAAGAGAACATAGTCGTATGGCGCTTCAGTCGTGGTGAGCGTAGTCAACAAGCTTGGGATATGCTGATGATGGGTGACTTTTGTATCCCATTGATTCAATTGGCGGCTTAATACTGCGTGGGTGAGTATTCGCGGTTCGTAAAACAGTATAGTTTTGTCTTTGAGTTTTTCGAGCGGCAGTGAGTCACCGATTTGGAATTGACCTAAGCCGAGCGGCAAACTGAACCAGAAGTTTGAGCCTTTTTCTGGGGATGAAGTAAAGCCGATTTGGCCGCCCATTTGATTCACTAAACGCTTAGTGATCACTAAACCTAAGCCGGTGCCACCAAAGCGACGCGAAATCGACGAGTCTGCTTGGCCAAAGGCTTGGAATAAAAAGTCCTGCTGGCTTTCATCGATGCCGATACCTGTGTCGACCACATCACAGCGCAGTACCACTTGTTCATCCGATTGGCTCTGCAGTTCGATTTTGACCATCACGCTGCCAGAGTCAGTGAATTTAATCGCGTTACCAACCAAGTTATTGATGATTTGGCATACGCGCATGGCATCGCCATTGACATTGTCGGGCACGTTGGGGGCGATATCGACGACGAGTTCTAGGCCTTTGGCCTGAGCGCTGCCGGAGATCAAGGTAATCGTATCGCTTATGGTTTCCCTAAGGCCGAAGGGCATGTTTTCTAACACCATTTTACCGGCTTCGAGTTTAGAAAAGTCGAGAATGTCGTTGATGATACCCAGCAGGTTAGTGGCGCTGCGTTCTATGGTCTTGATGTAATCGACTTGGCTCGAATGCAATGGTGTTTTGACTAATTGCCGCGCAAAACCGATAACACCATTGAGCGGCGTACGTAACTCGTGGGACATATTCGCTAAGAATTCAGATTTAATTCGGCTGGCTTCTAGGGCGCGTTTTTTAGCTAAATCCAGCTCGACGTTTTGGATTTCAATCTGCTCTAAGGTTTCCCGCAGATCAGACGTAGCTTGGTCGATATTTTGCTGCATCTCATCATGGTATTCCGATAGCGACCCCGCCATGGCATTGATACCGCGTTTGAGTAAGTCCAGCTCACCAATCAAGTTGCCATCTAAGCGGGCGTCTAATTTACCTTCACGGATTTTAGCGACGACGCGCACCATTTCAGTAATGGGCTGAGTGACGTTTTTCACTAGCCGGAAAGTAAATAGCAGGTTTAACTGCACGCCGATCAACACGATAATAAAGGCGGCGACTGCGGCTCTATGTTGCTCTAACAAGGCGCGTTCTTTATTGATTATTATCGAGATATAACCTAAAAGATGACCATCATCTGTCTGGATATCGTAATTAGCGGGAGCAGCACTGGGGCCTGTGGCAAAAATGGGCGTCCGTAAAATAAGGCTGTCGTCCACATGTTCAATTTCGGTTTTATGCAGCGTGTTGAGGGCTTCTTTGTAGCGCATAATCTCAAAGTCTTTGTGATAGTGGGAGGTCACAAAGAGTTGATTATTGGCATCGAAAATCGCGATGGATTTTACTAAGGTGGATTTGTTGAGCTGCGCCGCCGCGAGTAAGCGTTTGGTCGCTTCGCGATCATTCGCCACTAAGCCGATTTCACTGGCAATCGACAGCGGCTCGATAATATTGCTGCCCTGTTCGACGAGCGTATCTTCAAGCTCATAAAAACGATTTATGGTAAAGTAGCTGCCCAGAAGGATACCGACCAAGATTGTTGGCGCGAGTGCCAGCACAAGAACCCAAGAACGTAGGCTGTATTTGGTCATGTTGTTGACAGGGTTCATAGCAGCGGCGGTGTTTCCTGTGACAGAGACTAAGATAATTTTATAAGACTGCCAGAAAGAGGGCGGTCTTTGCCAGTATTTTATTGATTTAGAGGCCGAAATGGCGCAATTTTTTAAAGCAAAACCAAATAGTTCCAAACAGTTGTCGGCTAAGTTATCGCTGAGCGTAGAACAGCTCGATCACTTAGGTGCTGGTATAGCACAACATCAAGGTAAAGTCGTGTTTATCCCTGGCGCTTTGCCCGATGAAACCGTGACGGTACAGCTCACCGAGCAAAAGAAAAATTATGCCCGTGCCAAGTTGATTAAAGTCGATTCATCAAGTCCTGAGCGCGTCGAGCCCGAGTGTCCACACTACCACACCTGCGGCGGCTGCGACTTACAGCATATGTCATTATCGGGTCAGCGTGAGCATAAAGAAGCCGCGTTGCTGGATATTATGGCTAAGTTTGCTGGCACTGAAGGCGGTGCTTTATCGCCTGCACTCACGGGGGAAGGTTGGCATTATCGCCGCCGCGCCCGTCTTGCAACTTTATTTGATAAAAATACCAAGCACTTAAGTTTAGGCTTTCGCGCCGCCAGTAGCAGCAATGTGGTGCCTATCAGCCAGTGTCTGGTGTTAGCTAAGCCGTTATCGGACTTGATTGTCCCCTTTGCTAAGTTGCTGAACCAATTGTCAGCTAAAGCCAGCTTAGGTCATCTTGAGTTAATTGCCGCCGATAATGGTCATTTCGCTGTGCTGCGGATCACTAAGGCGTTAAACGATAAAGATCTCGCTAAGTTGTCAGCCTTTGCTGAGCAGCATCAGATCCATATTTGTCTGCAGGATAACGAAGGCCAATTCCAAGGCGTCGGCGCCGAGTTAGTGTTACCTGTTTATCAGCTGTTAGATGACAAAGCTGAGTCGGATGCGGTGAGTTTAAGCTTCACCCCAGGTAACTTTGTGCAAGTGAACGGACAGATTAACAAGGCCATGGTCGCTCAAGCGATGGATTGGTTAGCGCCAGCGCCAGATGAGCGCATTTTGGATTTGTTCTGCGGCATGGGTAATTTCAGTTTGCCCTTAGCGAAAATGGGCGCTGATGTGATTGGCGTCGAAGGGGTTGCCGAAATGGTGACTCAGGCACGGGTGAACGCTAAAGCTAACAATCTGGATAAACTGACCTTTTACCACGGCGACTTGAGTGCGGATTTATCCCTTGAGCCTTGGATGGGCAAGATTGATAAATTACTGCTCGATCCCGCCCGTGCGGGGGCATTTGAAAGCTTGCAATGGCTTAAGAAGATGAAGCCACGCAAAGTCGTGTATGTTTCTTGTAATCCTGCGAGCTTGGCTCGCGATAGCGCAGTACTGTTAGAGCGCGGTTACCGCTTACAGCAATTGGGACTTATCGACATGTTCCCACAAACACACCATATCGAAGCCATGGCACTGTTTGAATTAACCAAGTAATTTGCGCTGGCAAAGTAAGCAAAGCGTTTGAATAACGTAAAAAATGTGATTATTACGTCGGTTGGGTTTGACAAGTTCGCGCCAATGCTGAAGATAGGAGAGCTGAAGTGGTGCCCACTTTCTCTCTGAGCACGGATAAGGAAATAAATTAGATGGTCTCTGTTCGCGAAGCGCACTTTAATGATCCCGATTTTCACTTAGAAGATTGGGTAGCTCGCTATGTTGGTCATGCCGATGAAGCGCAGATGCTGCTCTCTTTGATAGGGCAGATTGACGCCTTACCAGCCAAGAGTCCTGCGGCGAAGAGAGAACTGCTCGAACGTGCTCGAGAGATGATTGAAATCCTCGCACCGCTAAACATGGACATTGAAACCCTGCAGGCGGCAATTTTGTTTGTGGTGCTCGATGCTGGGTTACTGACTGAAGAAGCCATCCAAGAGAAATTTGGTGAGCCGCTGGCGCGTTTAGTGGCGAGTGTCGTGACCATGAACGCCATCGGCGCCTTGAAAATCAATCCTAATAGTCGTTCAACCGAGCCGCAAATCGATAACATTCGCCGCATGTTATTGGCTATGGTTGAAGATGTGCGCGCCGTGGTGATCAAGCTTGCCGAGCGTGTGTGTTTGCTACGGGCGGTGAAAAATGCCGACGAAGAAACTCGCGTGCTGCTGGCCCGCGAAATTGCTGATATTTACGCGCCGCTGGCTAACCGTTTAGGGATTGGACAATTGAAGTGGGAGCTGGAAGATATTTCTTTTCGCTATCTGCATCCAGATACTTATAAAGACATCGCTAAGCAATTAGATGGCAAACGACTGGATCGTGAAGTCTTTATCGACAAGTTTGTCAGTCAGTTGCAACAAAGATTAGATGAAGACCAAATTCGCGCTAAGGTCTACGGCCGGCCGAAACATATCTACAGTATTTGGCGCAAGATGAAGGGCAAGCACCTCAAATTTGATGAGTTGTTTGACGTGCGCGCCGTGCGTATCGTGACTGAGCGTTTGCAGGATTGTTATGGTGCATTAGGTGTTGTGCATACGCTTTGGCACCATATTCCACGGGAATTTGACGACTATGTCGCTAACCCTAAGCCTAACGGTTATCAATCGATTCATACCGTGGTGGTGGGGCCTGAGGGCAAAACCGTTGAAATTCAAATTCGTACCCAAGACATGCATGAAGATGCAGAACTCGGTGTAGCCGCGCACTGGAAATACAAAGAAGGCAATCATTCCGGTAAGCAAAGCGGCTACGAAGAAAAAATTAACTGGCTGCGTAAAATTCTGCAATGGCAGGAAGACGTGGTCGAAAGTGGCAACTTGGTTGAAGAAGTGCGCAGCCAAGTGTTTGAAGATAGAGTCTATGTGTTCACCCCAAGCGGTGAAGTCGTCGACTTGCCACTGGGCTCAACCGTGCTCGACTTTGCCTATTACATTCACTCCCAAGTGGGACATAAATGTATTGGTGCTAAGGTCGATGGCCGTATTGTACCGTTTACCTATCAGGTTGAAACGGGTGAGCGTATCGAGATCATCACCTCGAAACAGCCCAATCCTAAGCGTGACTGGCTTAACCCTAATTTAGGTTATATCCGTACTTCGCGGGCGCGTTCTAAAATCCAGCATTGGTTTAAGCAGCAGGACAGAGACAAGAATATTGTCGCTGGCAAAGAAATGCTCGAGTCAGAACTCGCGCGGGTGAGCCTTAAAATTAAAGACGCGGCCATCGCGGTCGAGCGCTTTAATATGGCGAGCATGGATGACTTACTGGCGGCCATTGGCGGCGGTGATGTGCGTCTGCATCAAGTGGTTAACCATATACAAAGCCGTCTGCGACTCGACGAAGTGTCAGAAGAAGATGCGGTCGAAGAATTAGTTAAGAAAGGCCAACATAAGCCGACCTCCAGTGGCCGTGGTCAGGTTGAAGTCAACGGTGTGGGTAACTTGCTTAACCATATCGCCCGTTGTTGTCAGCCAGTTCCCGGTGATGAGATCTTAGGTTTTATCACTAAGGGCCGTGGCATTTCTGTGCATCGCGCTGATTGTGAGCAAGTTAAAGAGTTAATGCGGGTTCACCCAGAGCGCGGTGTCGATGTGGTCTGGGGCGAAAATTACTCCGGCGGTTATCGAATGCGTTTGCGGGTATTAGCCCACGATCGCAGCGGCTTATTGCGTGACTTAACCTCAGTGCTGGCGGCCGAAAAATCCAATGTATTAGCCATGAGCTCGTCATCGGACACTAAAAATCAGACAGCCGCTATTGAGTTGGAACTGGAGCTTTATAACCTCGATGGTTTATCGCGAGTGTTATCTAAACTGACCCAAGTCGATAGTGTGATCGAGGCAAGACGGCTTTAGGTTTTGCAACGCCTTTCGAAGCAGTAAGTATCTAGAAGCCATCTAGAAGCTAGAAAGAAAGTAATTAAGGATTAGGGCGGCAGGGTGAATTTCACCTGCCGCCTTTTCATTTGGCTTATTTTTTATGGAAATTGAGCTGCATGACTTGTTAGTTCAGCTGCGGTGTTCTTGGTGTTAGCCTGATATCACCCATACAGGTGTGCCATGGCATTCACTCTCCGACACTGTGGATAGAAGCCTAGTGATTCTAAGCTTATGAACGAGCTATGGAGGGCGAATATTTCGAGTGAACCAAAGTAATTAAGAAAGGGACTCCTTGCACCCACTTAATCTTGGAGATGACGTATAGATCGCCATGTCTATAAGCAGAAAAAGGTGATGACGATGGCCGCAATCAATGTCAGGAATCGCTGTTGAGCAATTCACTTCGAGCTTTCAGCCAACATTATTCTCATGGTCATGCAGACGCCCTGCGTTATTTGTCTTTTATATCAGTCACTCTTTATCCGGCAATCCCAAAGGCGATGGCGCTCACCGACAAGATAACAATGACTGCCAAACCAACATCCAACACGTTAGGAAGTTTGCAGTAATAAAGCACATCATCAATTTTCCCAAGGATGGTCAACACCAGAAAGTTCGACTGTGGAATGACCTGAAGCTGCGGCTCAAAAACCTTTACCGCAAGCTTGCCACTCTCGACCGCGGCTTCAATGCTCCACACATCCGCCGTCGTTTGGGTGTGAGCGCCTGCCAGAACAAGGTTGGATATTGATGTCTTTTGCTGTGGCATATATTGTTGGGTGTGGGTCGAATTCACCCATTTGGGCTGCGCCGATGTTATGCCTTCGGGAGAAAACGCCCATTCATGCCAAACGGTGATTTTTACGATGGAAAAATCTTGCCAGCTTTTGCCGCCGTTAGCCTTTTTCACCAGTTCATCTAGGGCATCACACTGCTTTAATTGAAATAACACTTCATCAAGGAATTGCTCCTCAGTGCATTGTTCCAAACAAAGGCCATGAACAGGGCCTGGGACTTTTGAAACGCAAGCAGTAACCGTCCACAGTGATTGAATCTCTTCCCCCAGAGAACTCGACTCTCCCCACGCTTGTTCTTGAGAAAACAGTGTCAGGTTAAAGGCGGAGTCTGAAATAACCAGCGCGCATCGTTTTCTCGGCCAAGACATTGGTTCTTTGAAGCCAATTCTGAAGGATACTTGGGTGTGCGGCCCCTGTTGTACCAAGGGTTTAAAAAGATTGAGTTGCGGTTTATTTTGAAGCAGCGGGGTTCTGTCTAGAACATCTGCCGCAGAAAAGGGATTGAGTGCGAGGACATAGATATCAGCCTGAACGGTTTCGCCATTGGCGAGCTCTGCCGCTGTGATGCTGTTATTCTCAAAACACAAACGATGAAGTGAGGTCTGCCAATGAAACTCGACCTGCTTTTTCTTCAGATAATCGACCCATTTATCAAACCAAACTTCACTGCTGGGCCCGTTAAGCAGCAACCATCCCATACGGGCCTTGTGTTCCCACGGCCCGCCTTCACTGTCTGCTTGATGATGATAACAATACTTAGTGACCAATTGCTTACGGAAAAAATGCGCCACATGATGGAAAGAAACATGACACCAGTCAGAGCCAACCCAAGGGCCAAAAGTGGAACTCCAGGTGCTCAGGGTCGAAGCGGCTAAATAAGGTCGCCAAGCTTCTTTCGCATTGATATTGCTGTACTTTTTGCTACTTCGGGTATTTGAACACCATGCTTTTCCCATTAGCCAACACCAAAGCCATTTTTCTTTGGTCGTCATACTAAACAGGTTTTCCAAATCGACATTGCTGGAGTGAGAGTCACCAAAGTGAGCTGAACCTGAATTAGGCGCCAAGCCGAATACCACTGGCCGAGAAAGAATATTGTCATAGAGACTGGAATGCTCATCAAAGGGGATCTCCTTGATGAGTTCGAAAAAATTGTTATACCAAGGGCCCATTCCATGCCAAGAGTATTCAGAAGGCATACCCTGATCTTCTTTCCTTCTGGCACTTCTAAAAAAACCACCCGCATCCGCATTCGCCTCGAATACCTTGACTTTATACCCAAGTTTTGCAAATTCATGCGCTGCCGTTAGTCCGGCAATACCACCACCAAAAATAGCGACACTTTTCGCTTCTGTGGATGACTCTGTGGATGTAGAGATAGCTTCAACTAACATTTAGCACCTCTTAACATTATCGTCGTTTGTGTCTAACGTGCTTTTAGGGGGGATTTTATGCTTTCATGTTTCTTGTCATCCAGCCAATAACTGGGGCGACGATAATGATGGTAAATATGCATTTCCGTCTTACGATCCACTGGCACCGTTGGGTTATACGGCGGAGCGTCTTTCACTGCCTGTCGTGTCAGATTGACAGACGCCTTGGCATCGGGCCAACTCACATCTTCGATCCAATCAGCAGGAATCAGCACTTGATGACCTAGCCACCAGTTACTCGTATTCACTATCAGGTATCGAATGGCCCAAGTCTCTTCATCGATAAGCAGGTCCTGTATGTGGCCAATGTCACCATCGGTCGCATGAATGCGGTAGTCGATTACTGCCTGACAACTACGCAGATGAATGTCGTCATCTTGGTGCTGCTCGGCTTTAGTTTGTGCATTAGTCTTAGCCACTTCTGGATGTTCGACATCAGGTGTAGACGCTAAGCCGACGTAGCCCGTTAACATCATATTCGGATACACACCCCCGCCCCACATCCCGTCACCGCCCCAATAATAGGGATAGCCGTAGTACTCAAGTAAGCGAATTTCTTGCTGTCGAGAGACAGGTTTTTGGGTGCTGATATCGGGGCTGTTCTCGACTTGAACTTTTGTGATAGAGACGGGCAACAGCTTGTCCGCCCAGTTAGCTTGGCCTATCGAGATAGGCGAAATCAGTACTTTTCTACTGGAAAGCCAAGTGCCAGTGTCAACAACGAGATAGCGAATGCACCAAGTTTCGTCATCGAAATAGACATCTTTAACATGACCAATGTTGCCGTCTGTAGCACTGATGACATAGTCCTCCATATTCTTAACTGTGCGTAACATAAGCACTGTCTCCTTCGCATGTTTGTTTTCCTAGAGGGTCGATTACCTATGTAGTATGCAAAAGCGGCGACGCTGTCTAACGTAAGTATCATTTTTGGGAAGTGACGAACTGCCAGATGCCTAAGTCGCCGAGTTCGCAGCCAAATCCAAACTATTAGTGGGTGCGTGAACGCACTGACACCAGACCGCTGGTCATTCACCATAGAAAGACAATCGGTAATGTTAAGGGCTGTGGGAAACATTTTTAGCGGGCGATATGAACACACCAATTAAAAAATGAATTTTAGCGGCAGATCTGGCGCTGGTGTTAGTACCGCTTAGCCACATAGCGCTGGCTGATACTGCGTCTTAGGAGATGAGTTATTTCAGTGTCGCTTGCAGAGTAATCTCTTTAACACCAGCAAGGGCCTTCGATACAGGGCAGTCACACTTTGCCGCAGCCGCAATCTCCTGGAATTTCGCTTCGTCGATGTCCGCAATCTCTGCGATCATAGTCAATGCGATGCGGTCTATAACGAAACCTTCGCCTTGTTTAGCGAGACGTACACTGGCCTTGGTGTCGATATTGGCGGTGATAAACCCTGCCTTGTCGCAGGCGAATGAAAACGCCATCGTAAAACACGCGGCATGGGCGGCAGCTAGTATCTCTTCAGGGTTCGTGCCACGACGGTCATCCTCGAAGCGGCTACCGAAGCCGTAAGGATATTGCTTCAGTGCACCGGTCTCGGTACTTATTTTACCTTGGCCTTTCTTACCTTGACCTTGCCATTGGATAGTTGCGATTTTTTCAATCATGGTGTGTCTCCTAAATATCAAAATTGCTCAAGAAGGGTTTCATTTTCGACACTAATGATTGGGCAAATTGAGACGACTTATACTGCCAACCTATGCCAGTCTGGACTTGACCATAGGTATCCGTCTGTACGGTATGCAACAGATATGATAGCTGCGAAGGCGCTAATGTGATTGCGCTGGGCGTTGAAGATCCCCACCTACCAATCGAAGATATGCTTCTCAAGATCGCCTTTGTACGCTTTCATTTCAGAGGATTAACGGGCCATATATGGCCTGTTATCCGATAGATGAGACTGACAAGTGCTTATTAAGCAGAGAAAATCAGGCCATATATGGCCTGATTTATTGGTTGCCTGATTTATTGATTGATATTTTCAACCGCTCATTCTCACAAACCAACACATTTTTATCACACTGAATCTGCGCTAACTTCGCCATCCGTTCTGCCGCCTGAGCTGTGGCACGTTGGAAACCCAATAAGCCCAAAGCAGCTGATGCTGCGTCCGTTACGCTGATAGCGTGGGCGTCTTGCACTGTCAGCAATAAGGCGTTTGTGAGATCGGCATCACAGACGTTTTCCAGCTTACGGGTGGCTGTGTCGACGCTGTTCCAGTTTCTTAACTTGACTGTACTGCGGCCATGCGGCCATAACACTTCATCGCTATCTAGCTGGATTAATCCTTTGGCAACAGCGCCTGTAATGGCTTGGTCTACAGTGCGCTTAATTTTGGCGCCAACCCTTGTCAGGCCTGCGGCGTTGGCTAAACGAGTAGCAACTAGGCTGGCGAATATTGGGTATTCGGTTTCAACAATACGTTCAACCGCATACACCAACATACTTAAAGGAATGGCGCTGAAATCATCGACATGCGGAATATTGAGCTTAGATACATCGGCTTTTTTATAGGGCGTAGTGCAGGCTTCAAATTCTGGTTGTTCTTCTTCAACCCGTATTATTGGCGTTGCAATGGCCTCTGGCGCAGCAACTTTGTGTTTCACTTGTCTGGTGCTAGTGGCTTGTGCAGCCATAGTTACCATCAGTTCGTCATGTTGGGTTATGGCTTTGTCTATGAGTACTTTCAGGCGATGTAACTCTGCCTCTGGATCTCGAAACCAGTCAGTAGACCAAATGCGTTCAAAGCTCCAGCCAAGGCCTTCCAGTACACTTTGCCGCAACCTTTCGCGGTCGCGTGCCGAAGTAGCTCCATAATAGCCTGCGCCGTCATATTCCAGCGCCAATACAAATTTACTTGGGTCTTCAGGATGCTTGATGGCTAAGTCGATGTAATAACCCTGACTGCCGACTCGGGGGGCTACCTGATACCCCAAACGCTGTATTGCCTGATGCAGCAGGGCGCCAAAAGCAAAGTTTTGTTCCTGCTGTTTTTCATAGGCTTTGTTCAACTGGCCAGATTCGGCAAACTGCAAAAAGATTTGCAGTGAACGCACACCAAAAGGGCTGTCTGCGCCAACTTTCAGTTCATCACCTTTGAAGTTGGCAAACACTTCCATTGCCAATCGTGCACGTGAAATCAATACGTTTAATCGCCGTTCGCCGCCCGGTTTGTTCAGAAGGCCAAAATTCTGGCTCAGCTGGCCTGTGCTGGTTTTTCCGTAACAAATGCTGATCAAAATAACGTCGCGTTCGTCGCCCTGCACGTTCTCCAAGTTCTTTACAAAAAATTCATCGCCACCTGCATGGCGTGCAAAGAATTCGTCGGTTTCTGGTTGTAGGCGGCGCACTTTTTCCAGCTCAAGCAAGATAGCATCTCGCTGCGAAAGGCTAAATGCAACCACGCCTAACGATAGGTGAGGTTTAGTTAAAGCGTGATTCAGTACAGCTGCTACAACAGCTTTTACTTCGCCAGTATTAGTGCGAGAGCTGCCTTTGTCGTAATGCGTTTCAGGTAAATAATGAAACTTCAGTCCTGTTGCATCGGGGTGAAAGCCTGGGCTTGGAAAGGCCACTAACTTGTTTTTATAAAACTGGTCGTTGGACACTGCGATCAGTGAATCGTGGCGAGAACGGTAGTGCCAGCGCAGCATTTTACTTGCCGCACCACGGGCTTCCATTAATGCCAGAATACTTTCCATTTCTGCGGTGGCGCTGTTTTCCAGTTCTTCCTCTTCCAGTTCAACAGCTTTACCAAATAGGTTGCTTGGTGGCATTTGCTTACTGTCACCTACCACAATCACTTGCCGCCCGCGCAGCATTGCGCCTAAGGCATCGGGTGCTGGAATTTGACTTGCTTCGTCAAAAATCACCAGGTCAAAATCTAACGCACCTTGTTTTAGGTAGGTGGCGATGGACATAGGGCTCATCATAAAAATAGGTTTTACTTGCTGGATCACGTTACCTGCTTCAGCCAGCAATTTCCTAATAGGAATATGGCGTTTTTTCTTACCTAACTCACGCAGTACTAATTCCATTTCACCTTTAGCTGTTTTCTTTGGCAAGCGCTCGTACAGGCTGTTTACTAAAAATTCTTGAGCGAAAAACAAACTGTTACCATCAATACGTTTAAAGTCGCGTAGGTTTTGTTCATGTTTATTGCGGTCAAAGTGCCGTATTGCTTCTGAGCTGTCATAGGCATAGTTAACCAGACCAGAATAATAGCTAAGTTCGAATACCGTCATTAGCAAGTCTGGGGCTGCATGCCATGAGTAAGCATGTTTAGTGAAGTCCTTGATGTTATAAGGCTCAAACGCCTTAATAATCTGGTTGTAGCGTGCAAAATCGTAAAGTAGGGCAGAGTTTTTCCAGCCTTCTAACCAGACATTTAGTTGCGTAAATTGCATTGCTGCTAAGTCATGGTTTGGATTGCTGTCGGGGATTTGTATCAGCTCTTGCAGCGTTTGTGCCTGCACTGCAATAGCGTTACAAAGCGCTGTCAGTGAGTTCGTCTGGTTACGCAGCAGCTTTTTATCAAGGCCCGTATCAATCAGTTCAGCCAATGACTGCGACAATTCAACACGGTTTACCTTTGCATAAAAGGTGTTTATCCAGCTGTGAATTTGCGTTAATTCATTGTGCTCCGAAAATTCGCCTTGCCACTGCGCGCCAAAAGCTTCAGATAACAGGGGGTGGTAGCTAGTTAGCTCTTTTTTCGTGCTTTGGTAAGTTAAAGCAGTATCTAATGCAGTAAGCCAGTCGGTAGACGAAGCGGGCAGAGCGCCAAGCCAAAGCCCTGCTAGCTGTGCTTTGGCTTGGCGATAGCTGGACGACAGGAAACGCCACCATTTATCTGTTTTGCCAATCAAGCCTTGGCGGATACTCAGTAAATCGGCATCCAGCGCCTGCGTGATAAAGTGCTGTTCGCAGCTGGCTTTGAGTGATAAGAAATTAGCTAGGCAGGTCAGGCCGTTATCGATCCGCTTTTTTTCTAAAGCCCATATGGGGTTATTTACTTTAACGCTTTTAAGATCAGGCACTTCGGATAGCCAGCTCGTTGTTGAAATCAGCGGTGCGACTTGTTGCAAGCTTTGTGGTTTATCAAGCTGCAGAAAAACACTGACGGTTTGAGTTTGCGTATCAAGTTGGCTAAGCAACTGGCTTATTTCTACCAAAGTAGAGGTTAATGCCTGCTGCAATGCAGGTGAAAAGTCAGTGCGACCAGACATCGCAAATGGATGCGCTGCAGGTATGCCAATGCGTGCTAGTTGCTGTACTAATTCCGTAACCAGTTTTCTGGCATTGCTGTATTCCTCAGCTGTCCATTGTTCGAAGTAGCTAAAGGGGAGGGCTGGTAAGGAGTTGTCGGGATCCTTTGTCTTCAATTGCAGCAATGAGCCCAACGCTTCAATGTAATTGATACCGCTACGCAGAATAGTGGCTCGGATGGCATGCACATAAGCATCCAGCGAGGCTTTTGATTCCGCTAAATCTGAAAACTCTTGCTCCCGGTTTGCTGTTTGTGGCCGACCTTGCTCAAGTGACTCAGCAATAGAACCAAGCACAGATTTCTTGGTACTTTTGTGACTATGTAGTTCGAGTACGGCGTAGCCCATATGAGTTTCATCAAGGCGTTTTTTCACCACCTCAAGTGCTGCCATTTTTTGTGCAACAAACAGCACCTTTTTACCCAGCGCAACCGCTTCGGCAATAATGTTGGTGATAGTTTGGGATTTACCTGTACCTGGTGGCCCTTGAATGATCAGGTCCGCGCCAGATTTCATCGCCAAGATTGCTTCAATCTGGCTAGAATCGGCGTCTTTTACCAAGTGGAGTTTTTCTGGATGATTCAGATCTGCAGGATTGATCTCTGCATCGTGGGGAAAGCCATCACGAAATAAGCGGCCAATTAAAGGTAACTGTGATGGTTTTTTTCCTTCCGGCCAGCCTGTAGGGTCCAAGTCCATGTACATTTGAAACTTGCCAAAAGAGAACAGCCCTAAACCAATTTTATCCTGATGCACTCGCCATGAAGGTTGCACTGTAATCGCATCTGATACCGCCTGATAATAATCTGTGATGACCATCTCATCAGAATAAGCGGGAAGCATTAACTTAAATTCAGTCCTTAGTTTTGCAGCTAAGGTCAGGTTTGAACCCAGCTCTTCGCCGGTGTAGCGCAATTTGAAGCTATCTCTGGCTGATGATCGCATTAGTTGAACTGGGATCAGAATTAAAGGTGCATATCTTGAAACAGATGAGTTTGTTGGCTCATTCCACTGTAAAAAACCAAGTGCTAAATACAGAACCTCAACACCTTGTTCTTGCAGCATTGTATGGGCTTCGGTTTCCAGTTTCAGCAGGGCTTTATCCAGCTTGGCGGGCACTAATCCGGTTTGTAGGTATTTGTCGGTGAAGCGGGCCACTCCCTTTTTCTGTTCGAGGTATAAATCAAGAGGTGGCAATTCCAAATCATCGTCGGTCTGAAAGAATGATCCTTCATCTTCACTGTCGGCAATTTTTTGCTGATAAGCTTCTGGCAGTGGTAAAAAGCTGAGTGTGTTTTCTTGCTCAACGAGCATTTCAAATATCTTGGCAGATTGCTCATCAATAATGTCGAGGGCTTTACTACCACTGCGGTAATTCAGCAGAGGGTTGGATCTAAGACCCATATCAAGTAATTCCAGACGCGCACGTTCCAGTTGCTGCTCAACAACCATAAAAATCCATCTCCGAGATATGCTGAACAGCAATAGTTTTCACTAGGTTTTGCTGGTGGCGTTGTTTAAAAATCTACCATATCAACGGTTGTTTCTAAAAGCAATCTTGCGAATTATTAGAATGATAAGAACAAGTCGTGCAGAAAGTGAGTGGGCGTATATTGCTTTTATTGGTCGTTAATAAATTTAACGAAATTAGCTAAAGTTGATGGTGCTATTCGCCATGAGATTACTGCTCAACTTATGAATAATTAGGAAAAATGTGCTCCAGCAATTCTGGGTATTCCCTTTTGCAAGCAAATTATCTAATCGGCCAGCCTCCGAGGAGTTATTACGCGCTACGGAATGATTTAACCAACAACGCTATGCTAATTGATCATGAATACGGCTCATGTTCTATGTGAAATAAAACCGTTTTTGTTCATGTGTCGAACCACGTATAAATGACTCCAAGCGAAATATTAGACAAGCTTGAAGTTGCACACTAGCTAAGCTATCAGGACTTAAGTCATCGGCACTTAAGTTAAATAGAACCTCAGACAGAACACGAATAATGTCTATAAGAGTCGGGTCTAGAAGCTAGAAGATCAGGGCATAAACTCAGGTTTGAAATCAGACAATGGGATACTGGATCACTATGAATAAGCATTTTACATTTACGATTAACAGCATTTGTCTTGATGAAAATTATCATCCCTCAGACAAGACGCGTATCACGACCAACTTTGCTAATTTGGCCAGAGGCAGTCATCGCCAAGCGAACTTACGCAACGCGTTAAAGATGATTGATAACAGTTTTAATGCCTTAGCGCATTGGGATAACCCTAAAGGCGATCGTTATACTGTCGAACTTGAAATTATCTCCGTTAATTTGGATATTGACGGCAGCGGTCAAACCTTCCCATCGATTGAAGTATTGAAAACCAATATTGTTGATCATAAAACCAATAAACGTATTGAAGGCATTGTAGGTAATAACTTTTCATCTTACGTACGCGATTATGACTTTAGCGTATTACTGGCAGAGCATAATAAGGGCCAAGCAAAATTTAGTATTCCGGATGATTTTGGTGGTCTGCATGGCAAGCTCTTTCAGTCTTTTGTTAATTCTGATGCTTACAAACAGAATTTTAATAAGCCACCGGTTATCTGCCTCAGTGTGTCGGATAATAAAACCTACCATAGAATTGAGAATCAGCATCCCGTATTAGGGGTTGAATATCAGCCAAATGAATCGTCTTTAACTGAGCAATATTTCAAAAAAATGGGCTTACAGATGCGCTATTTTATGCCGCCAAATAGTGTGGCGCCTTTAGCTTTTTATTTCTTTGGTGATTTACTCAATGATTACACCCATCTTGAGTTGATAAGCACCATCAGCACTATGGGAACTTTTCAAAAAATCTATCGCCCTGAGATTTATAATGCTAATGCTGTTGCAGGAAAATGCTATCAACCTAATTTGAAAAACCTAGATCATTCACTGACTCAAATTGTTTATGATCGAGCTGAACGTAGCCAATTGGCGAATGAGCAAGGCAAATTTGCAGCGGAGCACTTTATCAAGCCCTACCAAACGTTTTTTGAACAATGGTCTGCTAATTACCTTTAGTCGCTCAATAATCAACCCAATACGGCATCATTATCATGAAAACACGACTTAATAAAACATCGCTTAACCAGACACTGTTACCGACTTCAACTGCGGGCAGTTTGCCTAAACCTTTATGGCTTGCAGAGCCTGAAACACTTTGGTCTCCATGGAAATTGCAAGGAGAGGAATTAATTACCGGTAAACACGATGCACTGCGTTTGTCATTACAGGATCAACAGCTAGCGGGGATTGATATTGTCAGTGATGGCGAGCAAACGCGGCAACATTTTGTCACTACCTTTATTGAGCACTTCAACGGCGTTGATTTTTCAAAACGTAAAATCGTTAAAATTCGTGATCGCTATGATGCAAGCGTGCCCACGGTTGTCGGCCCAGTGAGCCGCCAAAAGTCGGTGTTTGTTGAAGATGCCAAATTTTTACGCAAGCAAACCACGCAACCGATTAAATGGGCGCTGCCTGGCCCAATGACCATGATAGATACGCTTTATGATGACCATTATAAAAGTCGCGAAAAGCTCGCTTGGGAATTTGCCAAAATTCTTAATGAGGAAGCCAAAGAATTAGAAGCGGCGGGTGTTGATATTATCCAATTTGATGAGCCTGCTTTTAATGTGTTTTTTGATGAGGTAAACGATTGGGGCATTGCGTGTTTAGAAAGAGCCATTGAAGGGCTTAAATGCGAAACTGCGGTACATATTTGTTATGGTTATGGCATCAAAGCCAATACAGATTGGAAAAAAACCTTGGGCTCAGAGTGGCGCCAATATGAAGAAGTGTTTCCTAAACTGCAAAAATCGAATATCGATATTATCTCGCTAGAATGTCACAACTCCCATGTGCCAATGGAGCTACTTGAACTCATTCGCGGTAAGAAAGTCATGGTCGGCGCGATTGATGTTGCCACCGACACGATTGAAACCGCAGAGGAAGTCGCTGACACCCTACGAAAAGCCCTTAAATTTGTCGATGCCGACAAGCTTTATCCTTGTACCAACTGTGGTATGACGCCTTTATCTCATCAAATCGCAAGAGGCAAACTCAACGCCTTAAGTGCAGGCGCAGAGATCGTCAGAAAAGAACTCTTGGCATTAAGATAAGACGTGTTAAGTGTTGCTGTCTTTTTTACAGCAGCATGTTTTATAGCAGCATGAATCCAGCTTTGTTGAAAGGGTATCGACGTCGGTATTAAAAAAAACGGGATTGGCAAATTGATGCCAATCCCGTTTTCATTTTTAAGCTCATGCATTTAGTGCTTGGGCTTAGCGCTTATTCGCCAAGCTTTGGTGTACGTGGCGGGATCATGCGCCTGTCACCTGTTGACTCAAATGCACCTGCAAATTTAAGCAGGTTATTATCGTCATAGGCGCGACCGGCGAAGGTCAAACCGACTGGCATGCCAATATCGGCCATCACGCCCATAGGCACAGTCACAGTCGGCACGCCTAAATGGCGAATCGCAAGGTTTCCGTTAGCGACCCAAACTCCGTTGCTCCAAGCTATATCGGCTGAAGCCGGATTCACATGGGCATCGGCAGGGCCCACATCTGCCACGGTTGGGAACAGCACGGCATCAAGCTTTAGCCCGTCCATCCAGTCTTCGAGATCTAGCTTACGCGTCTTCTCTAAGCCACGCAGACCATCGGGAATACTGTCGATCTGGTCATAGGATTTAAGACCACGCTTAGCCATGTTGACGTACTCTTCCATGCCTGCCGCTAAGTCACCTTCACGGTTAGGCAAGGTGCCCAAGTCGTGGGGGAAAATCAGATAGCCGTTAACATCTTCAAGCTTGTTGAGTTTAGGGTCATTGTTAGCACGCAGGAATTCATCGAATGCCCAACCTGAGAGTTCCCATAATTCATCATGGAGGAATTGAGGCGTGACGATACCGCGGTTAAACACTGTCGGCGCACCTGGGCGGTCGCCTTCACAATTTGATACCAGCGGGAAATCCACTTCAATCACTTCGGCGCCAGCGGCTTCTAAGGCTTTACGAGCCGCTTCCCATAGATCGATAACCGATTGGCGGGTATGAATACGTTGACCCGTTGGGCCGCCAATGCCCGGATTTTCGCTGGTGCCCGCCAATTCATCTTTATTGATGTACATGCGCGGCACACCAAAACGCTTACCCTTAAGTGTGTCTGCGCTAGCGGCCAGCGCCAGATAAGATTCTGGGCGAACTGTCGATGCTTTAGGGATTTGTACCCAAGGTTGCAGACGCCAGAGATCGCCACGGGTGATAGGATCGTCGGCCACAATCACATCCAGCACTTCAAGCATATCCGCCATAGTGCGAGTATAGGGCACGACGACATCCATGGTCGGCGTTAACGGCCAGTTACCGCGCACGGAAATCACGCCGCGAGACGGAGTGTAAGCACACAAACCGTTATTGGACGCAGGACCTCGACCGCTTGACCAAGTTTCTTCGGCAAGACCGAAAGCCGAATAACTTGCCGCCGTGCCTGTGCCCGCCCCATTGGAAGAGCCCGAAGCGAATGGTGCAGTAAGATACTCAGCATTGTATGGGCTTTCAGCGCGGCCATAGTGACCTCGCTGCATGCCGCCATTTGCCATGGGTGGCATATTGGTTTTGCCTAGGCAAATGGCACCCGCGGCGCGTAGGCGCTCAACGGCAAAGGCATCGTACTGGGCCACTAAATCTTTAAATGCTGGGCTGCCAGACGCCGCCGTCAGCCCCTTCACCAAATAGCTATCTTTGGCGGTATACGGAATACCCTCAAGTGGGCTTAAGGTTTCACCACGGGCGCGGCGCGCATCTGAGGCTTCGGCTTCTTTCAGCGCATCGGGATTGTGTACCACTAACGCATTGAGCTTAGTCTTTGTCGCAGGGCCGTCATACGCCTCAACCCGCGCGAGATACGACTTAACCAACTCCACTGCGGTGGTGTGGCCAGATTCGAGCGCAGCACGCAGCTCGGCAATGGAAACTTCAGTGACTTCAAACATCTTGCGCCCTCCCGCAGAAAGCCAATTGTGGTGTAATAACAGTGACATCAATCGTCATGCTGTTCTCCTTGGGTTACTTTCCAGCAGGGATTTGCTGAGTAATACAATGGATATTGCCGCCACCTAATAAAATCTCACGGGTTGGCACACCCACAATCTCATGCTCTGGGAAGATTTCCTGCAGTTTTTGGGCGGCGATATCATCGGTTGCAGGGTCAAGCAGTGGGAACACGATGCGATTATTGGTGATTAAAAAGTTCACATAAGAACCGGCTAAACGCTCACCCGCCGTGCGTGGCACGCCAGTGCCTTCGGTCACACCTTTTGATTCTTCTTCGGTGCAATACAGCGGCCCCGGTTGTGGCAATAGATGGATTTTTAACTTACGGCCTTTGGCATCCACGGTATTTTGCAAGACCTCTAGCGCCGCTTTTGAGCGTGGATATTGTGGATCAGTCTCATCATCGGTCCAGTGCAGAATGACTTCACCAGGACGGGCAAAACAGCACATATTGTCGATATGACCATCGGTCTCATCCATATACACGCCATCTTGCAACCAGATAAACTGCTTAACATTCAAATAGTCACGCAGTAAGTCTTCAATCTGTTCTTTTGTCAGTTCAGGGTTACGGTTGGCATTGAGTAAACATTCTGCACTCGTCATACAGGTGCCTTCACCATCGACATGGATGGAGCCACCTTCGAGGATCAGCGGCGCGCTGTAACGGGCAAAACCATGCTGCGCAAGCATTTGCTGCGCGACTTGCTCGTCCTTATCCCATGGGAAGTACAAACCACCGTTATGGCCGCCCCAAGCATTAAAACCCCAGTCAACACCACGGCATTCGCCATTATCATTCACAACTACGGTTGGCCCTGTATCGCGAGCCCAGCAATCGTTACTGTCCATTTCAACCAAGGTGACGTGCGATGGCATCACTTTTTGAGCTTCAGCTAAAAAGGCTTTAGGTACACCCATATACACGGGCGTTGCACCACCAATGGCATCGGCCACTTTAGCAAAGGTTGCTTGAGCATAAGCCCCAGCAGAGCGCCAATTATCGGGACGATATGGCCAAATCATCCATACGGCTTGCTGCGCCGCCCATTCGGCGGGCATATAAAAACCATCTTGTGATGGCTTAGTCGTTAACGGCGTGGCATCCACATTCGCGTTTGTCATGAATTTTGTCTCCAGTAATGCTCAAATCTATAAGGGAGTACGCCCCATTTTGGGCGACAGAATAGAAATACACCTAACATAATCAAATAAATCGAATGACCGTATTTATCACGCTGCGCTCATTACGAGCATTTATCACATGCATTCATCACATGTATAGTTAGGCCGAAATTGTTAGGTCTTCACTCAGTGAGTTTTAGCTTCATTGAAATATTGCTGCGTATCTTATCATTTAAGATGGCTTGCGCTAAATACTTGTATGCAGGACATAGATGAGAATTTATTGGGTCGTTAAATCGTCGATTTATTGCTCTTTGGGTGAATTTCACCACTACATGGCGCGAATGCACTTTTAGTTAAAATAAGACCTATTAAATAAGAACCCTAAGATCTGATCTCAGCATCAAAATAGCGCTTTTATTTTACCTCGCTTATCATCGCGTTATTATAGCCTTTTACTAACAAGCACTGCTGAGGCGTATTCTTTTTGTTCATCCTCAGTATTTAGCCTGTTTTAGCATTTATCTTTAAAGGAGGTAAGCATGACTTCCCACACTGCGCCATTAACTTCATTTTCAACCACGGAACCTTCTACAACGGGATTTTCTATAACAGATGTTGAGCCGCTGCTTAACATTATGGAAAAACTGCGTGATCCGCACACGGGTTGCCCGTGGGATAAAGCACAAACCTTTCAAACCATAGTGCCTTTTACTTTAGAGGAAGCCTATGAAGTTGCCGATACCATAGAGCGTTTAGCCTGGGATGAGTTGCCCGATGAACTTGGGGATTTATTATTTCAAATCGTATTTTATTGTCAGCTCGGTAAAGAGCAGGGGCTGTTTGATTTTGCCACAGTGATTGAGAAAATCAGCGACAAGTTGACCCGCCGTCATCCCCATGTGTTTGGCGAACAAAATCCGCAAATAGGCGATAGCGCCCAAGCAATGAAAGCCAATTGGGAGGCGATAAAAGCGACTGAGCGTGAACAAAAGGCCCAGCAAGTGGCGGGTAAAACCCAAACTGATACAGTGGTTTCTGCGTTAGACAATATTCCGCGTACCCAACCTGCGCTGTCGCGCTCAATCAAAATTCAGCAAAGGGTGGCGCGAGTCGGTTTCGATTGGGCCGAACTTGAACCTGTGGTCGCTAAAATCCATGAAGAAATCGATGAAGTCTTGCATGAAGTGAATCAAGACGAGCAAGACCAAGCTAAAGTGCAGTCCGAAATGGGCGACTTGCTGTTTGCCGTGGTGAATTTAGCTCGCCATCTTAAGGTCGATCCAGAACAAGCGTTGCGCCAAGCTAACCTTAAATTTGAACGCCGTTTTCGCGGTGTAGAACAGTTGGCGAGTGACAGCGGTAAAAGCATGGAAGAGCACACATTAATGGAGCTCGATGCCTATTGGGACCAAGTAAAAGTGATGGAGACGAGATAAACGGCAAATTATCCCGATTGGTGTTTGTCGAATCGCGCCGCCTTTGGTATACTACTGCCCCGTCCTAGTGCTTTCTTACAAGCACGTATTTTCAAACTCATTTTCTCAGGTTCAGCATGACTACAAGGTATATCTTCGTTACTGGTGGCGTTGTTTCATCACTAGGTAAAGGCATTGCAGCAGCATCATTAGCTGCAATTTTAGAGGCCCGCGGTCTCAATGTAACCATCATGAAACTGGACCCTTACATTAACGTTGATCCGGGTACCATGAGCCCAACCCAACATGGCGAAGTATTTGTTACTGAAGACGGTGCAGAAACAGATCTCGACTTGGGTCACTACGAGCGTTTCATTCGTACTAAGATGAATCGTCGTAACAACTTCACTACCGGTCGTATTTACGAAGAAGTATTACGTAAAGAACGTCGTGGCGATTATTTGGGCGCAACCATTCAGGTTATCCCACACATCACTAATGCGATTAAAGAAAAAGTATTAGCCGGTGGCGAAGGCCATGATGTCGCTATCGTCGAAATCGGCGGTACTGTGGGTGATATCGAATCCTTGCCGTTCCTAGAGTCTATCCGTCAGCTCGGTGTTGAGCTGGGTCGTGATCGTACTCTTTTCATGCATTTAACCTTAGTGCCTTTCTTAGGTGCTGCTGGCGAAGTGAAAACTAAGCCAACTCAACACTCAGTGAAAGAGCTGCGTTCTATCGGTATTGCACCAGATGTGTTGGTTTGCCGTGGTGACCGTGCGATTCCTGCTAATGAAAAAGCCAAAATCTCGCTGTTCTGTAACGTCGAAGAGCGTGCGGTTATTTCATTAAAAGATGTTGATAGTATTTATAAAATCCCAGCTTTGTTACGTTCACAAGGTTTGGATGACTTAGTGGTTAAGCGTTTCGGTTTAGAATGCCGTGAAGCGGATCTGTCTGAGTGGGAAAATGTTATTTATCAAGAAGCTAATCCAAACGGCGAAGTCGTTATTGGTATGGTGGGTAAATACATTGAACTGCCAGATGCCTATAAGTCAGTCAACGAAGCATTAAAACACGCAGGCCTTAAAAACCGCGTATCAGTGACCATCAAGTATATTGATTCACAAACCGTAGAAGCTAAAGGCGAAGAAGTCTTACAGGGCTTAGACGGTATCTTAGTACCAGGCGGTTTTGGCGAGCGTGGTGTTGAAGGTAAGATACTGGCGGCAAAATTTGCCCGTGAAAACAATTTACCGTATTTCGGTATTTGTTTAGGTATGCAAGTTGCCTTGATTGAATTTGCGCGTAATGTTGCAGGTATGGCTGATGCACATTCAACTGAATTCAATAAAGAAACACCGTTCCCAGTGGTGGGTTTGATCACTGAATGGATTGACGAAGAAGGTAATGTTGAGCAGCGCCATGAGGCGTCTGACTTAGGTGGCACTATGCGTTTAGGCGCTCAATTGTGTCATTTACTCGAGGGTTCAAAAGCGGCTCAAGCCTACAAAGGCAACAGCTGTGTAGAACGTCACCGTCACCGTTACGAAGTGAACAACAAATACAGAGAGCGTTTAGAGCAAGCTGGCATGATCTTCAGCGGTTTGTCTTCTGATCGTAAACTGGTGGAAATGATCGAATTAAAAGATCACCCATGGTTTGTTGCAGGTCAATTCCATCCTGAATTCACCTCAACTCCGCGCGATGGTCACCCATTGTTCGAAGGGTTTATTGCTGCGGCAAGTGCGCATCAAAAACGTGATCTGAAGTAAGAATATTTGAGGCCGGACCCGCGACAGTGGGGCCGGCCTTTTGTTACACTCATCAGACTTGAAACATAAGAACTTAATACCTCTGGGTATAAACAGCATGCGTACTAGTTGCATCTGTATGGACGCAAACCGTAAATGGAATTTTGTTATTTTCCGCGGTATGTGACTTCCATTTATTCCCATAGGTATTGGTTTTTTCTTTTATCTTTAAACTTAAATCGAGGGTGTTATGGCTAAGATTATTAACGTGATTGGTCGCGAGATTATGGATTCTCGTGGTAACCCAACTGTTGAAGCCGAAGTGCATTTAGAAGGTGGTTTTGTGGGTATGGCTGCGGCGCCTTCTGGCGCATCTACCGGTAGCCGCGAAGCGTTAGAATTACGTGATGGCGATAAGAGCCGTTATTTAGGCAAAGGCGTATTAACCGCTGTTGCTAACGTAAACGGTGTCATCCGCGCTGCATTATTAGGCAAAGATGCGACGGCACAAGCTGAGCTTGATCAAATCATGATCGACTTAGATGGCACAGAAAACAAAGACAAGTTAGGCGCAAACGCGATTCTGGCTGTGTCTTTAGCGGCTGCTAAAGCAGCTGCAGCATCTAAAGGTATTCCTTTATACGCGCATATCGCTGAATTAAACGGTACACCAGGCCAATATTCTATGCCTGTGCCTATGATGAACATCTTAAACGGTGGCGAGCACGCGGATAACAACGTTGATATCCAAGAATTCATGGTGCAACCTGTTGGCGCGAAAACTTTCCGTGAAGCACTGCGCATGGGCGCTGAAATTTTCCATACGCTGAAAAAAGTATTGCACGACAAAGGCCTAAGCACTTCTGTGGGTGACGAAGGTGGTTTTGCACCTAACTTAGCGTCAAACGCTGATGCGTTAGCCATTATCAAAGAAGCGGTTGAACTGGCTGGTTACAAGTTAGGTACTGATGTGACGTTAGCGCTGGATTGCGCTGCATCTGAATTCTACAAAGACGGCAAATACGATTTAGCGGGCGAAGGCAAAGTCTTCGACTCGAATGGTTTCTCTGATTTCTTAAAATCATTGGCTGACCAATACCCAATCGTGTCTATCGAAGATGGCTTAGACGAATCAGATTGGGATGGTTGGGCTTACCAAACTCAAATCATGGGCGACAAGATCCAATTAGTGGGCGACGATTTATTCGTTACTAACACTAAAATCTTAACCCGTGGTATTGAAAACGGTATTGCTAACTCAATCCTTATCAAGTTTAACCAAATTGGTTCATTGACTGAGACTTTAGCGGCTATTCGTATGGCGAAAGAAGCGGGTTATACCGCCGTGATTTCACACCGTAGTGGTGAGACTGAAGATTCAACCATTGCTGACTTAGCCGTGGGTACTGCTGCTGGTCAAATCAAAACCGGTTCACTGTGTCGTTCTGACCGTGTCGCTAAATACAACCAATTGCTGCGCATCGAAGAGCAATTAGGTGAAAAAGCCCCATACCGTGGTTTGAAAGAGATCAAAGGTCAGGCGTAATTTAATATTTGATGTAAAAAGGCCACCACTTGGTGGCCTTTTTTGTTGTACTATCTGCTGTATATTTTTTTAATCCAAGATACTGACGCTAATTCCTCCATGAAATTTTTTGTCATTGCACTCATAGTGCTACTCGGTGTACTGCAATTCCGTCTTTGGTCGGGAGGTAATAGTCTTCCTGAATATTTCGTTCTGCAAAAACAAATTGCCGCCCAGCAAGAAGGTAACGCCAAACTCAATGAGCGTAACCAAGTGCTGAAGGAAGAAATCATCGATCTGAAAAGTGGTACAGAAGCCATCGAAGAGCGCGCACGTAACGAACTTGGCATGGTTAAAGAAGGCGAGACCTTCTATCGCGTCGTGGGTGGTGAGCGCTCGGTATCGAGTCCATCTCAGTAATATGGAGTTAGGATGACAGAGCTAGGACATTTAGATCTTGGATTAAATGAACAATCCAATCCCGATAGCCAATCTGATCTGGTAACACAAATTGAATTGCAGCGCCAAGCTGAGCATGTCACTCAAGCTGTGGTTGCCATCGTTCCAGCTGCGGGCATAGGTAGCCGTATGGGCGCCGACAGACCTAAGCAATATCTTGAGGTGTGCGGCCAGAGTATTCTTGCTCATACCTTAGATAAGCTCTTGTCCCATCCGCACATTTCTCAAGTGATCGTCGCCTTACATTCGAACGATACTATCTTCGATACCTTGCCACAGGCCGTGCACCCCAAATTGATTACAGTATTAGGTGGCGGTGAGCGCGCTGATTCTGTGTTGGCGGCGCTGCAAATTGCGCCCGAGCACAGTTGGGCCTTAGTGCATGATGCGGCAAGACCTTGTTTAACCGCGACAGATATCGACAAGTTACTCGCATCCAGAGTGCAATTTCCCCAAGGTGCTATTTTGGCAATGCCTGTACGCGATACCATGAAGCGCGCGAATAAACAGGGTGAAATCAGTGCCACTGTGTGTCGCGATAATTTATGGCATGCATTGACGCCGCAGTTATTTCCAGCGCAGCAATTAAAAAATTACCTCAATGCGGCTCTGGCTGCAGGTGCGGTAGTCACAGATGAGGCTTCGGCGATGGAATGGGCGGGGATATCACCCGGACTCGTTTCGGGCCGTGCTGATAATATAAAAGTAACGCATCCCGACGATTTAGGGCTAGCCGAACTGTTTTTGATGCGTGCCGTTAAATAGTCATAATCAAAGTAAAATAATACGTTAGGAATATTAAATGAAAATCCGTATCGGCCATGGTTTCGATGTGCATAAATTTGGTGCGGCGCGGCCATTGATCCTTTGTGGCGTGGAAGTACCCTATGAAACAGGCCTAGTCGCACATTCAGATGGTGATGTGGTACTGCATGCGATTTCCGATGCCATCCTCGGTGCTTTAGCGCTCGGTGACATAGGAAAACATTTCCCCGATACCGATGCCGCCTATAAGGGTGCCGATAGCCGCGTATTGCTGCGTCATTGCTATGCTTTAGCGAGGGAGAAAGGCTTTTTGCTCGGCAATCTTGACGTCACTATCATAGCCCAAGCTCCTAAAATGGCACCGCACATAGAGGCAATGCGCCAGATATTAGCCGCTGATTTAACCGCGGAACTTGACGATATTAATGTCAAAGCGACCACGACTGAACAACTTGGATTTACCGGGCGTAAAGAAGGTATTGCGGTAGAAGCCGTGGTACTTATGGCCCGCAAACACGATTAACTTAAGAGTAAAAAAGTCCCATGAGCGAATTACATTATCTGTATGGTAAGCCTTTAGGTACAGCAGATCTAAGAACCCAAAATAGCGATTTTATCGTGAAAGAGATTTTGCCTTTTAGCCCGACGGGTGAAGGTGAACATCATATGCTGCATGTACGCAAAGAAGGGCTAAATACAGTACAAGTCGCTGAAATGATCGCTAAGTTTGCTAAGGTGCATCCAAAGGAAGTGACCTACGCTGGGCAAAAAGATAAAAATGCCATCACAGAACAATGGTTCGGTGTGCGTATTCCTGGTAAAGAAACGCCTACTTGGAAGGAGCTCAATAGCGATCGTTTGACCATATTGTCGAGCAGCCGCCACAGCAAGAAACTGCGAATTGGTGCCTTAGTCGGTAACCGCTTTATTCTTACCCTGAGAAATGTCACCCAAGTGGAAGACATTATCAGTCGTATCGAAAAGGTCGCTCAAGTGGGCGTGCCCAATTACTTTGGTGAGCAGCGCTTTGGTCACGATGGCAAAAACTTAGTCTTTGGTCGCCAAATGATGGCGGGTAAAAAAGTCAAAGACAGAAATAAGCGCAGCATGTATTTGTCTGCCGTGCGCTCAAATCTGTTTAACACTGTGGTGTCATATCGTTTAGCCAACCATGGCACTAAGCCTTTAGCGGGTGATTGTGTGATGTTAGCGGGCAGCAAAAGCTTCTTCGTGACGCCTGAATGGGATCTCATCGTATTGAAGCGTTTGATTGAAAAAGACATTCAACTTTCTGCACCATTGTGGGGGCGCGGCATGATGTTACCCCAAGGTGAAGCTGCTGCGGTGGAAACCTTAGCTATGAGTGAGTTAGCTGACGATTGCTATGGTTTAGAGCACGCCGGATTAGAGCAAGAACGCCGTCCGTTATTGCTTGAGCCCCAAGGCCTTAAATACGAACAAACCGCCGATGGCTTAGTGCTGGAGTTTGTGTTGCCTGCGGGCAGTTTTGCAACATCGTTATTGAGAGAGTTGGTTAATTATCAAGATGTTAAAGAGCAGCAATGGCAAGCGACATTGGTGCAGGAGCCTGCGCTTGAGGTAATTAACGCTAACGTAGTGGCTAACACTGATACTGTTAAGACTGAAGCAGAGTCATGATCCGTATCCTTGTTAGCAATGACGATGGGATTAATGCTCCAGGTATCAAAGCCTTATCTGAGGCTTTGGCTGAAATAGCGACTGTGCTGACTGTTGGGCCGGATCGAAATTGCTCTGGTGCGAGCAACTCATTAACCTTGACTAATCCATTAAGAATTAATAGGTTAGATAATGGCTATATTTCCGTTCACGGTACACCGACAGATTGCGTTCATTTGGCTATCCGAGAATTATGTGATGGCGAACCTGATATGGTGGTGTCTGGCATCAATGCGGGGGCAAATATGGGTGATGACACCTTATATTCGGGGACAGTTGCCGCCGCGATGGAAGGACGCTTTTTAGGTTTTCCTGCAATAGCGATTTCGCTTAATGGCCGTAAATTCGAACATTATCAATCGGCTGCTGTTTATGCTCGGCGGATAGTTCAAGGTTTGTTGGCCCAGCCTTTGGCAAAAGATCAGATCTTAAATGTGAATGTGCCTGACTTGCCACTTGATCAAATTAAAGGCATCAAAGTGACTCGCCTCGGCGCTCGTCATAAGGCCGAAGGCATAGTGCGAACGCAAGATCCTGCCGGACGTGAAATCTTCTGGCTTGGTCCACCGGGACAAGAGCAGGATGCCACAGAGGGCACTGATTTTCATGCTATTGCCAATGGCTATGTTTCAATTACGCCCTTGACGGTTGATTTAACCGCCTACGGACAACTAACGGCATTGCAAAATTGGGTAGATAAAATATGACTCGAGTTGCCTTAACATCGGCGGTGAATTTAGCTAAAAAGCTTCAAGATGCGGGGATCCGTAATCAAGCCGTGTTAAAGGCGATATCGCATACGCCGCGAGAAATGTTTCTTGATAATGCGCTAGCCCATAAAGCCTATGAAAATACGGCTCTGCCAATTGGACAAGGGCAAACCATTTCGCAGCCTTATATCGTTGCCCGTATGAGCGAACTCTTACTGCACAAGATGCCACAGCGAGTGTTAGAAGTGGGGACTGGATCGGGCTATCAGGCAGCCATTTTGGCTCAATTGGTGCCTCAGCTTTGTACTATTGAACGGATCAAAGGTTTACAAATTCAAGCAAGACAGCGTTTAAAACGATTAGATTTGCATAATGTGTCGTTTAAATATGGTGATGGTTGGTTGGGATGGGCTAATCGTAGTCCGTTCGATGCCATTATGGTGACTGCGGCGGCGGCGACTATACCAGAAGCTTTGCTGTCTCAGTTGGCTGATGGAGGGGTGTTAGTCTTACCTGTGGGAGAGGATACTCAGCAATTGATGCGTATTACGCGCACTGCTGACCGCTTTAGTTCTGAAACCATTGAAACGGTTAAATTTGTACCTTTAATTAATGGAGAGTTAGCTTAACCTTGTGTTGTGCTACTGTGTTAAGCGAAGTGCTTGTTTTGCACAGAAGGCGTCATTTTCTCATCATAAACAGTAATACAACCTTACCAAGGAGTTTTTATTGTTGAATGCGGGTTTACTCTTAAACCTTTGTTTTATATTTCTGCTTGTAGGCTGTAGCTTTCAGGCCAGCAGACCCGCACCCGTCGAAAATATTTCCCATAGCTACTCTAAAAATAGCAAAGGCCACATTAAATCGAATTCATATAAAGTTAAAAAAGGCGACACTCTCTACTCAATTTCTTGGGCTGCAGGGAAAGACTTTTCTGAAATAGCTAAACTTAATCAATTAGATAACCCTTATACAATTTACCCTGGACAGATTTTATATTTAACTAATGCTAAATCTAGTAACCAATCAAAATCTACGACTTTAGATGGAAATATAACGGGTAATTCAGATGCAAACTCAAGTAAAAGTGATAAAAAACAATTAGATGATAAGCTTTATCAGTCTAATGCTAAGTCAAGTAACGATATGAAAAAAACACTTGATCAGAAAGCTAAGCCCGCGTACCTTGTAACAAGTTCCCAACAAAACATTAACCAACCAATGGTTCCACCCACCTCAACACTGCCAGCCAGTGTGAGTCAGTGGCAGTGGCCAGTAAGAGGGAAGTTAATCGGAACTTATTCTGCCAATGAGCAGGGAAATAAAGGTATTAAGATCGCGGGAAATCGGGGAGATATCATCAAAGCTGCTGCAGATGGGCGGGTGGTATACGCAGGAAGTGCTCTTAGGGGTTACGGTAATTTAGTGATTATTAAACATAGTGACGATTACCTTAGTGCTTATGCTCATACGGACAAGATCTTAGTCAAAGAAAAGCAACATGTCCTCGCAGGGCAGACTGTTGCAAAAATGGGCAATACAGGTGCCAATCGGGTAATGTTACATTTTGAAATTCGTTACCATGGACAGTCTGTAAACCCACTTACTTATTTACCTAAACAATGATTGTTTGGGGCCTTGTTGGCAAATGGAGGATAGGAAATTGCACTAATTCAGCAGTTTAATTAGGTTTGGGAGATTTGATCATGAGCCGCATAAATAGCACTGCCGCAGAAGCACTAGTAGATTTTTCCGTAGAAACCGTAGACTTTGATCTTGAAAAAGAAGAAGTTGCCACCGATCTAGTCCAAGAGCTAGGAATAGAACAACAGGTCCAAGATGACCTGCAAAAAAATCTTGATGCCACTCAACTTTATCTAGGTGAGATTGGTTTTTCCCCACTGCTTAGCGCAGAAGAAGAAGTTTACTTTTCCCGTAAGGCCTTAAAAGGTTGTGCAAAATCCCGTAATCGCATGATCGAAAGTAATTTACGTCTCGTCGTAAAAATTGCACGTCGTTACAATAACCGCGGCTTAGCACTGCTCGATCTTATCGAAGAGGGTAATTTAGGTCTAATTCGTGCCGTAGAAAAGTTTGACCCAGAAAGGGGGTTCCGTTTTTCAACCTATGCGACTTGGTGGATCAGACAGACGATTGAACGCGCTATCATGAATCAAACTCGTACTATTCGTTTGCCGATTCATGTTGTTAAAGAACTCAACGTATACTTGCGCACAGCCCGCGAATTAGCACAAAAACTGGATCATGAACCTACAGCGGAAGAAATTGCTGAAAAACTGCAAGTTTCTAGCTCTGATGTGAGCCGCATGCTTAAGCTGAATGAAAAAATTACCTCTGTTGATACGCCTTTGGGGGGCGATAACGAGAAAGCATTATTAGATGTACTGGCCGATGATGATAGTGTTGGCCCTGACTATAAAGTGCAAGATGAAGACATCTCTAACTCGGTGGTGAAATGGCTTAACGAGTTGAACACAAAACAAAGAGAAGTATTAGCCCGTCGTTTTGGTTTGTTAGGTTATGAACCTTCTACGCTTGAAGATGTGGGGGCTGAAATTGGTTTAACCCGTGAACGTGTTCGTCAAATCCAAGTGGAAGCATTAAAACGCTTACGTGATTTATTGGGTTCTCAAGGTTTATCTGTTGAAGCTTTATTTAGAAACTAATATCGGTCTTCTGGTGTCTTTCAGAGAAGCTATCCAGAAAATGTACTTAGTGTGAGATCACGTCATAAAGTAAAACGCCCACTATAGAGTGGGCGTTGTTATTTTTAGGCTTTTATTTAGATCACCTGATGTCTAGCTCAAGCGTTTTAGTTCATAGAGCAAATCAAGCGCCTGTTTTGGCGTTAAGTTATCGGGATTAATGCTACTTAATTTAGTCAAAGCTGGATTTTCAACCGGTTCAGGTAAAGCGAGTAAGCTTTGAATGGGCGTCCTCGTTCCTTCTGGTTGGTGATCGCGACTCTCCAATTGCTGCAATTTATGTTTCGCTGCTTTAATCACTTTGTTTGGCACGCCGGCAAGCGCCGCAACTTGTAAGCCGTAGCTTTTACTGGCGGCGCCTTCTTGTACTGCATGCATAAAGGCGATGGTATCATCGTGCTCTATGGCATCAAGGTGCACATTGTAAACACCTGCCATTAAGTCAGGTAATTGAGTTAGCTCAAAATAATGGGTGGCGAATAGGGTCATAGCCCCGACTTGCTGGGCTAAATACTCTGCTGCCGACCAAGCTAGCGATAAACCATCATAGGTGGATGTTCCACGGCCGATTTCATCCATTAACACTAAACTACTGGCAGTGGCATTGTGCAGAATGTTGGCAGTTTCAGTCATTTCTACCATAAAGGTTGAGCGGCCAGAGGCCAGATCGTCTGCTGCGCCAATACGGGTAAAGATACGATCAATCGGGCCAATCAGGGCGCGATCTGCTGGAACAAAACAACCAATATGGGCCATCAGTGTAATCAAGGCGACTTGACGCATATAGGTCGATTTACCGCCCATGTTAGGTCCAGTCACAATCAACATACGTCTTTGATTATGTAAGATTACTGGGTTAGCGATAAACGGCGTTTGGCTAACACGCTCCACCACTGGATGGCGACCTGCGTCTATTTGTACGCCGATATCTTGGCTCAGCTCTGGACAAGTATAGCCTAAGGTCTCGGCACGCTCGGCAAAGTTACTCAGTACATCAAGTTCAGCCGCAGCTCTAGCAAAGGCTTGTAACTCATGCAATTTGGGCAGAATAAGATCGAACAACTGTTCCCATAACTGCTTTTCGAGTGCCAGCGCTTTACCTTGGCTCGAGAGGACTTTTTCTTCGTATTCCTTAAGTTCGGGCGTGATATAACGCTCCATATTCTTAAGTGTTTGGCGTCGTTGATAATTGAGCGGTACTTGTGAGGATTGCAGACGGCTCACTTCGATGTAATAGCCGTGTACGCGGTTATAGCCAACTTTAAGTGTATTGATGCCAGTACGTTCTTTTTCTCTGGCTTCAAGTTGTACTAAGTAATCACTCGCTCCTTCGCTCAGGCCGCGCCATTCATCTAGTTCGCTGTTGTAGCCTTCACGGATCACTCCGCCATCGCGGATAAGCATGGGAGGATTATCGACTATCGCGCGCTCAAGTAGGGCTTGCTCAGCGGGGAACTCGCCTAAGTGTTGACGCAATTGAGTCGTGTGCGGCGCGCTCAGTGTACTTAAACTCTGTTGTAATTCAGGCAATAAGCCCAGAGCTTGACGTAAACGGGCAAAGTCTCTTGGGCGAGCGGTACGCAGCGCGAGTCTTGCCATGATACGTTCGATATCGCCAAGTGCCTTTAACTGCTCATGCAAATCTTCGTGGGCAGCGGTATCGAGGAGTTCAGTCACCGCCTGTTGGCGCGCCTTGATTTGCTTAGGATCTCGCAGAGGCTGATGGATCCAGCGTTGTAACATACGACTGCCCATAGGCGTTGCCGTGTTATCTAATACTGCGGCTAAGGTATTATCGCGGCCACCGGCAAGGTTTTGAGTTAATTCTAAATTACGGCGAGTTGCCGCATCGAGTACTATGCTATCGGTTTGATTGAAGCGGATAATGGCATTGATATGAGGCAGTGCCGTGCGCTGTGTGTCTTTGACATATTGCATCAAGCAACCCGCAGCCTGCAGTGATAAACGTGCATCTGCGATGCCAAAACCATGTAAGTCTTTCGTGCCAAACTGGGCCAGTAGTAACTTGATACTCGTATCGTAATCAAATTCCCACTCGGGGCGACGGCGTTTGCCTTTAAAACCGTTAAGTAGCCCAAGTTCACCAAAGTCTTCACTGTAGAGAATTTCAACGGGATTAGTGCGTTGCAATTCCGCTTCTAATGACTCTCGGGTGTCGAGCTCTGCAATCACAAAACGTCCGGATGAAACATCTAATGTGGCATAACCAAAACCGACTTTACCTTGATAAACCGCGGCTAACAGATTGTCTTGGCGTTCTTGTAGCAACGCTTCGTCGGTTAAGGTGCCAGGTGTGACAATTCGCACCACTTTACGTTCTACGGGCCCTTTAGATGTCGCGGGATCGCCAATCTGTTCGCAAATCGCAACTGATTGACCAATTTGAACTAATTTTGCAAGATAGCCTTCCACAGCATGGTAAGGAAGTCCCGCCATCGGAATAGGATCGCCACCACTTTTACCGCGCGCAGTGAGTGAAATGCCTAACAGCTCAGAAGCGCGTTTAGCATCGTCATAAAACAACTCGTAGAAGTCACCCATGCGATAAAACAGCAACATATCGTGATGTTCTGCTTTCATCGTCAAGTACTGACGCATCATAGGAGTATGTTTTTCTAAATCATCGGTATCAATTACATTCATTAAATCGTTATCGTCCGTTGTGACTGCCTAAAGGCGATACAGTTTGTGTGGTTAAGGGTGATTAAGCGCTATGGAAGCGGAAGACTGCTGTACAATTTTCAGCTAAAAAGACCACGCAAAATTTGTTGCGCCAATCTTAGCAATAATTTAGCGAAAATTGAGCCCTTAACGATGGATATTGATCAAAGGGAGCTATTATCTGATTTGATCTTCGCTAAAACCTTGGCCATATTAAAAATCCTATCAGCTAAAAATAATTCAGTCACAGGTCTTGATACTGTATGATTGTACAGTATACTAGTCAGCAGAATTAAGACAAAAAGCGCGGCTTTTTGAATTACCCGTTTGTAAATTGAATATCACTTTTGACAGCTTAATGCTTGTCTTGATGAGGGAACAGGAATGAAGGTCGATCCAAATAAAGAGAAAGCACTTGCTGCGGTATTGATCCAAATTGAGAAACAATTTGGTAAAGGCTCCATCATGAAGCTGGGCGAAGATCGCTCTATGGATGTTGAGACCATTTCTACCGGTTCTCTGTCTCTGGACGTTGCTTTAGGTGCTGGCGGTTTGCCAATGGGTCGTATCGTTGAGATCTATGGTCCTGAATCATCAGGTAAAACAACACTGACTTTAGAAGTGATTGCGGCAGCGCAACGTGAAGGCAAAACCTGTGCCTTTATCGATGCAGAGCATGCACTAGACCCTATTTATGCTAAAAAATTGGGCGTAGATATTGATAACCTGCTGTGTTCGCAACCGGATACCGGCGAGCAAGCGCTTGAGATTTGTGATGCTTTAACTCGTTCAGGCGCTGTTGACGTTATCGTAGTCGACTCCGTGGCGGCATTAACGCCTAAAGCTGAAATCGAAGGCGAAATTGGTGATTCTCACATGGGCCTAGCGGCGCGTATGATGAGCCAAGCCATGCGTAAACTTGCGGGTAACTTAAAGCAATCTAACACCTTACTTATCTTCATCAACCAAATCCGGATGAAGATTGGTGTGATGTTCGGTAACCCAGAAACTACAACCGGTGGTAACGCGCTGAAGTTTTATGCTTCTGTTCGTTTAGACATTCGCCGCACTGGTGCCATTAAAGACGGCGATGAAGTGGTCGGTAACGAAACTCGCGTTAAAGTGGTGAAAAACAAGGTTGCAGCGCCGTTTAAGCAGGCTGAGTTCCAAATCCTTTATGGCCAAGGTATTAACCGTACTGGTGAGTTAGTAGACTTAGGCGTAGCCCATAAGTTGATTGAAAAAGCGGGCGCTTGGTACAGCTATAAAGGTGATAAAATCGGCCAAGGTCGTGCTAATGCTGGCAAATATCTGACTGAAAACCCAGCTATTGCTGCTGAAATTGACAAGACGCTACGTGAGTTGCTTTTGAGCAATCCTAGTGCCTTGGCTGCCAAAGCTGATGATAGCATTGAGGATAATATTGATTTAGAGACAGGCGAAGTATTCTGAGTCAGTCAGCCCATCAAATTGCGGTCGCGCTGTTAGCGCGCCGCGATTATTCCCGTTTACAAATCCGCGATAAATTGCTCGAAAAAGGTGTCGAACTTAACGATATCGAACCTGTACTCGATGCTTGCGAATCCTCCGGTTTTATTAATGATGCTCGTTATGCCGAACTGTTAGTGCGTAGCCACATCAGTCGAGGTCACGGTGCAATACGCATCCGCCAAGCAATCGCACAGAAAGGCTTATCTAAAGATTGTATTGAAGCCGCTTTGGTTAATTGTGATTGTGACTGGTTTGAGCTAGCAAAAGATAAAGCCACCAAAAAGTATGGCGTTCCCCGTGTGACAGAAGTGAAGGGCTCTAAAGCTCGGGATCTCATCGCAAAGGAAAAGGCCAAACGAGTGCGTTTTTTAATGGGCCAAGGCTTTAGCTACGATCAAATCACTTACGCACTAGATTCAGATCCCAATGATCTCGATGAAGATTATTAAATTTGAAGCTAATACTGTAAAAGCTCATCTAAATATCATCAATGAGTCTTGTCCATTTCGTACTTCACATTAGACTCAAGCTTGCTTAAATATTGTCCATTCCGCGATAAACTTACGCCGTCTTTATTTGTGCTTTATCCTATCGTTTTGCTTCTAGTGACTCAGGTGTGGGCGATTCACGCTAAAATATTAAATTCCTGATGTGTATATCACCAATCAAGACTGGTCGTCCTTCCTTAGTCTGCTTATAATGCTGGGCAAATAGAAATACGGCTAGCCTAAGGCGTAGCTGGTAATGCTTACCCAATTCAGGATGATTTCATGTATCAAACTACAGCAGAGCTCAGAAGCGCTTTCCTCGAATTTTTCCGCAGCAATGGTCATCAAGTTGTGGACAGTAGTTCATTAGTGCCAGGCAACGATCCCACACTTTTATTTACCAATGCAGGCATGAACCAGTTCAAGGACGTGTTTCTTGGCATGGACAAACGCAATTATACGCGTGCGACCACTGCTCAACGTTGTGTACGCGCCGGTGGTAAACATAACGATTTGGATAACGTTGGCTACACAGCACGTCATCACACCTTTTTCGAAATGCTAGGTAACTTCAGTTTTGGAGATTATTTCAAAGAAGAAGCGATTCGTTTGGGTTGGACTTTTTTAACTGAAACGTTAAAGCTGCCGAAGGAACGTCTGTGCGTCACTATTTATCAGACAGATGATGAAGCCTTTGAAATCTGGAATAAAAAAATTGGTGTCGCTGCCGAGAACATCATACGTATCGGTGACAATAAAGGTGCTGCCTTTGCGTCAGATAACTTCTGGCAAATGGGTGATACCGGTCCTTGTGGTCCATGTACTGAGATTTTTTATGACCATGGTGATCATATTTGGGGCGGACGTCCAGGCAGTCCTGAAGAAGATGGCGACCGTTTCATCGAAATCTGGAACATCGTTTTCATGCAGTACAACCGTCAAGCATCGGGTGAAATGTTACCTTTGCCTAAGCCCTCGGTTGATACAGGCATGGGGATTGAGCGTATTGCTGCGATTATGCAGGGCGTACATTCTAACTACGAAATCGATATTTTCCGTACTTTGATTGCTAAAGCCGCAGAGGTCATTGGTGTTAGTGACTTATCTGAAAAGTCGCTGCGAGTCATTGCCGATCATATCCGTTCATGTGCATTTTTAATTGCCGATGGCGTTATGCCGTCGAACGAAGGCCGTGGTTATGTGCTGCGCCGTATTATTCGCCGCGCAGTTCGCCATGGTAACAAGTTAGGTGCGACCGAAGCTTTCTTCTACAAGCTGGTTCCGTCTTTGATTGCGGTGATGGGCGATGCAGCAAAAGGGTTAGCTGAGACTCAAGCGATTGTTGAAAAAGCACTGAAAGCGGAAGAAGAGCAATTTGCTCGTACGCTTGAACGTGGTTTAGGCATTTTAGATACTGCCTTAAACGAGTTGAAAGGTGACACCTTAGACGGTGAAACCGTATTTAAGCTGTATGACACCTATGGCTTCCCAATGGATTTGACCGCTGATGTCTGCCGTGAGCGCAACATCATTGTCGATGAAGCAGGTTTTGAAGTCGCCATGGCTGAGCAACGTAGCCGCGCACAAGCTGCCGGTAACTTTGGTGCAGATTATAACGCTGCGCTGAAAATTGATGCTGAAACTGCATTTAGTGGTTACACCGAATTAGCGGGTCAAGCTAAGGTCACCGCGATTTATCAAAATGGTGAGTCAGTGACGGCGATCAAAGCGGGTGATGAAGCCGTTGTCGTGCTCGATGTAACCCCTTTCTACGCGGAATCTGGCGGTCAAGTAGGCGATAAGGGCCAATTGGTTGCGAACGGTATTGAGTTTACGGTAAACGATACGCAAAAGTATGGTCAAGCAACGGGCCATCAAGGTGTTTTGGCTACTGGTAGCTTGAGTGTTGGCCAAGTTGTTGAAGCGAAAGTGGACAAAAAACTGCGTCACCGTACTCAGTTAAACCATTCTGTTACGCATTTACTGCATGCCGCACTGCGTCAAGTGCTCGGTACTCATGTTTCGCAAAAAGGTTCTTTGGTTGATCCTGAGCGTTTACGTTTTGACTTCTCCCATTTCGAAGGTGTAAAAGCTGCTGAATTAAAAGAAGTTGAAGAATTAGTTAACACTCAAATTCGTCGTAACCATGAGCTAAAAACCGCTGAAATGGGCATAGATGAAGCTAAAGAGAAAGGCGCTATGGCACTCTTTGGTGAGAAATATGATTCACAAGTGCGTGTTGTGACTATGGGCGATTTCTCTATCGAATTGTGTGGCGGTACACATGTCGGTCGCACTGGCGATATCGGCTTATTTAAAATCACCTCTGAAGCGGGTATTGCAGCGGGTGTACGTCGCATCGAAGCCGTGACTGGTGCTGCAGCTATGGCTTATGTGGCGCAGCAACAAGCTGAACTGGAAGAAGCTGCAGCCTTATTGAAAGGCGATGCCAACTCAGTGGTGGCTAAGTTAAAAGCGCAGCTCGATAAGATGAAGCAACTCGAAAAAGAAATGGCGCAGCTGAAAGATAAGCTCGCGGCGGCAGCGAGTGCAGACTTAGTGGGCGATGCCGTTGTAGTTAATGGTGTTAACGTACTGATCAAAAAATTAGACGGCGTTGAGGCAAGTTCACTACGCGGCTTGCAAGATGAATTAAAACAGAAATTGAAATCGGCCATTATCGTGCTTGGCACTGCGCAGGAAGGGAAAGTTAACCTGATCGCGGGTGTGAGTAACGATCTGATCGGTAAAGTCAAAGCGGGTGAGCTCGTCGCTATGGTCGCTGCACAAGTGGGCGGTAAAGGCGGTGGTCGTCCTGATATGGCTCAAGCGGGCGGTAGCCAGCCAGAAAATCTGGATGCGGCATTGGCTCAAGTATTACCTTGGATTACTGAGCGTCTAGCTTAAGAGGTTGCTGTGCCCCAAAAACGAAAGCTTAGTGGTAGCAAGCTTTTTGTGAAAAAGTTCGGCGGCACTTCGGTGGGTTCTATTGAACGTATCGAAGCGGTCGCTGAGCAGATTACAAAGTCAGCTCACAATGGTGAGCAGCAAGTCTTAGTTTTATCCGCGATGGCGGGTGAGACGAATCGCCTGTTTGCACTTGCAGCACAAATTAATCCGCGCGCCTCGGCGCGCGAGTTAGACATGCTAGTATCGACGGGTGAGCAAGTGAGTATTGCTTTGATGTCGATGGCGCTACAACGTCGCGGCATAAAAGCAAAATCCCTTACGGGCGATCAAGTGCAAATTCATACAAATAGTCAATTTGGCCGCGCCAGCATTGAGCGAGTTGATACTGAATATTTGCAGTCTTTGCTTGCCGATGGTGTTGTGCCGATCGTTGCAGGGTTTCAGGGCATCGATCCTCAAGGCGAAGTGACCACCTTAGGACGCGGTGGTTCAGATACCACTGCAGTAGCCTTAGCGGCAGCGTTAGAAGCCGATGAATGCCAGATTTTTACCGATGTGGCTGGGGTATTTACCACAGATCCGAATATTGATAGCAGTGCACGTCGCCTCGATGTGATTGGGTTTGATGTGATGCTCGAAATGGCAAAGCTCGGCGCTAAAGTATTGCATCCCGATTCTGTTGAATACGCCGAGCGTTTTCGCGTACCGCTGCGAGTATTGTCGAGCTTTGAAGCTGGGCAGGGGACGTTAATCCAGTTTGGCGACGAGTCGGAATTAACGATTGCCTCGTTAGTGCAAGGTATCGCGATTAATAAGGCACTGGCAACGCTGACGATTGAAGGGCTGTTTACCACCAGTGAACGCTATCAAGCGTTGTTAGGCTGCTTAACTCGATTGGAAATCGATGTGGAATTTATTTCTCCATTGAGGATCCATGAGGATGATCCTTCGGGTCGCGTCAGTTTTATGCTCGCTGAGGCTAAGGTCGATACTCTACTTAATGAGCTCGAAGGCTTAAGTGAAAGCCTCGCACTCGGGCCATTGATTATCGAACGTCAACGTGCAAAAGTATCTTTAGTTGGCAAAGGTTTACAGGCAAAAATGGGATTATTGACTAAGATGTTAGAAGTCTTGGGTAATGAAACTATTCATGCTAAGTTACTCACGACGTCAGAGAGTAAATTATCAACCGTTATCGATGAAAGGGACTTACACAAGGCGGTTCGGGCGTTACATCACGCTTTCGAGCTAAATAAGGTGTAATTAAATAACCGTTTGAGTATTGAATACTATTAATTTGTACTAAGCTGACCTTATAATAAGCCCATCTACCGGATGAGTGCCGTGTGTAAGCTGAATTAAGAAATAAAGGAGCTATCGAATGCTGATTTTGACTCGTCGTGTTGGCGAAACACTGATGATTGGTGATGAAGTCACAGTTACAGTGCTAGGGGTAAAAGGCAATCAAGTGCGTATTGGTGTGAATGCACCAAAAGAGGTTTCTGTTCATCGCGAAGAAATCTACCAACGCATTCAATCTGAAAAATCAGGTACACCATCGGAAGGTGGTAACTTTTAGTACCTTGTTTTGGCAAGCGTACTACGGCAACAGAAGAGTCAGTTTTTTAACTGGCTTTTTTATTTTTCAGACCGAAAGATTGGCGTAAATCAATACATTGGCTTGATATAACAGCAATGTGATTAAAAACAGTTCAAATGGAATCTGTTTCGGAAAAAGGGTTTGACTTATTTTCGTCAAACAGTAATATGTGCGCCAAGAAAACGGAGAGGTGGCCGAGTGGCCGAAGGCGCTCCCCTGCTAAGGGAGTATGGGCTTTAACTCCCATCGAGGGTTCGAATCCCTCCTTCTCCGCCATTTCTTAAAGATAGAAAACAGTGCGCGTGTAGCTCAGCTGGATAGAGTACCTGGCTACGAACCAGGCGGTCGGAGGTTCGACTCCTTCCACGCGCACCATTTTTTATTAGTGTTTGATGTAAAAGTAAATTTAGATACAAGTCGCGCGTGTAGCTCAGCTGGATAGAGTACCTGGCTACGAACCAGGCGGTCGGAGGTTCGACTCCTTCCACGCGCACCATCTCTGCATTAGTTAATCTTTAACTCATCAGTTTTGAATTTCATAAGAAATTTTGTAGATAATTGCTTATAGCAAAGAGTTAAAATGCGCGTGTAGCTCAGCTGGATAGAGTACCTGGCTACGAACCAGGCGGTCGGAGGTTCGACTCCTTCCACGCGCACCAATTTAAATTAATATGATTTARRTCGTATTARTGTTTTACCGTTTAACATGCGCGTGTAGCTCAGCTGGATAGAGTACCTGGCTACGAACCAGGCGGTCGGAGGTTCGACTCCTTCCACGCGCACCAATATAGTTAACGAGATACGTCTTGTTGATTTAAAGCGTTAAACGCGGAGAGGTGGCCGAGTGGCCGAAGGCGCTCCCCTGCTAAGGGAGTATGGGCTTTAACTCCCATCGAGGGTTCGAATCCCTCCTTCTCCGCCATTCTATTCTTTTAGTCGAGAAGAATAGAATAAATTTGCTAGATAAAAGTGCTTATCCTAGACTCAATCTTAATTGAATCTTAGAAGTACAAAAACGAGTTTGCGCGTGTAGCTCAGCTGGATAGAGTACCTGGCTACGAACCAGGCGGTCGGAGGTTCGACTCCTTCCACGCGCACCATATAGATAAGCCCTGCAAGCAATTGCAGGGCTTTTTTATTTTTTAATCTGTAATGGTTTAACTCATTATATTTTTACCCGCTTAGGTTTAACCTTAACTTTGCATCATCATCTTTTGCTTTACCTTAGCTATCTTCGGTGTCGCTATCTTTAGCCATTTCGTTTTAAACACTTCTCTTTCTTAGGTTCAACTCACTGAAGAATCTGCTTTTGCCTGTGTTGAGAGTCTATGACGACATTGGATACCCATGTCAGTCTCTCAGTGCTGTCTCTAGAGGTATTAGCTGTTCTTTAGTCTATATAGTGGTGTTTACTTATGTCGACAGTGATCGGCTACGTGTGAGCTCATGAGCGATAGATCACGGGGAATGATGAGGATGAATGGTGAGGTGGTTTCAATACTGTGCCGTAGGTTAAATGGCAGTGTTTAGAATTGACTCGGGTTCAATGCGGCATCTGGCCCAAGAGCGTAGATTAAGGCTCATAATTGCTCATAGATTGCAGCGATCTAGATACAAGAAGGGCAGCCAAGTGGCTGCCCTTCATTCAGTTAGAACCAATCATAACAAGTGAATCAGAGTAAATGAGAAGCTTAAGCTTCTAACTTAGCGAACTCAGATTTTTGCTCGTTGAGCTTGTCCATATCACGCTTGAGATCGGCCATCTTGGTGCGCTCTTTGTCGATAACGTCGGCAGGGGCTTTTGCCACGAAACCTTGGTTCGACAATTTGCCTTCGATGCGAGCGATCTCTTGGCCGAGCTTTTCAAGCTGTTTGTCGATACGGGCCATTTCGGCGGCGACATCGATTAAGCCTGCCATAGGGATCAGCAGCTCCATTTCGCCAATCAAACCTGTAGTCGACATAGGCGCAGTTTCGCCATCGGCTAAAATAGTCATGCTTTCTAAGCGGGCAAGCGTAGTGAAGAAGGTTTGGTTTGCTTCTACACGGGCTTTATCCTGCGCGCTAACACCACGAAGTAGGGCATTTAGCGGCTTAGATGGGGCAATGTTCAGTTCGGCGCGAATGTTACGAACTGCGACAATCACTTGCTTAACCCATTCTAAATCGGCCATTGCTGCGCTATCGACTTTAGCGGCATCAAATGTTGGGAACGGTGCCAGCATGATGGTATCACCAGCGACACCAGCTAACGGTTTAACGCGCTGCCAGATGGTTTCAGTGATATACGGCATCATAGGATGCATCAGGCGTTGCATCGCTTCGAGCACTGTCACTAAGGTGTGACGGGTGCCGCGCATTTGCGTTTCGCTGCCGTTTTGCAATACCGGTTTGGTTAACTCTAAGTACCAGTCACAGAACTGGTTCCAAGTGAACTCATACAGGGTATTGGCCGCTAAGTCGAAACGGTAGGCTGCCATGTGATCGTCAAAGGTCTTAACGGTTTGATTGAACAAGCCGATAATCCAGCGGTCGGCTAACGACAGCTCCATCTCGCCACCTTTGTGCTCTGGTGAGCCAGGGCCGCAATCTTGATCTTCTGTGTTCATCAGCACGTAGCGTGAGGCGTTCCACAACTTGTTACAGAAGCTACGGTAACCGTCTAAGCGCTTCATATCCCAGTTGATGTCACGACCCGTTGATGCCATGGCCGCAAGCGTAAAGCGCAGTGCATCTGTGCCGTGGGCTTCGATACCGTCGGCAAACTCTTTGCGAGTGCTCTTTTCAATCTTGGCGGCCAGTTGTGGCTGCATCATATTACCGGTACGTTTTTCAACTAAATCTTCAAGGCAGATACCGTCGATCATGTCTAATGGATCGAGTACGTTGCCCTTAGATTTTGACATCTTGTTACCCGCTTCATCGCGGATAAGACCGGTTACGTAGACGGTTTTGAACGGGACTTGTGGTTTACCGTCTTCATCTTTGATGAAGTGCATGGTCATCATGATCATACGGGCAACCCAGAAGAAGATGATGTCAAAACCTGTCACCAACACGTCGGTTGGGTGGAAGGTTTTTAAATCTTCTAAATTGTCAGGCCAACCTAAGGTTGAGAAGGTCCACAGGGCTGAGCTGAACCAAGTGTCCAGTACGTCTTCGTCTTGGCGTAATGTCATTGAGTCGGCAATATTGTGCTTAGCACGTACCTCGGCTTCGTTGCGGCCGACATAGACTTTGCCGTTTTCGTCGTACCAAGCTGGGATGCGGTGACCCCACCACAATTGGCGCGAAATACACCAGTCTTGAATGTCGCGCATCCACGAGAAGTACATGTTCTCATATTGCTGTGGTACAAATTTAATGCTGCCATTTTCAACGGCTTCGATAGCGGTTTTCGCCATTGGCGCAACAGCTACATACCATTGGTCGGTCAGCATCGGCTCGATAACCACACCGGAGCGATCACCGTAAGGCACTTTCAAGGCGTGAGGCGCGATTTTTTCGAGCAGCCCTAAAGTGTCAAATTCAGCGACGATAGCATCGCGGGCTTTAAAACGGTCAAGTCCGGCAAAGCGTTCAGGCAGGCTGCCATCGAGCGTTTTGTTAAAGGTACCGTCAGAGTTCACCACTTCGGCGCTTGCACGAATGGCGGCATCTAAGGTCAGCACGTTGAACATGGGTAGGTTGTGACGTTTACCGACTTCATAGTCGTTAAAGTCATGGGCCGGGGTGATCTTCACGCAACCTGTACCAAAGGACATGTCGACGTAATCGTCGGCCACGATAGGAATGCGGCGGTTAACAATCGGCAACAGAATAAACTTACCGACCAGCGCTTGATAGCGTTCATCATCGGGATGCACTGCAACCGCACTGTCGCCGAGCATGGTTTCTGGGCGCGTGGTAGCGACTTCTAAATAGTCTTTACCATCGGCCGTCAGTTCACCGTCGGCCAGTGGATAACGCAGGTGCCACATATGGCCCTGTTTTTCTTTGCTTTCCACTTCTAAATCAGAGATAGCCGTGTGCAGCTTTGGATCCCAGTTGACCAAACGCTTACCGCGATAAATCAACTCGTCTTCGTACAGACGTACAAACACTTCTTGCACGGCCTTGGACAAGCCTTCGTCCATAGTGAAACGCTCGCGGTCCCAATCAACAGAAGCGCCCATACGACGTAGCTGCTTAGTGATAGTGCCGCCCGATTGCGCTTTCCATTCCCACACTTTATCCATAAAGGCATCGCGACCTAGGTCATGGCGATTTTTGCCTTCTTCGGCTTCAAGCTTACGCTCAACCAACATTTGGGTGGCGATACCCGCATGGTCAGTACCGACTTGCCATAGGGTATTTTTGCCTTTCATCCGTTGGTAACGGGTTAAGGTATCCATAATGGTGTCTTGGAAGGCGTGGCCCATGTGCAAGCTGCCCGTCACGTTAGGTGGCGGGATCATAATGCAATAATTGCCTTTGGATTCATCGCCGTGTGGCTTGAAGTAACCTTGCTCTTCCCAGTTTTGGTAAAGCGTTTGCTCGATGGACTGCGGATCGTATGTTTTTTCCATGGGAACGTGTCTGTCTCAAACTAATTAAGTGGATGTGTTGCTAAGTCTTGGGTCTGTAAATTGACCCCTAAGCCGCGATACTGTCGATAACGTTCGCGAGCGACCGCTTTATGCTGATCGTCATTGGCAACAAAATCGATAATGTGGCCAAAGTTTACCGCAAATGGGGGCGCTTGGTCTGCAAGATTAATCAGAACTTGGCGACTTTTGTTGGCGCCGAGGCGATCAAAACCGATTTCAACCGGCGATCCCGTCATCGGGCCTTCACCTTTGAGGTTATGGGGTACAAAGGCACTTGGCTCAAACTGCCATAAAAGTTCATCAATTGCATGGGCTTGCTGTTTATCTTGGCAATGGATATAGACCCATTGTTGCTTCACAAAAGCCTGCTGCGCCAGTTGGCATGCCAGAAGATGCATCTCGCAAAGTGCAGGGTTCGCATTCGCGGTTGCAACAGGGGAATCAGCCTTGGTTTTGGCAGGCGATGCCACTGGCGGCATAAGATAAAACAGCACTTGAGTCATGATTTCAATGCCTTGCTTCACTTGTTTTAGTGGCGAACGAGAGCAGCAGTTTACACTAAAAGTCAGTATGGGTTAATGCTTAGGGCAAACCTTACGGTGAGGTTTTATCTATCACTGTCTGGCGGGACTTAATGGGATGCTTTAAAACCGTTGGAGATGAAGAGGGTAGAACTATAACTCTTTGAAAAATGATTCTAAAACCATTAGTTGTTCAGTTTTTTTATTTTCTTAATTTATTCAGGAAATCGATTTTCTGATTAAATTAAGAAAATAAAAAAGGCGAAGATTTTCATCTTCGCCTTTCATTTATCGAGCCTTTAACACACTAAGGCCGGATAGTTGGTTATTCGCCGAGTTCGACGCCAGCACGATTGATCAGGAACTGAGTCAATAGTGGCACTGGACGGCCCGTAGAACCTTTGTTAGCACCGCTATTCCAAGCTGTGCCTGCAACGTCTAAGTGAGCCCAGTTGTACTTTTTAGCAAAGCGCGAAAGGAAACATGCTGCTGTGATAGCTCCAGCAGGACGGCCACCTAAGTTGGTCATGTCAGCAAATGGGCTGTCGAGCATATCTTGATACTCATCCCACAATGGCATGCGCCATGCGCGGTCACCACTTTGCTCACCGGCACTTAATAGCTCGTGTGCCAGAGGGTTATGGGATGAGAACAGACCCGATGCGTGTTTACCAAGGGCAATCACACACGCACCAGTCAGGGTTGCAGTATCGATAACTAATTCAGGATCGAAACGCTCAACATAGGTTAATACGTCACATAGGACTAGACGGCCTTCCGCATCGGTATTTAACACTTCAACGGTTTGACCTGACATAGTGGTCAGAATGTCACCTGGACGGTAAGCATTACCCGATGGCATGTTTTCACAGCCAGCCAGAATACCCACAACGTTGATAGGTAACTTCATATCACAGATGGCTTTCATGGTGCCGATAACACCTGCTGCGCCGCCCATGTCGTACTTCATTTCGTCCATGGCTTCGCCAGGCTTCAATGAAATACCACCCGAGTCGAAGGTTAACCCTTTACCGACTAATACGATGGGTTTTTCTGTGCTATCGACAGCGCCCTTGTATTCCATCACAGTCATGATGGATTCATTGGCACTGGCGCGACCGACTGCAAGGTATGAGTTCATGCCCAGTTTGGCCATTTGCTCTTCACCGATAGTGGTGACATGCAGAGTGTCGTGTATTTCAGCCATTTGGCGAGCTTGAGAAGCTAAATAGGCTGGATTACAGATGTTCGGTGGCATGTTTGCTACATCGCGACATAAATGCATGCCAGCAGATACTGCCATACCATGCTCGATGGCGCGCTCACCTAAGGTTAATTCACGGCGAGTCGGGACATTGAATACTAATTTACGCAGTGGACGGCGAGTTTCACCTTTGCGGGTCTTCAGGGCATCAAAGCTATAAAGACTGCTATTAGTGGTTTCAACCGCTTGACGTACTTTCCAATACGTATCGCGTCCTTTCACGTGCAGTTCAGTTAAGAAGCAAACGGCTTCCATTGAACCCGTTTCGTTAAGGGTGTTGATTGTCTTAGTGATGATTTGTTTGTATTGGCGTTCGTCTAATTCTCGTTCTTTGCCACAACCTACTAATAATACACGTTCACTCAATACGTTAGGAACATGGTGCAGCAATAACATCTGGCCAGGTTTACCTTCCAGATCGCCGCGACGCAGTAGGTTACTGATATAACCTTCGCTAATTTTATCTAATTGCTCCGCGATACCCGACAGACGACGGGGTTCATAAACACCGACCACGATACAGGCTGAGCGTTGTTTTTCGGGGCTACCGCTCTTTACGCTAAACTCCATGAGCACTCCTAGATTCTTAAAGACAAATTTTTATATTTATTGGATAATGTCTGCTTGTCCCGAAAAGGGCCTAAGTTATTACTCCAAAGGTGATTTATTCTCGGCGCTTGAGTCACGCATTTCGTGACGTTAAGTTTACCAAGAACCCCTGAAGCTGGTCAGAAAACTATCAAAAGTAAACAGTTTACATGAAAGTTAGTCTGTTACCAGCAAAAAGATAAGTTTAGAGACCGGATCCTGCCTGTGATTGTATTTAAATACCTTATTCGAGAAGTTTTAAAGGCACAAATTGCGGTACTTTTAGTGCTGTTAACTATTTTTATTAGCCAGCATTTCGTGCGTATACTGGCCGATGCCTCCGACGGCGATTTTCCCGCCTCTTTAATCATGACTCTGATTGGGCTTAACTTGCCTTATCTGGTGATCTTAGTGCTGCCGCTAAGTTTGTTCTTGGGTATTTTACTGGCCCACGGCCGTATGTATTCCGAAAATGAAATGGTCATTCTCCACGGTGTTGGGGTTAGTGAGTGGTATGTCACCCGCGTGACGCTGATCCTCGCCGTGATCAATATGCTGTTTACTGGCTATTTATCCCTTTATGTTGCCCCCTGGGCAGAAGAACAGCAAAACCAAGTGCTCGAAAAAGCCCAGTCCGAAGCGGGTCTTGCTGCCTTAATCCAAGGGCGTTTTCAGGCGAGTCCCAATGGTCGCGCGGTATTATTTGTTGAGCGTATTGGTAAAGATAACGAGTTAGATAAAGTGTTTGTAGCCCAGTTGCCAGATCCTGATGATGAAACTGGCGTGACCAATGTCGTGGTGGCTAAAGGTGGACGAGTACAGGAAGATAGTTCAGGTGCTCAACAATTGAACTTGAATGACGGCGTGCGTTATCAAGGCAGCCCGAAGGCAAAGGACTACCAAATGATCGAATTTGGTGGTTATAAAATGCAAATTAAAGAGCAGCAAGTTGATGAGCGTCGCCGTAAGTTATCTGCACTGCCCGTTGATGAACTCGTGAAAATTGAAGGTGCTGAAGCCGCGGCTGAATTCCATTGGCGTCTTGCTATCCCACTCGCGATTCCAATTATGACACTGATTGCTGTGCCGTTAGCGCGGGTGAATGTGCGCCAAGGTAAGTTTGCTAAGATGTTCCCGGCAGTTCTTTTGTACCTTGGCTATTTTGGACTAATGGTCGCGGGACGTAAGGCATTGCAAGATGGGATTATTCCACTGTATTTAGGTATGTGGTGGATCCATGTTTCTGCGCTCTTGATGGGGTTATTCTTGCTCGGCAAAGATAGGCCTATTTTCAGTCGTATATCGTCCTTGTTTGCCAATAAGAAGGTGGCAGCATGAAGATATTAGACCTTTATATCGCCAGAATATTGTTAAGCACTTCAGCGCTTTGTTTGCTGGTGTTGACTGGTTTATCAGGGATTATCAAATGGGTTGATCAGCTGCGTTTAGTTGGCCGTGGCACCTACAGCATGATGGATGCTGGCATCTATGTTTTATTTTTAGTGCCACGGGATATTGAAATGTTTTTCCCTATGGCCGTCTTGCTAGGCGCTTTGATTGGTATGGGAATGTTGGCATCGAATTCCGAACTTGTGGTGATGCAAGCTTCTGGCATGTCACGTTTGCAGATCACTATGTCGGCGATGAAAACTGCTGTGCCTTTGATGTTATTGGTGATGGTTTTAGGGGAGTGGGGCGCACCGATTGCTGAGCAAAAAGCGAATGAGTTACAAGCTGTTAAACTCTCTGGCGGGAGTTTAATTAAGTCCCATCGTGGAATTTGGGCAAAGGATGGTGATTTGTTCGTTAATATTGGTGAAGTTGAAAACATCAATAAACTCAGCAATATCACGCTTTATAAATTCAATAGCGAACTTAAGCTCACCAACGTGGTTCACGCAGACCGAGCGGTATTTTCCCAAGATCGCTGGCGTTTATTTGACGTTAAACGTACTGATTTAAGCTATGAAAAAGTCGTGCTTGAGTATCTTGAAGAAGACCAATGGCAGTCGAGTTTAACGCCAGATAAGCTCAGTGTGGTTTCGATTAAACCCGAGGCGTTATCTATACGTGGTCTGGTCGGTTATCTTGATTACCTTAAAACTAACAGTCAAGATCCCAGCCGTTATGAGCTTGCTTTATGGCGCAAGGTGATGCAACCCGTGACGGTCGCAGTGATGATGTTAGTGGCACTGTCGTTTGTATTTGGTCCGCTGCGGACTGTGACTATGGGCGCGCGCGTATTACTTGGGGTCGTAGCAGGTTTTAGCTTTTATATCAGTAATGAGATTTTTGGCCCCATGAGTATAGTGTATGAGCTACCCGCTTATGTGGGGGCTGTTACGCCAAGCTTGTTGTTTACTGGCGTTGCCTTCTACTTTATCCGGCGATGATACGCAGCTTATTACTCCTTACTCCGGATTCCGTCAATTAAAAATAGCCCATAAAAAACGACGCTGTTGCGTCGTTTTTTGTATTTCGGATTTACTTAAGAATAAACTTATGCCCCATGCCAGTTACGCATTTGGTTGGCTTCTTTAGACAGCACGACCACTTCTGAGCGAGTCATCATATCCTGCAGTGCGCGTTTATCATCATTGATTAAAATCCATAAATTGCCAATGCCGAGCAGTGACCAAATGATGCGAGCATAGGCAGTGATCAGGCTTAAGTTTTGGCCATTAGGATGTTGAATTTTAAGCCGCCAAGCGCGCATCCCTAAGGTTTGACCGCCCTTACTCCAGAATAATGCGTAGAAAGTGCCGACACACAAGGCAAGCCAGAGTTGATAAATTCCCTGATAAACCGGCGTGCCATTGAGTGCATCTGAGACATGTTCAAAGCCATTCATGCCAGCCAGTCCTGAAGCGGTGAGGCCGTAGAAAATCCCAAAGCCCATTGCGCCCGCAACCATATAGACGGCCACGGCTAACATCGAATCGTAAATTGCAGCGCCTAGGCGGCGGAAGAATCCTGCGCGGGGAAAGTTAGCATGTTCGGTATTGAGCATTACAGTGTCCTGTTATTGAAGTGCTTACAGCTAATACAAAAAACAATTAATACATTAGCCTAGGCTTCAGGTTCTTCATCTCTGACAAAGTGGATATTGCTAAAACCAAAGCGGGCAAACTCTACTTTCCTGAATTCTTTTTCAGCCTTGGCACCTTTACGAGATGTCATGGCGACTTGTTGTTCCATAGCCAAAAATTTGGTCAGATCTATGCCCTCGGCTTCGGCCACAGCTTCATATAAATCATGGTGTTTGTCGTAGCTAAAGGCGATAGTTTTAGTCTTACCTTTGAAGGTATAAGTGACTTGACGGGCCATGGGGGAGCTCTCCTGAAATAAGTCTGAAATTAATTAAATTCACTTCTAAAAATAAAATACACAGCACCTAAGATGCACAGTCCTGCCCACAGATAATCGAGCTTCAATGGTTCTTTCATATAGAAATAGGCAAAGGGGACAAACAAACTTAAGGTGATGACTTCTTGTAAAATTTTTAACTGGCCGACATTCATTACTGTGTAGCCGATACGGTTAGCAGGCACTTGCAGCAAGTATTCAAATAGGGCGATACCCCAGCTCACTAAGGCCGCAATAATCCAAGGTTTTGAGCCTAGCGTTTTCAAATGCCCGTACCAAGCAAAGGTCATAAAAATATTACTTAAGCAAAGTAAACCGATAGTGGTTAGGGTTGGATTCATTTTTCATCTCTATGATTAAATTTATAAATCATATACATAGCATCGTCAGTATAGCTGCCAAGGCATTTATCGATTGCCTTAGGTTTAAAACCCATTTTAAGCCAATAGCTGTCGGCACCTTGTACGGCTACGAGGGATAAGGAATTGAGATTATAGCGATCAGCCAGTAGTGTTAGGCGGGTCAGCGCCTTAGCGCCAGCGCCTAAACCTTGGGCTTTGGCTGAAATCGCAATATCGTGTAGGTATAAGGTATCAGCCTTGGGTAAATGGGTGATGGGCTGATATAGCGCGGGCGGCATATTGGCGGTCCATGGGTGAGCCAAGCAATAACCGACAACCGACTTATCCACTTCGAACACAAAACAGGACTGAGGTGATACCTGCCATTTACTTTGCAGTACGTGCAGTGGCTCAGGATCCAGTTGTGAGTAACACTCGTCTTGGATCGCTAAAATGGCATCCCAATCCTCTGGGGTGATTGCACGCAGTAACATGGCCGACATTTATCCTGTTTCAAGAGTCCTGTTGAAGGAACTCCGTGGAAAGAGTCCTGATTCAAATAAGCTCGGCATTATAACCTCAAGCAGCGTTAAAATGCAGGCTCCAGCGGTAATATAAAGCGCTTTAAAACCCGTATAAACTGAGCTTTCAGTGCTTGTATACCCAAACAACCTGAAGATGCAGGATTCAGCGGTAATTTAACGCACTTTAGGCAAGGCGGTTATTTGCAGACCTAGTGGGCTAAGTTAAAAATAACCAACGCAGCATAAAGTGCGTTAAAACCCGCCGGGACGGAGCGCCTAGGGCACTTCACTTCCGTGTTGCATCAATTCAAAAGGTGGCCGACATTCTGTCATTGATGCGCCTTGAATTGATGCACCCTAGGCGCTCTGAAACTCGACTCTTCAGGTAGCTTGGGTATAAGCATTAGCAGCGGTTAAATACCCAGATATCGTTGGCGCAGGTGACGCTCAAGATATTGACCATTTAGGGTTTCGCCCGTTGCTTGGCGTATCAGTTCATCGGTTGTGAGCAAAGATCCCTTAGACCAAATGTGTTCACTCAACCATTGGAATACAGAGTTCAACTTGCCTGCATCGATCAGGGTTTCAATTGGCCCTAAGGCTTTTTCCATCGCAAAACGGCATTGGGCGGCATACATGGCGCCTAAGGTATAGCTGGGAAAATACCCTAGTTCACCAACGGCCCAATGGATATCCTGCATGCAACCGTCTCGGTAGTTGCCATCGGTATTAATCCCCAGTAGTTGTTGCATCTGCGTCGACCAAAAATCAGGTAAATCATCTACGGTTAAGCTGCCGTCGATAAAGGCTTTTTCTGCCTCAAAGCGCAGTAAAATGTGGCAAGGATAGGTGACTTCATCAGCATCTACACGGATAAGTCCCGGCGCTACGCGGGTGTAATGCTGTGCTAATTCTTGGGCGCTAAAATGACAATGAAGATGTTGCGCAATTTTAGGCTGCAATTGGCGTAAAAATGCCGGATTTGCCCCGAGTTGCATTTCGCAGAATAGACTCTGGCTCTCGTGGATACCCATAGAACGCGCCAGTCCCGCAGGTTGTCCGCGCCACGCTTGAGGTAAACCTTGCTCGTATCTGGCATGGCCTGTTTCATGAACTATGCCCATGATTGCACTACTGAAATCAGCCTCATTGTAGCGAGTCGTTATCCGTACATCGCTTGGCACGCCGCCACAGAATGGATGGCTGCTGATATCCAGCCTACCGTGATTAAAGTCAAACCCCAGAAAATCCATTACGTCTCGGCCAAGGGCTTGCTGCGCGCTAACATCGAAGGGACCATTTAGCGTTAACTTAGGCTCGTTTGCCTGTTTAGCCAGCACTTCTTGGATGAGTGCCGGTAGCCAATCTTTCAGTCCGCCAAAGGTTTGCTCCAGCTTTGCCGAGGTCATTCCCGGCTCAAATTTATTGAGCAGGGCATCATAGGGGGAAATATTCTGGGCTTCGCCGCGGATCTGCGCTTCTTCCTTAGCAAGTGCAATTACGGCTTTAAGGTTTGGTTTAAAGCCTTGCCAGTCATTATTTTTACGTTGTTCACGCCACGCATTCTCACATTGATAGGCCATTTTAGTTTTGGCTTGCACGAGATCGCCGGGCACTAAATTTGCCTGTTGATATTGGTACTGCATTTCCCGCAGGTTAGCTTGTTGTTCCGTTGTGAGAGATTCGTCCGTCGCGCCGTGTAAGTGTTCAGCTAATATGGTTGAGGTTTTGAGTGTGTGGATATGTCGCGCCAGTTCAGCCATTGCATCGCCGCGATCGCTATTACCGCCCATAGGCATCATGGCTGCTTGATCCCAGTCACCAAGAGCGCTGAAATGTTCAAAGTGAGAAATTTTTTGAAAATGTGCTGTCAGTTTATCGTAACTTGGTGTTGGTACTTTGCTCTTGGGTGAGTCCATGGAATTTCCCTTCTGGCGCATCAAATTCTGCGCGAATAAATAACAATAACAGGATGATAATACAATGACGTCAACAGTATACTCAAACAACCTGAAGATGCAGGACTCAGTGGGCTGATATTAACGCTATAGTAACGCACTTGAGGCAAGGCCATTTATTGCTCCTGAATAAATGGCATCCACGCCATATATGGCGATTACGGCTATTTGCAGCGCTAGCGGGCTAAGTTAAAAAGAGAGTTGCAGTGTTAAAGTGGTTTTCGATAGGGTACTCGTAGCGAAGATGGCCACGCGATTTTGGCGCAGCAGAGTGATAGTCAAAATCTATTTTAGGGACAATTTTTAGTTTGGAAATTGTGCTTGCCTTGCTATTCTGTTGTGGTTAAGTCGATAATTACAGTGAAATAAATGGAATGCTGTATTGTTAAAGGAGATGACTATGTGGGCGTTTTTAGTTGAACAGCCTAATTTACCTTACACCATAGCTTTTGCCTGCGTACTGGCCCTTGGTGTGTTTGAAGTCTTCGCATTATTCATAGGTTTAAGCATGTTAAGTGCGTTAGACCAATGGGTGCCTGCTGATGTGGAATATGATGCTGATGTGGGCGCGGGTGGACTCACGGGCATTGCCGGTTGGCTGTGTCTAAATAGACTCCCATTACTTATTTGGTTTGTGCTTGCGCTGACCAGTTTTGCGATTGCGGGTTATATCGTCAATTTTATCAGTGTTAGTCTTGCCGGTTTTTTATTGCCGCAACTGTTTACTTTACCTATTGCTATTGTCGCCAGTGCATTTTCTTGCCGTTATTTTGGCCGAGTGCTTGCTGATCATTTACCTAAAAATGAATCGAGTGCGATCTCGCTAGATGATCTTAGCGGCTATGTCGGCACTATTACTTTAGGTTGCGCAATTAAAGGCATGCCCTCTGAAGCCGTCGTTCGTGATAAACATCAACAAAAACATTACGTTTTAGTCGAGCCCGAAACTTCGGATATCGAGTTTGCCTCAGGCACTCAAGTCGTGCTGCTTAAGCGAGAAGGCCGAGTCTGGTCTGCTACGCGTTTTGATAATTAATCTTCCCAAGCCATAAATCAATTGAAAGGAAATCAAATGGATGTGTTAACAAACGTAGGTTCATCCGGTAGTTTTATTTTGCTCGTTGCGGGTATGGTGCTACTCGGCCTGATTGTGATCGGGTTAATTTTCGCCAAGCTATATAAACGTGCAACCAAAGAAATGGCCTTTGTGCGTACCGGCTTTGGTGGTGAGAAAATCATTAAAGATGGCGGCGCTATTGTGTTGCCTGTATTACATGAAACCATCTCGGTAAACATGAACACTCTGCGTATCGAAGTGGAGAAAACCCAGAAAGATGCGCTAATCACTAAGGACAGAATGCGTGTCGATGTGAAGGCCGATTTTTACTTGCGTGTAGCCCCACATTCCGATGGTATTTCAATGGCAGCTCAAACCTTAGGCACGCGTACAAACCGTGTTGAAGAGCTTAAAAAGCTGATGGAGTCTAAGTTTGTTGACGTGCTGCGTGCCGTGGCCGCCGAAATGACCATGACAGAAATGCATGAGCAGCGTGCCGATTTTGTGCAACGGGTGCAAAATAACGTCGCCAACGATCTGGAGAAAAACGGTCTCGAACTCGAATCGGTTTCATTAACGGGTTTCGATCAAACTGATTTGCAGTTTTTTAATGAAAACAACGCATTTGACGCCGAAGGTCGTGCGCGTCTGGCGAAGATTATCGAAGAGAAACGCAAAGAAACCAACGATATTCAGCAGGAAAACCGCATTAAGATCGAGCAGCGTAACCTCGAAGCTGAAAAGGAATCCTTAGAGATTGAAAAGTCGGAAGAAGAAGCGCGCCTGATCCAGCAACAGTCGTTAGAATTTAAACGCGCCGATCAAAAAGCGGAGATTATTAAGCAGAAAGAAAACAAGGCCCGTGAAGAACGCGAAGCCGAGATTGCCAAAGAGCGCGCCATTGAAACCGCTGAAATCGAAAAGACCAAAGATATCGAAACCCGTGAGATTGAAAAGTATAAGTCGATTGAGCAATCGCGCATTCAACAGCAAAGGGATATCGAAGTTTCTGAGCAGGAAAAACGCATTGCGGTTGCGGCCAAATCTGAAGAAGAATCAGCAGCTCGTGCCCGTGCAGCTGAAGCCGAAAAACTGAAAGTTGAAAAAGAAGAAGCGGTAATCACAGCGCGCCAAGTGGCAGAAGCTAATCGTCGCAAAGAGATTGAAGTGATTGATGCTCGTAAGGAAGCTGAGCGTGATGCAGTCGGCGTAACAGTGCAGGCCGAAGCTGAGAAACGTGCCGCTGAAGACAGATCGAGTGCGATTCTGATTGAAGCGCGCGCCAGTGCCGATGCGAAAAAACTGCAGGCTGAAGCGGATGAAAAAGTCTATGCCGTTGAAGCTGCAGGTAAACAAGCACTTTATGAAGCAGAAAACGTCTTGAGTGATGAGCAGATCGCCCTGCAAAAATCCCTCGCCATTTTGAAGGCCTTGCCTGAAATTGTGGCCCAAGCCGTTAAGCCGTTAGAAAACATCGAAGGTATTAAGATTCTTCAAGGTTATGGTGCAGGTCATCAATTTGCTGCGGGTGGCGAAGGTGCTCACCATCAAGGTGGCATCGCAGAGCAAGTGACCAGTGCAGCGTTAAACTATCGCGCCAATGCGCCTGTTATCGATGCCATGCTCAGGGAGTTAGGGTTAGTGAATGGCGACTCTGGAACCTTGAATGATTTATTGAACGGTAATAACACCTTAACCGCCGAAGCCTTAAGTGGTGTGACCTTGTCGAACTCTAGACCTAAGGACTATAGCCAAACGCAGGTAGTAGAGAGCCAAAGTGTGCTAAAGCCTTAATCTCAACGACATTAAACTAAGTCAAATCAAGTAAAGCACTCGCCGTTGCTCTTTTGAGCCTTGTGCGGATAAAAGATTGATAAATAGGACGAATGAAATAAAACCGCTCACTATTATGTATGGTGAGCGGTTTTTTTTGGGGTATTAAATCAAATCTAACGGCTTATTTGTGTACCTTGTCGACCCCCGATGAGCGACCTTCGGCATGACAGGTTGCGCATGATTCCTGTCCTGATTGGTAAATTCGACCACCGCTGGCATCACTTTGGTAAACTCCGCCAAAGCTGCGTGCATGGACGACTAAACTATCGATAAGCGTGTGACATGCCGTGCAGGTTGCTAAGGTTGGTGAGTACTCGGCAATTTGCCCTATGTTGGCTGCATCGGGTGTCGCAACTAACAGGGATTGCTGTGCACTTAGCCCCTCGAGACTGAGCTGTCCTGCGCTATGGCAAACACTACAGTTATTTTTTGCATTAGGGTAAGTGAGTTCGGGACGTGGATTATCAAAACCCACTACAGTGCGGGTTCCCGCATGCAGTGAATGCACCATTTCCCTGTAGCTCAAAGTATTGTTGATGGTGCGATAGGGCTTGATTTGGCTGGCCCCAGGAGTATGCATCACATTGGCATTGAGATACATAATTGCATCATTACTGTGGCAACTTTGACATTGCCCATCGGTCAGTGCGGTTGCTGTTTGCGGTGCATGACAGGTGCCACAGCTGCTATTGGGTTCAAAAATTCCTTTCATTTGATGCGCTGACAGAACTCTATCTTCTAATCCTTGATCATGACATTGGCGACAGGCCTGTTCATCGACCTTAGCTTTTGCCGTAACAGCTTGACCTTGCAGGCTTAGCGAATTAATGGCACTGAGACTCACCTCTTGATTTGCGATATTACAGTTAACGGCAAAGCCGGTATTTTTATCGGCACAGAGCACCAGTTTACTGTAGAGTTTTGACTGACTCAGATCGCCAAAATCGGCAGCCGACAGGTTAGATATAGTGACGGTTAGCTGATTGGGCGAGGTAATTTTTAAGGCGACGTCGCTCGTGTTTGCTAATAAATCCCACACTTTACGCTGGCCGTTATTGATTGGCATGTTCGCGCTATTTGTTTCACCTGTGGCAATCAACCAGAAGGATTTTATCATAGGTTGACTGGCGGGCAGTTGCTCCATTTGCTGCACTTGCAATGTCACCGCAAGGGTCTTAGCTTCAACGCTTAGCTGCGAACTCAGTAACTTAACTTGGTAATCGCTCACCAGCTTAGTGGCTGTTTTCATGGCGGCATTGTGGAAAAGCCCGACACCTTCAGGATTAGTGCTATCAGGGTGGCAGCCGCTACAGCCCAGTGCCCATGGGTTGGCAAAAATTTCCCTGTTGTGGAATAAACCCGCTACAGTACCATTCCAATCTGCGGGGATTTGCGCTTTGTGACAGTCAAGACACGCGGTTTTACTGGGGATATTACTATTGCCACTTTGCGCCGTTGCGCCGGGAATATGGCATTGCTGACATTGGGTCATATCACCGGGAAAGGTCACATTGGCGTAGTCATATAGCTGTCCCTTGTAACCTACAATTTGATATTTGGCTTGGTGGATCTGGTGTGTCAATGTCGCCATATCAAGGCTATTACCCGTTTCAGGATCGCCAGAGTAAGTCGTGTGACAGACAACGCAGCCCTCAAAGGCAAAACGTTTATTGCCGTGCATCAAAAGGCGAGTATCGGTATTGGCTAAGTCTGAGTTATGACAACGAAAACAGGCTTGTTCCGGCGCGATCACTTTACGGCTCATATCCGCCGCGACTGTCTGTCCTGTGGCGGGCACAAAATCGTACACGCTGTTGATCAACTGAGTGTCGATTGGGCTATTTGCGAACGGTTTTAACTCTAGGTAAATCCTGTGGGTGAGCTCAGGCGAGTACTGGGTATCTATCCCCGTAAATTGGGAGTAACCCGTGAGTGGTTTACTCAAAGTGTAACGGTATTGGCCCGCGCCTAAGGAGGTTAGACACGCCGTTTTACAGTTGCTTTCAATGCCTGCTTGCCACTGAGTCTGTGCATTCGCTTGGGCATTTGTGGCAGGTTCTACTTGATTATTGATGTAACTGGTCCATTGCAACGCAGCATCTGTCGCGCTTGCTGCAGAGTTAGTGACTTCTGTGCCAGTTGTTGCCATAGCATTCGCCGCGGCTTGGGTGATTTGATAGTGCTCCTGCGGCGGTGCTAATTTGGCAATACCGACACCTAAGGTATCTAGCTCCTTCAGGTTTTCTAGCCCTGTGACCGCAATACCATTGGCATTGCTGAGGAAGAAATCGACCTGTACATGGGTTTGCGCATCGATAACCACATTTTCTATTGTCGCTTTGAGTGTATCCGCTTGTTCAATGCTGATACTCACAATCCCTGGTGGACCTTCTTTCCCATCGTCACCATCGGAACAGGCTGTCATCAGACAGACTGCGACTGCCATTGGCGTAAAGATTTTCCATTGAGAACGGGTATTCGTTTTCATCATTTTCCATTCCTTTTTAATTAGATTCTGTCGGGACTCTAATCGGAATGTATGCGGTATAGATATTAACTTAGTTATGAGTCGAGTTGCACTTAATTAACCAAATTTAAAAGTTATTTGTTAATTATATTAAGGTAATTTGATGTGAGGCATTATTTAAATTTGCTAGATGTTGAATTGTTAATTCTTGAAAACGTTACTCTGACGCATGTCGTGTAACTTGATCTAATAATGCCCCAATATGGGTAATTGTGACGCAGGTTAAAAATCAAAGACATAATTACTTTAGCATAAATTGTCGGGAATCAAAGTGTATGCATATTTTAATTATATTGCTTTGACTAATAAAGGATCAAATATGATTACCAGAAGAGGAATGCTTAAAGGCGGTATGGGCGTTGCTGTCGGTACAGTTTATAGCGGAACATTAATAAGTTTTCTGACCGGTTGTGGCAGTGACAGTAATAGCCAAGAGATAGTAGAGGTCATGCCTGGTGGACTCATGGTGGTGAACCCTACGGTTTGTGTTAGCTGTAGACGCTGTGAAATTGCCTGTGGTTGGAACCATGAAGGGGATAGCAGTCCGACACTTGCCCGCGTCAAAGTAGAAAGAAATATGAACTATGGCCCACATGGTGTGCAATTTGACTATGAAATACAACGAGGAGAATGCGGCGATAAAACCGTTGTTCCTTCTACTTGTCGCCACTGCGAAGTTTGCACTGAAGTTTGTCCACAGCAAGCTATTTCAACGAATGAACAGACTGGCGCCAAAGTGATTGATGAAGAACGTTGTGTCGGATGTGGTTATTGTGCAGATAAGTGTCCTCAGCAAGTCATTAAAGTTGTTCGCAGTAAAATGAAAGCCGTCAAATGTGATTTATGTAACGGTAAACCTGCCTGCGCGCAAGTTTGTCCTACAGGTGCAATTAAATTTTATAACTGGGAAGAGGCTGAAGCTGCATTAGAACAATACGAAAAATATACCGGCTTAGTTTCTTAAATTCAGGAGAAATAATATGAGTGATAAAATAGGTGGTTGGGCGGGTAAAGTCCTCAGAATTAATTTAACAACTAATCATATATGGTATGAGCCAATCAATAAATATTATGACTATATCGGTGGTATGGGGATTGGTTATAAAATATTGTGGGATGATCATAAGGATAATATTACAGCAATCGACCCAGATAATATTATTGTCTTTTCTGCCGGACCATTAACGGGTTCAGGCGTTATTTGTACTGGACGAACAACCATTACTTCCCGTAGTCCCGTAATTGAAAAACATCTGATTGCCGATGGTCACTTTGGTGGGCATTTTTCACCCGCAATGAAATTTGCGGGGTTCGATGCGATTGCAATAGAAGGCAAAGCGAGCAGTCCTGTGTGGCTTAAAATTGTGGATGATAAGGTCACGATTGAACCTGCTGACGCCCTATGGGGTAAAGGTATATTTGATACCCACGCTATGATCGCGCAAATGATGGGACCCAATGCACAAGTCGCTGCGATTGGCCAAGCGGGTGAAAACCAAGTGCCTCTTTCTGTCATTATGACTCAGGGCGGGCATTCAGCAGGTGGTCATGGCTCGGTAATGGGGTCCAAAAATTGTAAAGGGATCGGCATTATCGGCACTGGCGCCGTTAAAATCGCCGCCAATAATGAAAAGATGCGTGCCTTAGATGACCATATTTTAGGTATTATCGGTGCCAATAATAATGGTGTCGTTCCTTCAACGCCGCAATCTTGGGCTGAGTACTCAGCACCCATCAGCCGCTGGAAATCTCGGCCCGGTTTGAAGTGGGGCGCTGCCGATCAAGAAATTGATTTAGGCGAAGTGCCATGGAATGAACGCAATCGTATTGGGTTTCGAACTTCAATGGCAGAAAGCTACATAGGTGTGGAATATGCCAATAAGTGGATGAAGCGTACGGGAGGCTGTCATTCATGCCCAATACGTTGCTTCTGCGAGCTAAAAGTCCCTGAATTGAAAAGCAAATACGGTCGTAAAACCGAACATATATCTAACGTCTGTATGGGATTCCTCGTACCACAGTATTTAATGGGCACCAAAAATGGTACAGAAGCACATGCGATGGCGGGTGCTTTAGGGGCTCATATTCTCGATGACTATGGTATTTGGTGTAACTATGGCTCCATTTCTCATCTATTTAAATTCCTAAAAACAAAGGATATGTTTAAGCATTTATTACCTGAAGATGAATTTAACAGTATTCCTTGGGCGCTCTGGGATAACCAAGATCCCGCTTTCTTACTTGATTTTTATCGCCGAGTGGCGTTTAAAGAAGGTGAAATTTCCCATATGGCCGACGGCTTATATGATTTGATCAAACGCTGGGGTTTAGATGGAACCAATCCCAAGTTAGGTCATTGGGATATTCATAAAGAAAGTGCCACTAAGGTATTCAACAAGAAAACCAATGCTGCCGTGCACCATGCCAGTGAAACCGCGGGCCAGGTGGGTACGTTAATCAACGTCGTCTTTAATCGTGATGCTCAGTGCCATTCCCACATCAACATAGTTAACAGTGGTTTGCCACACGATATGACAGTGGCGATTGCCGAGAAAAAATGGGGTGAAGGTGCATTCGATAAGGTGAATTGGTATACCCCAATCAATGCGGCTAAGATCCGTTTTGCAAAATGGTCGCTGGTGAAAAACGTATTACATGACTCTCTGACACTGTGTAACTGGATGTTCCCATTGTTGGCATCACCGGATAAAAATCGCAACTATGAAGGCGATAGCACTATTGAATCGCAGATGTTCAGTTTAGTGACTGGGATTGAAACCACAGAAACGGAATTGGACTTTAAGGCGGAAAGAGTGCTGCATTTACACCGTGCCTTAACCGTATTGCAAATGAATGAAAGCAATATGCGCGAAGAGCATGATGTGCTCAGTGACTGGGTTTATGATTTGAATCCAGATAAAAACTTCGGTCAAGAGGGCACCATCAAGATGGACCGCGCAGACATGCAAACGGCGCTGGACATGTTCTATGAAGCCTTTGGTTGGGATATTCAAACCGGTGCGCCAACTCGGGCCACGCTCGACAAGTTTAGCCTAGGTTTTGTTGCCGATAGATTGGCGGCGCGAGGCCTGTTACCCAGTTGAACACTATAGTTGGACACTATGATTGAACTTGTCGGTTATATCAGGGTATTTAGCCAACACGGACGCTTAGTCACGGCGGAGCAAATCGCCGCCGTGGCAGGGCTCGAGTGGGATAGTGAGCAAACGGTTAACAGTTATATTCGCCTAATCCTCAATGAGGCTTACAAGGATGTGCAGATGCGTTTGTCGGATAAGCGGTATTTCTTCTATTCCGACAGAAGCATAGTTGAACGTTACGCTGAGCAATGGTTAGCATTGGAGCGGGGTGAAGCGTTTGAGGCCATTATTGCCCAGATCCGTCGCAATAGCTGCCGCCATACTGAGGTCTATCTGGAGAGTGTACTGACGTTTGCCCCCTATCTTTATGATGAGCCTACATTAGCCAATGTGCGTGAGCAATTGCCGCAACAGCTTGGGGCCGAGGATATCCATTATGCAGTGGACAATCAGGGGAAAGGTTATTACTACTCGACTCTGGGATTGAGTCACAGTTATGCGGCCGTACTCGCTAATTATGATCCTTGTGAATGGTCAAACTGAGATTCTGCTACCTTATTGATATTGATTAAGCGCCTTCGGGCGCTTTTTTATCGCAAATATCTCATATAGCTAGCGTGAAATTAGCTTGCCAGCGTTTGAGTGTACTTTTTGATGATTTCGTCAATTTTACCATTGGCCTTCAGTGTCGCTATGGCTTGATTGATGGCAGGAAGCAAATCGGCATGTTCTTTTCGCAACCTAAACACTAAGTCACCATCAGAATGCACTGCCGCCAGTGCAACTGGGATCCGCAACTGAGTCGACCAATACAACGCCGGGTAATTACCAGCAATAACGGCATTGACTCTGTGTTTATCTAAGGCTTTGATCAGCTCCTGCTCTGAGGTAAAGTCTGCGCGGATAAAATCTTTATCGTCGTGATATAAATAACCGCGCACTGTACCTATTTCTTGGCCTTTTATCTGGCTGATATCTTTATATTTACTGACATTCTCTGGTAATGTGACCACATATTCAGTGATTTGCATTATGGGGGCCGATTTGACAAACAGCGGCCCTAAATCCTGCTTTTCAAACCAACTGGGGCTGACGATATCAAAGTCGAGTTGACCGGTTTCTAGCGCATTATTGGTGCGCTTGGGCGGCAGGGCGAGGATTTCACCTTTGATTTCAGCCATAGATAAAATCATCGGAATAAGCTCAGTGATCATCCCCGGCGCCTCGGCTTGATCACCGATAAAATACGGATACCAAGAATAGGAGCCAGTGATATTGTATTTGAGCTGTTCCGCAAAGGCGTGCTGTTGAGTCAAGCAAAGGGTGAACAAGGCAAATCGAACTAAGTGTTTATACTGCAAACATCGCTTAACCATATTGCTTTTATCCTTGTTATCTCTGCTTTAGCCAAGGCCTATCCGATGGCCATTCTACCTAAACTATGTGAATGAATTGTTTATTGGATCACAATCAGTCACATCCGCCATATTCAAGCTATTTTCTGCTTTTCGCTGTTATACCAATCACATTAAATATCTAATCAGTTCAGAGCCTCACAGGCATCTCAATCCAAGGCGCATTGACGCAGAAATGGTTATTCCCTTTTAAGTCAATGCAACACCGGAGTGGGATGCCTGTGTGGCTCCCGAAGGGCGGCTGATGTTCACTACATGGCAACGCGCTTTATACTGCGTTTAAGGCTTTCGGCAGAGCACCACTATGCCGAAAGCCTTCGCCTTATCTAAAGCGCGTTGAACTCCCGCTGAATGAACAGATATTTAATACGATTGGTATTACCTTAAGCCAATAGCTGACACAAAGCTGGTTGCTGATTATTAGGGAAAATTTGATAGGTTTTATGGTGCTTAATCAAGCTAGTTTTTTTATTGCCTTGACTGAGCAATAACCCATGGGACAGGGCGATACGCGTTAGTGTCTGTTCATCGGCGCGGACATATAAGTTGATTGGCTTGATCAGCTGATTGTCTTTAATATGTTGATTAAATTCTTTGGCATCAATCACTAAGCTAGATTGACCATCACCATCGAGTTTCAGCTTGGCACTGATTTCAGTGTCAGTAAAGACTAACCAATCGGCTTGTTTTAAGGTTTCTATCATGGCATTTAATGCCGTGCCTAAAGCGGGCTCAGATGTCTCAATTGATTGATATTGATACACTATCCTTTCTAGTAAACGCTTGAGTTCGGCGCCCGCACCTTGGCTGCGAGCCAAACGTATCCAAGCCGTGAGATCGTCGGCTACCAGTTTAGAAAAGCGTTTTTCCTTTAAGGACTCGACCATCCAATTACACAAAAAATGACTTTCCTGCGCAGAGGTGCGCTGGGCTTTCTTGGTCTGTGCTGAAGCGGTTAAATCGGCAAGACCCGCAAGGGCGAGTTCGAGCACAGCTTGGTTATAGGTTTGAGAATTCATTATGACTCCGCCGCGGGCTGAAGTGATGTTATCTATTTGAACTTGGACGATATTGATTGCGGCGGAGCTAGTTTAGCAAAGCGGCCGCTAAATCGATAACGATTCTTAACGGCTGCTTTGATGAGGGATGGATTATTCTGGTGCACCGACGAGGCTGGCAGCCGTCAGAATCAATTTAGGTGCGGGTCTCACCTTATAGTTGGGATTCACATATTGGAAGTGGATTAATCCTTGAGTATCAGCAATATAAATTGCCGGCACTGGCAGAACTAAGCGTTTATCGCCTTCGGGCGTTGTCCACAGTGGGTTATCCAGTTTTAAGCGACTCAGATAAGTATCAGTGACTTGTTTGCTAGTGTAAAAGGCAAGACCAAAGGCTTGCGATGCCTGCATTTTTTCATCGGAAAGTAGCTGATATTTGAGTTCGTTTTTAGCGGCCGATGCCTTTAGCTGTGCGGGTGTATCAGTGGAAATCCCCACCAGTTGAAAGCCCATGTCGATAAGTTTAGGTTCGATGGCTTTTAGTTGCCCCATTTGGTTGTTGCAAAAGGGGCACCAGCCGCCACGGTAAAAAAAGAAAATGGTTGGTTTTTGTGCGGTTAATTTTGCTAAATCAACGCTTTGGCCATTCATATCTTGTAAGGTAATTGCGGGAATTTGTTCGCCATTGAGCAGTGGGCTAACCGAATATTCATCCTTAGCGATAGGTTGAGCTAGCGTGGTAAAACTGCCAAGCAGTAGGCTGGTGGTCAATAAAAAGCGCTGTAGTAGGGACGGCATAAGTAATCTCTCTTAGTTATGGGTTATTCTATCAATTCAAGCGATTGGCTCTGGTTTGTACGCTTGTTGGGTCGTGAATGGGGATGACAGCTATAAGAACGGCGAATGCTGCAATTTATTGCAGTGTGTATCCAGATATCGTGGTGTTTTTAAAGCAATGATTGCTCAATCACCCAAAAGCTCGTTTTAGTCTCATATGAGTCAATGGTGTGAGCCGATAACATGGGCTAATTGAGTAAGCTAATCGAGTCTGCTAATTAACTGAGATAAGGTGGGGCGCTGAACGCGAAAGTGATAGTATTGCCACAGCCTTGAAAGGTTGAAGTGATGTTTGGTAATTTTTTCAATAGGAAAGTGGTAAATGGATAAGGGATTATTTAAGGCGTTAAAGAAAGTCTATTATAAAAAGTCGTACCGCAAAGACGAGCATGGTTATCAACAAAGAATCGATAATGGCGATGTGTTTGATGTCGATACGGGAACTTATATCTACTCCTATCAAGGCCTATCTGATGCTGAAATCGCATTGATTGAACAGAGTGGCTATCCGGTCAACGACCGAGTTAAGCTGAGTCATGATGATGTGGTGCTCGGCTATAAAGCGATACTAAAGCAGCCGAATCTTGCGCTGGAGAATTTACTGGCGGCCTATTTATGTGGTTTTTCAAGCTTCCCTCGCGGTCGTCAACCCATTCTCAGTTATTTGTTTGCTAAGGCGCTACCAGAACATTCGATGGCAACCGATAGTGACATTTGTCCTGTGTGTTCCATCAAGCGCGTTAACTGGATTGAGCAGGGACAAGAAATCTTTTCCTGTTACGCTGGCAGTGTGTGGAACGAGCGCTGGGCGCACAATCTCATAGAATTACAAGAGTTTTGTACGCTATCGCCTTGTAAACCCAGTATAGAGGATGTGGCCATCTTCAGTGCATTAATTGAAGCTATCCGTCAGGCTCCTTTAGATGAAACACCCGGAAAACTCGAGCAAAGGGTGAAGAAAGCCAAGATTATTCCTCAATTTAAAAAGTACAGTTTCCGTGGCCAACTGACGGTGTTAGCTGAGCTTGGCATCATGCCAAATTCCTATGTTACGCCGCTTTATGAAGCATTTACGCCATTTGAAGCGATCTGCAATATCAAATACTCGGGCAGTATCCGCTCTGACATCATCTTACCGCTAGCGGGTTGGCGCGGCGAAAATCCCATTGATGAGCAAAGGCTTAAACAGTTATTTGGTGGTTTTTTCGAATAAGTGATCGGCCTCAGTTATGTAGGCTAAGTATTGACTTCGTCACAGAGTTCGGACTGAGATAAGCCATCTTTGAGAGCGAGTCACTCTTATAGCCTATGGTTTATAGCTCATTAATTCGGCTCAATAAAAAAGCGTCCCTTGGGACGCTTTTTGCTTTAATAACGAGACTGATAGGCGAGGTGCATTGCCTATGTTAGTTGTTTATTTCAGCTTTTTCGCTTTGCTCGGTGCTTGACCCACCTTCATTTTTACGCGGCGGCCCTGCATGTTTTTCTCAGCAGCAACTTGAGCGCCGACGTTGTCGGTTCTTTGTTGCTTTTTGGCAAAACTGCGGCGGGTTTGCAATTGCTTTAATAGCAATTCGCGGCTGCCAACTTCATAACCTGGCACAGTGACGCGGCGAATCTGTTGACCAATCAATTTTTCGATATCGGCTAAGGTGCGCTCTTCTTCGCGGCTCACAAATGAAATGGCTACGCCAGTTTTACCTGCACGGCCTGTACGACCGATACGGTGTACATAATCTTCGGCGAGGAAAGGTAAGTCATAGTTGACTACGTATTCAAGGCTTGGAATATCCAGACCACGGGCGGCGACTTCGGTGGCAACCAGCACCCGAACATCACCCGCCACAAACTCACGCAGTGCGCGGCGACGACTGCCTTGGCCTTTTTCACCGTGGACCACTTCAGATGGGATACCATCTAAGTTTAATTCTTTGACTAGCGTATCGGCGGCTTCACGGGTCGCAGTAAATACCAATACCTGTTGCCAGTTTTTCTTGCCGATAAGCTCAGAAAGCAGTTCGCGTTTACGGCGTTGTTCAACCGGATAAACTACTTGGCTAACGGTGTCGGCTGTAGTGTTTTGTTTATCAACGCTGATTACTTGCGGTTTAACCATCATGTCGTTGGCGAGTTTTTTCACCGCACTTGAGAAAGTGGCCGAGAATAACAAGTTTTGACGTTTCTTATTTACCGCTTGAAGGATTTTTTGGATATCGGCGCTAAAGCCCATGTCGAGCATGCGATCGGCTTCGTCTAGCACTAAAAAGTCGACGTTCGACAGGCTTAAGTTACAGGCGGTAAGGTGCTCAAGTAAACGACCAGGGGTGGCAACAATCACATCGGCGCCGCGTTTCAGCTTTTGCGCTTGAGTCTCAATCTTTACGCCACCGTAAATGGTTAATACGCTAAAGTTTAAGTATTTGCAGTAAGCCGTAACGTTGTCAGCCACTTGAGCTGCAAGCTCACGGGTCGGCGTAAGGATCAATACGCGGGCATTCGACTTTAGCGTTTCGCTTGGCTTTTCAACCATCTTTTGCAGGATCGGCAGCGCGAAAGCGGCGGTTTTACCCGTACCGGTTTGGGCACTGGCTAAGACATCTTGGCCGCGGCGGATAGCAGGTATCGCTTGCTGCTGAATAGGCGTCATTTGTTGATAACCGCAATCTGAGATAGCGCGCAAAATCTCGGGGGAAAAACTAAAAGATTCAAATCTCATTTTGGATTCCTATCGTTCACTTATTCAAACATTCAAGCGCCACTAGCCTCTTTATCACTCGTCTAAAGGAGAGAGGTGTACCGGCTGGCTCATTCTTCCACACAGATTTTATAAGAAAAATGGCGGGCGCGGAGTATAGCAAAAATTTCGGTTAAAACCTGTACTTTTTAGTGTTTTGGCATTTTATCTGCATCATTTCATCAGGAGGGGATAAAAGGCTTGGTACTGGTTCAGGTGGGCTAGGTCTTATTGATCTATACAAGGGTTGAGTAAAATATGGACTCAACAATACGGATTAAAGCTCGCTATATTAGAAAATACCGCAACCTAGGCTGCGGTATTTTGGATCTTGCATTTATGTTTAACCGAAGGTGCGCCTCAGGCCAAGGGCTTTTTCGGCATTGTGTTTAAGAAGATGGGCGGCATCACCAATCAGATGGGTTGCAGCTAAGTTCTCGGCGCTGGCATGGGTGATGGAGTGAATATTACTGGCGATCTCATTGACCACTTGACGCTGTTGATCGGCTGCCACTGCATTTTGTTGGGCAAAGGTGTGGATGTCACTCACTTCTTGGTAAATGGTGTTTACATTGTCGGCGGACAGCTGAATATCGCTGGCACAACGCTCCGCATGTTGACGGCTTTGTTCCATTTCTTTGGCCCATGCGTTGAGCATAGTGAACATCTTATCGACACTCTTAGAAATACTGTTCGTTGATAGCTGGGTTCTGCTCGATAGCGCGCGAACCTCATCGGCAACCACGGCAAATCCACGGCCTTGTTCACCCGCACGGGCAGCTTCAATCGCGGCATTGAGGGCGAGGAGATTCGTTTGCTCGGCAATAGAGTCAATTTCGCCCATCGCATTAGCGACTTGCTCGGCTTCTTTATTTAATTGATGGGCATTGTTGGTGGCATCGGCAACAGACTTTGCCAGTTGCTCCATTTTTTGAGTGTTGGCCTTCATGTTGGCACTGCTTTTAAGGCAGAGATCATAGGCGGTATTGATGCTGGTGGACGTGAGATGTGTATTCTGCGCCACTTCTGTGATGGTTGAACTCATTTCTTCCATCGCGCCAGAGAGCTGTTCTAGCTGACTTTTCTCTTGATCTAGGCTGACATAGGTTTGCTCGGTCGCGACCACTAATTGATCGGCAATGGCATGTAATTGATTGGCTTGATCTTGGGTGCGCCCAAGTACGCCATTCATTTTGGCCTGTAGCATGATGAGCTGGAAATCGAGAATAGAAGAGGTATCTGCACCCGAGTAAATGTAACGACTGATAGAGTCATATTTGGTTTGCATTTCAATCAGTTTAGCGGGAATACGAAAAGCCTCATCGTAGAAAATGGCGAGGTTTAAACTCATCAGAATCGCCCCTGCGATAATCACGCCCCAGCCCCAAAAGTAGCCAGCGATCAGTAAACCTGTGGAGGCGACAACCGCAGATACGATACGTTTTTGCATTAAACTTAAGGGTTTAGGAATGGATTTGTCTAATTTGAGTCTTTGGTAAATCTCATTAGCTTTCGTGACGTAGGCGGCTTGAGGCTGAATGCGCACCGATTGGTAACCGACAATAGTGCCGTTTTCAAACAAGGGCGAAACAAAGGCATCGACCCAATAGAAGCCACCATTTTTACAGCGGTTTTTGACTATGCCGCGCCAAGATTGGCCTGACTTAAGTTTTTCCCACATTTCTTTAAAGGCGGCGCTCGGCATATCCGGATGGCGCACCATATTATGGGCACTGCCAATTAATTCTTGATCGCTATAGCCTGATACTTCGGCAAAGCGGGCATTGACGTAAGTGATGATACCGCGAGTATCAGTGGTGGAAATGAGTTCATCTTGTGGTGTTAAGCGGATTTCTTGATCTGATCTCTGTGTATTAACTATTTTATTTGCTGAGGCGTTACTCTGGCTCATTTAGTGTGTCCATTCAGGGCCGATGTGGTTCATTAGGGTTCAGGACGCGGTGTTAGGCGCGAATTTTATTGTGCTGACTCTCATCGGAGTAAGCTTGTTATGTGATAAGAGTATCATTTTTGTGTGGGTATAGGAGAGCGGTTTCTCATGGCTGACTGGTGAAAATCAATCGTTCGTCGTATTTATAAGCTATTGCAATATATAAAGTTTTTAAGTAGCGAGAATGTGGAGTTAAACGAGCGTTTATCCTGTTAAATCGTTAATTCTAGTATTTTGTATAGGGTTATTCTTTTATGTCTTGAGTGGGTATTTGTCATTCATCTTAAATATAAATTATGTTCGATGATATTGGACTAATGTCGTTGATTCGGCTTGATATCGCAGTATTCATGGAGCGCTTTATTGGCCTTAGTCTATTCTTTAATGGGCAACAAAAGATGGTTTATTTTTCCTTGCTTCAGTGGTGTATCTTGATTTTGCTCTTCTAGTTTATTAGCTCACAGCGGGAATGCTACATAAGAGGAACTTCCCATGGCGATATCACTTAGGCGTGGTGTAACTAAATTAGCCACAGCGTCCTTGGGAACAGCGGCGGCACTGCCACATTGGCGACGTTTGATTTTTGAACGTTTATTTGGCTTTCTAGCGATTCTCTGCGTGCCTGTATACATCACTAGTGTGTATTTATGCGTCATCGCCGATCTCTGGTTTATGGTGGTATTTGATACGCTGGCTTATCTGTTTTTACTGCTTTTACTGTATTTTCCTAAGCTTGCTGATAGTACGCGTTTTGGCTGTGGCTGCTTGCTGGGTTATGCAATTGGCATCGGTTTTTTAATTGCGATTGGCCCTTCGGGAGCAGGTTTTTTCTGGTTATTTATTTTCCCGCCGTTAGTCGGTATATTTTTAGGAAATCGAGCCAGCTTATATGCCCAGTGTTTGAATGGGCTAAGTTTGGTATTGATTGGTTTTGCCTATCATTTTAATTGGCTCAATTGGCCTGAAACCCAAGGTTATAGCGTCGGTATTTGGGCCGTTGTGGTGGTCAATTTTATCGTGACCAATGCCATGTTGACGTTAACTATTACTTATTTATTAGGTAAGTTGGCTGACGCACTCGATTCAACCTTAGCATCACGCCAAGCTACCGTATTAGGCTTAGCTAAACTCGCCGAATACAGAGATAACGAAACGGGCGCGCATTTGCTACGTATGCGGCAGTATTCGAAAATGCTCGCGTCGCAGCGACTACTGGCCGCCAATCCTCCTGCAGAATTGAACGAAGATTATATTCAAGACATTAGTTTGTCGGCCATTTTGCACGATATAGGTAAGGTCGGTATTGCCGATGCGATTTTGCTTAAACCGGGTAAACTAACGCCGCAGGAGTTTGAACAAATTAAAGCTCATCCTGTGATCGGGGGACAAGTGCTACGCAGTTTGTTGGAATATGCGCCCCAATGTACTTTTATTCAGATGGGCCGCGATATTGCTTCGGGTCACCATGAAAAGTGGGATGGTAGTGGTTATCCCCTTGGTTTGAAAGGTGAAGATATTCCGCTTTCGGCGAGGATAGTGGCCCTAGTTGATGTTTATGACGCGCTGACTTCTCCCCGATGTTATAAGCGGCCCTTTAGCCACCAAGAGGCTATCGACTTAATTATTGAAGGCAAAGGTCAGCATTTCGACCCTGAATTAGTCGATTGTTTTATTGAAATTCATCAGGACTTTGAAGTGTTGTCTAAAGCATCGCTGGATGATGCTTATCAGCCGATGGCACAACCTACTATGGTTTAGCGACTCATGTTTTTAAATCGTGTTTTGAAATCGTGTTTTGAAATCATGGTTTTGAAATAAGACGTGGGTTTTAAAACACACAGATAGCGCTAAAAAAACGCCCAATGCTAATTGCCTTGGGCGTTCTATTTTATAGCGCGTAAGTGACTAAAATAACGACTTAAATTGCTACTTATCAGCGGAGTGCTAAATTGCTTTAGTCACTTGAGTTAACCAAGCCAATTCATCCCCTGACATCAACGGAGAAAGTGTATTGAATACTTGCTGATGATAAGCATTAAACCAGTCTATTTCCCCTTGCGTTAACAGGCTCTTATCAATAAGGCGCGCATCCATAGGGATCATAGTCAACGCATCGAATTCATACATTTCACGCTCAGCCCCTTTAAGTGCTTCACAGTGTTGCACTACGACGAGGTTTTCTAGGCGAATACCGAAATCGTCGGTGCGGTAGTAACCCGGCTCGTTGGAAAGCACCATGCCGGGCATCAATGCGATACCGTTGACATTTTTACCTATGCGCTGCGGACCTTCGTGCACACTTAAAAAGTGACCCACGCCATGGCCTGTGCCGTGATCGTAATCAAAACCATGTTGCCATAAATATTGGCGGGCGAATGCATCGAGCTGCTGGCCTGAGGTGCCTTTCGGGAAGCGAGCTTGGTCGAGGGCAATATGACCTTTTAGCACCAGCGTAACCATTTTTTTATGCTCATCGGTCACTTCACCTATCGCAATGGTACGGGTCACATCTGTCGTGCCATCAATATACTGAGCGCCAGAATCCACTAAGTAGATGCTGTCCATTGTCATCATGGCTGGTGTGCCATTGTTGTGATTGTAATGGCACATAGCGGCATTAGGACCGGCAGCTGAAATCGTGTCGAAACTTGGCTCGCGGTAACGCTCATCTTCTAGGCGAAAGCTTTCCAATTTATCCGCAAGGGTGCCTTCATCGTGCATACGATTGGCTGCCACTTCGGCATCGAGCCATGCAAGGAATCGACTCACTGCGACGCCATCGCGGATATGACAGGCACGCATGCCGGCCAGTTCTGCGGCGTTTTTCTGCGCTTTAGGTAAAGCGACAGGATCGATTCCAGCAATTAATTTTGCTCCTGCCTCACGGGCAATGTTTTGTGCCCAAGCGTTTGCAGAATTCGGATCGGCAAGTAGTTTTACATCCTGCATGCTGGCGAGTGTATCGGCAAGAGATGCCTCGTCCTTAAAGCTTACGCCAGCACCAACATGCTCCTCAATGCCCTCTGGGAGTTTGCTTAAATCGGTGAAAAGCTGCATATCGCCATTGGCGTGGAGCAGGGCACTGCCGAGTACAACGGGCAGGCGTGGTACATCATTGCCGCGAATATTGAGTAGCCAGCAGAAAGAATCTAAGGCGGCGATTAAGGCGACATCACCACCGGCTTTTTTTACTAATGCACCAATTTCAATGCGTTTTTGCAGGCTGGTTTTACCAGCACTCTCGTTGCTAAACAAAGTGATAGGCGCGTTCGACTGTGCTGGCCGATTCTGCCAATGCAAATCGATAGGGTTTTGTTCAACTGCAACTAATTCGATTTGGGATTTATTTAAGGTTGCTTTGGCATTGTCATACCAAGCTAAGGTGTGTAAGCGCGCATCGAAACCAACGCGAGACCCTGCTGGTAGCGTGTCACATAACCACTCAATTTGTGGTGTATCGGTTAGGCTTTCATAACTGAAAAGTGTGGCATCGACTTGCAAACGAACTTGAACCGTATAGCGGCCATCGGTAAATATTGCGGCTTTATCTTTCAATACGATAGCCATACCCGCCGAACCGGTAAAGTTGGTTGCCCAGTACAAACGTTCGTTATGTGCCGGCACATATTCGCCCAGATATTCGTCGGCACGGGGAATAATAAAAGCATCGAGATTAGCAGATGTTAATTCGTTACGAATAGCACCGAGACGGTTAGCGATTGATTGTGACATAAGGGCTCCAATTAAGACTGGCATGCTATGCGAGTCGGTAGGCGAAGATCGCCTAAGGATGAGTAGGTTTATGTTGATTTGAGTTTTAACCGGCTCGGATTATCGCAAGTCTAGCGCGCTAGATGCAAGGGTAGCGAATAAAGGATTTTGTATACAATCGTGAATTTGTGCAGGTAAGACGCTTGAGGTTATGGAGTTTATTGTTAATTTATTTATGTGATTTTGAGCATGAAAAGTGAATTAAATAAAAGGTTGGTCATGTTTTAATTAGGACTTGTTCCTTAAAAATTAGCAACTTAAGTTTTATTCAATCGCTAACATTTGGACCCTATGCTAACATTTGCCATCTCTACTCGGGGTCAGAGTGGGGCACATGTATCAGTGGAGTAAGCGATGCAAATACTAACAATAGATGTGGGCGGTACCAAAGCCCTGTTCGAACTTCATCTCGCGGGACATACAGAACAATATAAAATCCCCACAGGTGAAGGTTTTAAAATTGAAGAGTTAAATAATCAAATCGCGGCGTTTGAACGTGATTATGATTTACAGCATTACCAACTAGCGATTGCCGTACCTGGACTGGTACAAAATAATCGTTTGGTTTCTTGTAAATCTTTACCTGGACTCAATGGATTGAGCTTCGATACAGTCAAAACCCAGGGTGAGCTTAAGTTTATCTGCAACGATATCGATGCGGGTATGCAAGCGACTTGTGATGCCAAATATGCCTGTGAGTTATTGGTCATGTGCGGCACTGGGATCGGTATGTCTATTGCCTTTAATGGACAAGTCTTTACGGGAGCGACGGGCGTGGCGGGGGAGTTGGGGCCTTGTCGCGTGATGACCGAATCTGGCGAGTTTAGTTTAGAGCAACTGGCCAGTGGCGATTCAGTGCGCAGCCGCAAAATCTCCACTCAGGATGATTTATATCGCGCGGGCAGTTATCTCGGCATGGGATTAGCGTGGGCGGTTAATTTATTTAATCCCAATCGAATTTGGCTCGCTGGCGGTATGATGAATAGCGCTCCTTACTACAAAGGCTGTCTCGAAAGCTTAAAGAAAATGGCATTGAGCGCGCCCTTAGCAGAGATGAAAATCAATCGTGTCGATGATATGGAAACCTTGGTTTGCCGCGGTTTATCTGTGATGCTCGCAAGGGACTACCCCCGCGCATAAGAATAATAAATGCCCCGCGCATAAGGATCATAATGTTGCTCGACAATGGTTTGCGCCATGAATGTTTAGTGATTGAGGTTTAGCTGCATAAGCGACGTAAATTGTGAAATATAAAGCAGGACTTATGATGCCTTTGGCATATCGAGTCCTGTTTTTTTTATTCTTAAAGTATTCAGATAATCCTCATTATCCAAAGTAAATATTAGCGATAGTTTAATTTGCATAATTCCTTTCCTATCAGATGCCTAGTTCTATTTACGATTTTAGCCAATAACACAGTTGATAATATTTTGTTGCAATTTTATTGCGCTTACGCTTATGCTGATATTTGCAATGACAACGTTGTCATTGTGTGTAAAAGGCAAACCAGTTGAAAAACTGGGACGCAAAGCCTCCGGTCTAAGGGTTCGTCTGTACCTATGATAGCGGGGATACCACAGGTTTTTCTTCGTGCAGTTGTCAGTCGTTTTGCATGGTTTTAAGAGAGTGTTGTTTCCTGTTTACGCTTTGTTTGCCTTATTGATTCATATAAAAATTCAATAGGGATATCTCATGTTCAAGACTCAAATTTCAACATCAGCCTTGCTAGTGGCATCAGCGCTGGCATCTACCATCAGTGCCAGCGTTTTTGCAGCAGCGCCCGGTAAACCGACTTTAGGTTGGGGCGAAACTAAGTTCGCTATTATTGAAGTGAATCAAGCGGCTACCGCTTACAATCAATTAGTTACGGTGAAAGATGCCGCCGACGTCTCCGTCAGTTGGAACCTTTGGAGTGGCGATGTGGGCAATAAAGCCCAAGTGTTGCTCAACGGCAATGTGGTTTGGGAAGGCCCATCTGGCGCGTCGGGAACCGCTAACTTTAAGGTGAACAAGGGCGGCCGTTATCAGATGCAAGTACAACTGTGTAACAGCGATGGTTGTACGGCGAGTGATGCTAAACAAATCCTCGTGGCTGATACTGACGGCAGCCATTTAGTGCCACTCAATGCTCCCCTAAAAGAAAACAACCGTCCCTATGCTAATAAATCAGGCAAAGTGGTGGGAGGTTACTTTGTCGAATGGGGCGTATACGGCCGTAAATTTCCGGTCGATAAGATACCTGCGCAAAACTTAACCCATATTTTATATGGCTTTACCCCAATTTGTGGTGGTGATGGCATCAATGATAGCTTGAAAGAAATCGAAGGCAGTTTCGAAGCGTTGCAACGTGCTTGTAGTGGTCGTGGTGATTTTAAAGTTGCGATTCACGATCCTTGGGCGGCGATTCAAATACCGCAGGCGGGAGTGAGTGAGCATTCAGATCCTTACAAAGGTAACTTCGGTCAATTGATGGCACTTAAGCAAGCACATCCAGATTTGAAGATTTTACCTTCGGTCGGTGGTTGGACCCTCTCGGATCCCTTCTTTTTCTTTGGTGATAAAACCAAGCGCGATATCTTTGTCGCTTCGGTGAAAGAGTTTCTACAGACATGGAAATTCTTCGATGGCGTTGATATCGACTGGGAATTTCCAGGGGGGAATGGCGCTAACCCAAATTTAGGTAATGCCAATGACGGTGAAACCTATGTGACTCTGATGCGTGAACTGCGGGCAATGCTTGATGAACTAAGCGCCGAAACGGGTCGTACCTATGAGCTGACCTCTGCTATTAGCGCAGGTGACGATAAAATTCAAAAAGTCGATTATCAGGCTGCTCAGCAGTACATGGATTACATCTTCTTGATGAGTTACGACTTTAATGGTGGTTGGACTAATACTGAACTCGGCCATCAAACCAATCTGTATGAAGCGAGTTGGGATCCCAATACTCGTTACACCACAGCTAATGGCGTTAATGCGCTGTTAGGCCAAGGTGTGACCCCAGGGAAAATTGTGGTCGGTGCCGCTATGTATGGCCGCGGCTGGACAGGTGTGAATGGCTACAGTGGTAATAATCCTTTCACGGGGACGGCAACGGGCAAAGTAAAAGGTACTTGGGAAGCTGGTGTGGTGGATTATCGTCAGATAGCGAACGATTACATGGGAAGTGGTTGGACTTACAGCTATGACGAAACGGCCGAGGCGCCATCTTTGTTCAAGGCATCTACTGGCGATTTAATCACTTTCGATGATGCTCGTTCAGTTAAAGCTAAAGGGCAATATGTGCTTTCTAATCAACTTGGTGGGCTTTTTGCGTGGGAACTTGATGCCGATAATGGTGACATTCTGAATGCCATGCACGAAGGTTTAGGCCATGGTGAAGGCACCACTCCGCCAGTGAATAAAGCGCCCATTGCCAATGCTGGCGCGGATGTGAATGTCACCGGTCCCGCCGATGTGACGCTCAATGGTAGCGGTTCGCGCGATCCTGAGAATAGCGCGCTGACGTATTTTTGGACGCAAGTGTCTGGCCCAACAATTACCATCGCGAATGCGGATATGGCGAATGCGACTATTCAACTGGGAGCAACCCAAACCGATGTCGCCTATGGTTTTAGCCTTAAAGTCACCGATCCTGAAGGGCTATTTGCCAGCGATACTGTGCTGGTGACGAACAAGGCTGATACGCCTAATCAAGCACCTGTAGTGACTCTGGCTCCGACTGCGACAGTTGAAGCGGGTAAAACCGTCAGTATAGTGGCGAATGCCTTCGATGCAGATGGTGATGCCTTAACCTACGCTTGGACTGTGCCCGCAGGCGTGTCGGCAATCGGACCAAATAGTGCCACGTTAGTCGTTACTGGCCCCAATGTTACCGAAGCGACCCTCTATGGTTTGAGCGTGCTGGTTTCCGATGGTGCCTTAGATGCGAGTGCATCGACGAATCTGACCGTGACGCCAAAAGTGGTAGGTGGTGGGTGCGATGCAACCGATCCCAATGCCGGTAACTATCCTGCTTGGCAAACCAGTGTGGTGTATAACACGGGCGATACTGTGAGTCATAGTCAGTTGGTATGGAAAGCAAAGTATTGGACGCAGGGTAATACGCCATCTCGCATCGCAGACCAATGGCAGCTACTCAGCCAAGTTGATCTCGGTTGGGATGCGGGTGTGGTGTATAATGGCGGTCAAACCACCAGCTATAACGGTCGTGTATGGAAGGCGAGTTACTGGACTAAAGGTGATGTACCGGGCGTTGCGGCGGTATGGGTTGATATTGGCGCGGCAACCTGCCAGTAATCATCCAAAACTTTGATATTATTGGTTAAAAAATAAAGCCCTGCGAAGATTCAGGGCTTTTTTCTTTATTAAGCGTTAGGTTTTTTTATGAATACAGCCGAATGCGTTAAGACAGACTCATTGAAGACTGATTTAATCAATCTTAAGCAGTTCCACATCAAAAATTAACACAGAACCACCACCAATCTTGCCCGTACTACGGTTACCGTAGGCGAGTTCACTGGGAATAAAAAAACGCATTTTATCGCCAACAACCATAAGCTGTACGCCCTCGGTCCAACCTTTAATCACCCTATTAAGCGGAAATGCGATGGGTTCGCCGCGATCAACCGAACTGTCAAACACAGTACCGTCAATCAAAGTGCCATGGTAATGGACTGTCACTGTATCGCTGGCTTTAGGATGAACTGTGCCATCGCCCTGAGTTAATACTTGATATTGCAAACCTGAAGCTGTGGTGATCACACCTTCTTTGGTTTTGTTTTGTGTTAAAAACTCATTGCCTAAACGGATATTTTCTTGGGCGGCTTTTTGGCCGTTCATCGAGGTAAAGAAGTAAAAAATCACCCCAGCAATCACCACAACGGCAAGTAACATTTTCATATAAAGAGCACCTTAGTTAATTTTTGCCATATTATCAGTTTTTTAGCATCAGATGCTATCGGCACTCGCGTGTGCGTTGAGCGGGATATCTGGTGCTACCAGTTCAAACCGTTAAAAACTCCCTCAAGACTTTATCCTGCTTTAGAGATCGCTTAATCTGTGGGCTTAAGACTCAATAAAAATTCAATAAAAACAAATAAGAACTAGGGCGTGTTGACGTTTTAGTTCAGATAATAAACAAGGAAAGTCTATGTTAAACAAAGCGGCAAAACCTTTGGTCAAACTCGTCGACCGATATCTACCCGATCCCTATATTTTCGTGCTTTTACTTACCTTAGTCGTATTAATTGCTGCTGTGGTCGCCGAACATAAAACCCCGCTGGAAGTCATCAATTATTGGGGCGATGGCTTTTGGACGCTGTTAAGTTTTTCGATGCAGATGCTGTTAGTGCTGGTGGCAGGATTTATGTTGGCAAGCTCGCCGCCGATTAAAAAGCTGCTCGATGCCATTGCTGGATTGGCTAAGTCGGCACCACAAGCCATTATTTTAGTGACTTTGGTGTCACTGGCCGCCAGTTGGATTAACTGGGGTTTTGGGCTAGTGGTGGGCGCGTTATTTGCCAAAGCCTTAGCTCGCAAAGTGAAAGTGGATTATCGACTGCTGGTCGCCAGCGCCTATTCCGGCTTTGTGGTTTGGCATGGTGGGCTTGCGGGTTCGATCCCATTAACCATAGCGACGGTGGGGCATTTCTCTGAATCGCAAATCGGTATCATCCCCACCAGTGACACCATTTTCGCGAGTTATAATTTATTGTTAGTGGCAATTCTGTTTGTGGTCATGCCCTTAGTAAATCGCTTTATGTTGCCAGAAGAAAAAGACAGTGTTTATGTCGACCCAAGCGCCCTTGATGACAAAGGCGCTGAACTTGATGCTTTGGCGTTAGAGCTTAACTCTGCAAATGTGAGTGATCGTCAGCCTGAAAGCCGTCCTGCGGATAAGTTAGAAAATAGCCGTTTACTCGGCTGGAGTGTAGGTGGCGCTGGGCTTGTATATTTAGGTTATTACTTTTGGGTGCAGGGCGGCAGCTTAAATCTCAATTTAGTGAATTTCTTATTTCTGTTCCTCGCCATACTGTTACATCAAACACCACGCAGTTTATTAACCAGCTTGAATGAGGCCATTAAGGGCGGCGCAGGGATTGTTATCCAATTTCCCTTTTATGCGGGCATTATGGCTGTGATGGTGCAATCGGGTTTAGCCCAAAGTATTTCGGAAGGTTTTGTGGCCATCGCTAGCGCCGAGAGCCTGCCATTTTGGAGCTTTATCAGTGCAGGAATTGTGAATATTTTTGTGCCATCGGGAGGTGGCCAATGGGCCGTGCAGGCACCGATTATGTTACCCGCCGCACAGGCTTTAGGTGCAGATGTCGCTCGGGTCGCAATGGCCGTTGCTTGGGGAGATGCGTGGACTAATTTGATTCAACCTTTCTGGGCACTGCCTGTGCTGGCGATTGCAGGCTTAAAAGCACGGGATATTATGGGTTTTTGTTTAATGCAATTGATGATCACTGGCGTGATTATCAGTATCGCGTTGAGCTGGTTTTAAAGATAATAAACAGTGCAAAACTAAACAGGGTAATTCAATGATTACCCTGTTTTTTAGTTAAGGTTTCAATGATATTAATCGCTTGAACCATTTACTTTTTTTGTTGCTTCATCAGCGGTGATTTGACCAAATAGAGCTGACATCATATAGCTAATACGATTCGCAGCATTACCAAACTTACTCGGGTTCGCAGTATAGGGTACTTGAAACTTAACACTGCCAACTCTTTGGCCATTCTGAAATGCGTTAATTTCAGCGCTTTTTAAATATAATGCCAAGTCCCAAGTCCAATTACCTTCATATTCTAATGTGAGTTTATTTAAATCATGTTTAGAACCATCAGGCTGCACTGTGTAGGTGTAATTATTTGCTTTTAGCCATGTCTCCATTGTTTCTTGGAAGCCGTCACGTGTTTCTTTATCCTTAATAATGACTATTTCTACATTGTTAGTATTTGTTTCTATTGGTTTTGCTGTATAGCGAGGTGCGGCACAACCCGATAGTATTGCAACACCCAAAACTGCAACTAAAAATTTTTTCATAATTTAACCTTTTGTTTTTATATTAAAATAAGTTAAAGCGTTTTAGTGACAAACTTTTGATTTTCATAGAATCCATTGCTTGCTAGATAAACATATCTACGGCGCCAGTTTTTATGCCATAACCCAGCACGGCTAAGTTGGCGACAACGGTGAGCCAAAAGACGTTTCTAAATGAGGCTTTAATGGACTTGTGTCTTAACAGGTTTTGGGCAAATAGAGCGCCGGGCCAACCGCCCATGAGAGCGAGCAGATGTAATGTGCTTTCTTTAGTGCGCCATTTATTACGTTTAGCGGCGGATTTATCGATGGCATAGGCGATAAAGGTGAGCAGGCTTAGCGTGAGGTATATACCCGCAATCCCGACTGGCAGCATATGTTGCTGCGCTGCGCCGATTAAGCCAGCAAGAAAAATTACCACCAATAACAGCGGCATAAGGCTTGAGCCTGAAGCTGCTGTATTGGATTTTTGAGTGCGGCTACTTTGGGCGCGATTGTTCTGTGTGCGACCGCTTTGTGCTCGACTCTTTTGCGGGCGATTGGTTTGAGGTGAAGCGCTGTTGCCCGTTTTGGTAGTTTTTTTGTTTGTCATTATCTGGTATCAATCTCGTGTCAGTGTTTTTAAGCTTGCTTGTGTTCTTGTGATGCCGTGTATTTTTTTAACACGAGGTGGCGCCACAGTTTCTCCAGCGGCCCTTGCTTGAAATAGCGTAAGTACAGGCTGGCTAACAGTAATTGCACTACTGAATAAACCAGCGCCATGGCCATGTATCCCCATCTATCTAAGCTCAATAGCAATTCGGGAGCTAAGTGTCTAAACACTAACACGCCAATGATGGATTGCAGAATATAGAGACTAAACGCGAGTTTGCCTACATTTTGCAACGAAGTCAGTATATTAGGATTATTCTGGCAAACCTTAACTATAATGTGGATGTAAATCAGCGCCATAGGAATAGCACTTAGCATGATTAACACATCTGAAAACGCAACGAGAATAGTATTTTTCGTTAAACTTAAGATGGTATCAAGCAGTGATAGCGTTACGCTTGCTAGCACTAACTTTACCAGTACCGATTTACTAAAACCTTGCTCAAAAGTCCCTTGTTGATACAAAGCCATTCCGAGCAACATCAAGCCAGCCGTAAACCACATTATGGTAAAAGGGATCACCAGTGCCATATAGCCAACTTGCATCAATTGCAGTAATAGTTGGTCGGCATAGCCAGAGGTCCATGCACTGTATTGCTCTGCAAATAGACTCGATTCTCGAGTGAAAGGTTCATCGCTGCCCGTAAGGCTAACCAGCGTAATGATAACTAAGGCGCTTAAAATAAAAATATTCGCTTTGCGCTTAAGGGCTTCAACACTTAAATCTTTGTAACACAAAGCTAAAAATCCGCTGATGCCATAGGTGAATAAAATATCACCTGACCAAATAAAAATGCCGTGGAGTAGGCCAAATACAATTAACCATTTTAAACGTGATCGCAGTAGGGAATAAGCTTCTAGGCCTTTGGCGCTAAATCGCTGATATTGAATAAAAAGCCCGACACCAAACAAGATGGAAAACAGACTGATAAAGCGTGCCTCGATGAAAAAGTTACTGAACACTTTGATAATGTGATCCGACAGCGGCTGTGTTTCATGGGGCGCATAGCCAAAAAAAGTAATGCCCATAAAATAGATATTCATAAAAAATATCCCCAACACGGCTAAGCCGCGAATAGCATCGAGGTTGGCATTACGCTGTGCGGGTATCGTCATTACAACAGGCTGCGTGGAGTCTGATCTTGACCAAGGGTCTTTAGGTAAGTTTGCTGACACGTTAGCTGAGTTCCTTTCGCTAGTAGACATGTTCCACTTTTCACTGGAATTTGGGAGGGCTAGCCTAGCAGGCGCTAGCCTCCAATGAAATACAGCCAACACAAAAAGTAAAATACAGGAAAGGTAGAAAGTGAATTAGCGCCAATGTAAAAAGTGAAATACAAAAATGCAGAAACGGATTGAGAAGACTGTCGAACCATTACTCGCCGATATCTTCGTTCCAGAGTGTGGGATTACTGGCGATAAAGTCCTGCATCAATTGTTTGCACTCGGCATTATCGACCACAGTGACATCCACGCCGCGGGATTTTACATAGGCTTCTGGCCCTTGGAAGGTAGCGTTTTCACCGACGATGACTTTTGGTATGCCATAAAGTAATACTGCGCCGCTGCACATATCGCAGGGCGATAGGGTGGAATACAAGGTCGCCCTTTGGTACTCGGCGGCGCTAAATCGGCCGGCATTTTCGAGACAATCCATTTCGGCATGCAGTACTGAACTGCCTTTTTGTACCCGTTTATTGTGGCCGCGCCCGACGATTTTGCCATCGATCACTAATACCGAACCAATGGGGATGCCGCCCTCGGCGAGTCCTTGCTTAGCTTCTTCAATGGCTGCCGCTAAAAATTCATCCATCTTGATATCCTTAAAATATGAACCCTGAGTATTGAACTCAGCATAGCACTCGTTTGGGAGACAATCTAGATGGTTTTGATTTGTTGCTTCAATAAGTCCCTCAGGCTATCGAGAATTGGCAGCGAAGCCATTTCTGGCCGATAAATCAGGCAGATATCGGCGGAGATGGTTTGTTTTAACTTAATAAACTTTACCCTAGGCCAAGGTTGTGAAGCATAACTTTGCGGCACTATGGATACCCTGTTATCGCCAGCGATGATAGCCATCAAGCTATTGGGCTCGACCATTTCCTGTACTAATTGCGGCATAAATCCTGCGGCCTGACAGCTGGCGATAATCAAATCGCTAGAGGCGGAATTGGCACGGCTGAGTAAGGTAAAAGGCTCATCTTTGAGTTCACTCAAGTCGATGCTTTTACGTCTGGCTAAGGGATGCTTACTTGCCAGTGCTAACACCATAGGTTCGCTGGTGATGGTTTCGGCGAGAAGGTGCGGCAAATTTAAGGTGTCGGCGTAGCGCACTAGGCCAAAATCGATTTCTTGATGTGCTAAGGCGACTTTTTGAGTTTCAGGTGATAACTCTTGAAATATCAGCTCATTATCAGGGCGTTGCTTGCGAAAGCTTTTCAGTATGTCACCAAATCCCATCCAAAACAGCGAGCTCATGATGCCAATCCGAATATGGTTTCTATCGAGTCGCCCAAGCTGAGCCACTTGTTCCAATGAGGTATTCACCAGCTCGAATATTTGTTCGCACTTCTCTCTTAACAATTGGCCATAGGGCGTGAGCTCGACCTGACGAGTGCTGCGGGTGAACAGCTCAACGCCAAGGAGCGATTCTAACTCTTTGATTTGTGCGCTCAGCGGAGATTTCGATAGATGCAGTTGTTCGGCGGCAGCGGTAAAGTTTTTCACTTCAGCCACTCGATGAAAATACCGCAGCATCTTCAAGGTGACGAGTTCTGATGCGTTTATCGTGCTCATTTTAGGCTCACTATTTTCAGCTATTGTCCTTTTTATCAGCACAATAGTGCGGTTAATCGCGATTATTTGCAATCCTAAGCCCGCTTATACTGAGGGTCGCTTACTCTTTCATTCTTTTGCTATGAGGTACCTTGTATGAGCCATGATCCTGTTATTAATGCCCTTGCGACGATTCGAGCCTGTAAACCGAATTTCTCTCCCCGTGCTGCTATGATTTTGGGCTCAGGGCTTGGCGCGTTTGCCGATAATTTAGATAACAAAGTAGTGATCCCCTATGAAGAGTTAGACGGTTTTCCTGTGAGTACCGTCGTCGGCCACTCTGGAGAGCTTGTGCTCGGCAGCTTACATGGCATCGATATAGTGTGCATGAAAGGCCGCGGGCATTTTTACGAGCACCAAAGTATGAAGGTGATGACGACGCCTGTGCGTACTTTCAAACGTTTAGGGTGTGAATTGTTACTCGTGACTAACGCTGCGGGGTCATTACGGCCAGAGCGGATCGGCGTGGGATCATTAGTTATTTTCAGCGATCACATCAACACTATGCCGGGTACGCCCATGACGGGCGCGAATGATGATAGCTACGGCCCACGCTTTTTTAGCCTAGCCAATGCTTATGATAAAGACCTGAGATCAGAAGCCTTAAGTGTCGCAAAAGCCGCCGGCATTGAAGTGAATCAAGGGGTCTTTGTGTCTTACTCTGGCCCGTGTTTTGAAACCGCGGCTGAAATCCGCATGATGCAAATCATCGGTGGCGATGTAGTGGGAATGTCCGTGGTGCCAGAGGTGATTTCGGCGGCGCATTGTGGTTTGCCCGTGTTGGCTGTGTGCGCCATTACCAATATGGCAGAAGGGTTGGGGGACGTGCAGTTATCCCATGAACAAACCTTAAAATGTGCCAAGCTTGCTGAAGCCGACTTTATCCGTTTAATTGAGCGTTTTACTGCAAGCCATTTTGCTTAATATTTTGCATAACTGTGCTGCTATATTGCGATAGGGCTGCGATTTTAAAAGCTCGTATCTAACAGTTCGTACTTAAACGTGAGCGAGCAAGGCGCCGCACAATTCAGTTCTCCGAATGTTTTTGCGAAATACGGCGGGAGGTTAAAAAGTAAAGGGAGCGAAGCTCCCTTTTTTAAATGCTGACATTAAGTGTAAGTCTTGATTCAAAGCGTTTATTTTTGCGGTTTTTCTGAAATCCACAATTTGATATGTCCTTTCACCACAACCACTCCTTGGGTGTCGTAGGCGGTAACGGGGACCAGCATATCGCCAGGAGTCCATTGCTCTGGGGTCACTTCGGCGACACATAAAATATCGCTGCCTGCTTTAGCCGTATAATCCAAACTCATGCCCTTAGGTATCCAACGTAAATGTTTTGGAATAGAGGCTTCGGCCATCACGCCCATGGCCATTTCTAGACCATTACAAATCGCAATCACATGCACAGTTTTTATATGATTATGAACGGCATGGCGTTTTTTAATTAAACAGGCGCAATGATTAAGGCGTAATTCAGTGATCAGTGGTTTGATGGTGCCGAAATAGGGCGCCATGCGTGAAACCATGATTGAAAACAGTTTTTGGCCGAAGGGATAACGGCGAGTTTTGTGGTAGAGCGCGAGCACTTTATTAGGTTTTTGTTCTGCAGTGCTAGAAGAGTCTGTCTGGCTCATGGTCATCCTTAATAATGGTGCAAAGGGGTGTTGTTATCTTGAGCCTGTTCCAAGTTGAGCTTGGGTTGCTCTGGTCGGATGAGTGTAACATTAGGATAACAACAAATACCAGTCGGCTTAATTAAGTAAACTTCATTTCGCGGTTTTAAGTGTAACACCGTATAATTGCGGCCAATTTGTCGTGTAGCGGCAATGGCATGTTGATTTAACTACAAGGACTCACAGTGAAATATTTGCTGACGTATTTTAAGGGAATGGCCATGGGCGCTGCTGATGTTGTGCCTGGCGTTTCGGGCGGCACCATAGCGTTTATTACCGGTATTCTCGATACTTTGCTCGATAGTGTAAAACGCATTAATCCTTCCCTTTGGGGCGTAATCAAGTCGCAGGGCATAAAAGGGGCATTTGCCCATATTAATGGTGGCTTTTTAGTGAGTCTGCTGGCGGGGATCCTGACCAGTATTTTTACCTTTGCGAAGCTGATTTCTTGGTTGTTGGCGGTACATCCCATCCCGATCTGGTCGTTCTTTTTTGGGCTTATTCTTATCTCTGTCGTGCATATGCTTAAGCAAGTGAGTGGTTTCACTGTAGCACGTTTAGGTTTATTTGCGCTTGGTGTGCTGGCTGCATGGGCGATTACTGTGCTGAATCCGGTCGCGGTAGAAGCCAGTTACATGAATATCTTTTTCGGCGGCGCGATTGCGATTTGCGCTATGGTATTGCCAGGAATTTCAGGCAGTTTCATCTTATTATTGTTAGGGTTATATCCTGTGGTCCTCGCTGCCGCTAAAAATATTCAGCTGGATATTTTGGCCTGTTTTGCTGCTGGTGCCGTGATGGGATTATTGACGTTCAGCCATTTATTGTCGGCGCTGCTGCGTAAATACCATGATGCCACTATCGTGTTTCTAACCGGATTAATGTTAGGTACCTTAGGTAAAATTTGGCCATGGAAAGAAATCTTAACTTGGCGGACCAACTCCCACGGCGAACAAGTACCTTTGCTGGAGCAAAATATTTCCCCGCTTAATTTTGAGCAAGTAACGGGTCAGCCTTCACAACTGATGTTAGCCATTGTGTGTATGTTAGCGGCGATTGCACTGGTTTGGGGGTTAGAGAAAGTGGGCAAAAGAGATTAGCCCTTTGTTACCTCAACATCATATTCAATAAAAGCAGCGAGATACGCTGCTTTTATTTTTTTGCTCATATGCTCATCTTACTTGAATCAGGTCAGCTTTCGACTTTAGGGCAATGTCATTTTAGCCCTGTTTTGGTTACAATCACAGTTCACATTTAGCGTACTCAGTCGACGTTATGTTCCAGTTTAAACTCAGTGAGAGTTTGCAGTTACGATAAGGATATACTTGTGGATAAAAAACAGGTCTCGTGGGGCGGTGTAGCGCTGGCGATTTTTGCTTTGGGTCATGTGGTTAACTTACTCATAGATAAACAGGATTCTGATATATCGCCCGAATTAAAACAGCAAATTTCTGACACGATCTTGGCTCACAGATCACCATCCACCGCGAATAATTCATTAACGTCCATCCCGAGCAATCTTGAGGTGGCCGACGATTCTACCAAAATCCCTATGCCTGCCCAGTTAGCCCAAGTGAGTCAAATCTACAGTAATCTCAGTGCATTTGCGGCACTCAAGCAAGACGGTACTGTGGTGGCATGGGGCGATGCTGAATGTGGTGGCGATATCAATAATGCCGCAGAGCCTCTGGTCAATGTAAAAGAGTTATATGCGGCGGAGAATACCTGTGGTTTTGCGGCCTTAACCCGTGATGACAAACTTATCCCTTGGGGGATGGGGATGAAGCAAGTGCTGACAGGCGTTCGTTCTTTTGTGTTGGCAGAAGGGCTTTATGCGGCCATCAAACAAGATGGTAGTGTAGTCAGTTGGTCTAATCTGGATTCAACACCAGCCGAACTGCTCTCGGGTCAATATGCTGCGCCTGCGATGACCAATATTGATTTTGTGTTGATTAATAAAGGTGCCTTTGCTGCTTTAAAGCTGGGGGGAGCAGTAGTGACTTGGGGCGATGCCGCTTATGGTGGCGATAGTCGCCACGTGGCCTCTGAGCTTAACCATGTTGATCTGCTCTATGCCAACAATAATGCTTTTACCGCGAGGACGGCGACGGGAAAATTAGTGTCTTGGGGCGGGGTCAGCGATGATCAAAAAGGCCGCGAACAACTGGCAAAACTCAGCCAATTAGCGCCTGCAGTGAAAGTTGTCAACACGGATCATGGGTTTGCGGCGCTGCTGGCGGATGGCAGCGTATATACCTGGGGTGAGGGCGAATTGACTGAGCATCACGTCGCGTTTCCAGCTCGTTTATCTACTACAAAACGCGCCAATAAAGTGATTGATATTTATGCAAATCGTGGCGCATTTGCCGCCTTAACCATCAGTCGTCAACTGCACGTATGGGGCAGTAAATTCAATGGTGCCGATACATCAGTCCTACAGGATAAGTTGCAAAAAGTGCACAAGGTTTATCCCTTTGAGGAGGGGTTTGTCGCGCTACGCAAGGATAATACGGCCATTGCTTGGGAAGGTTGGGACTTGGTAGACAAGCAACCACGTTATCAAGAAGTCACTCAGGTGAGCAAAGTGGTGACCTATGAGCGGGAGTTTGCCTTTTTAAAACAGGATGGCACTGTGGTTGATGGCCACTCTGGACCCAAAACTGAAATTACCCAAGCAACGGATATTTTCCCGACAGGCTTAGGGTTTACGGTTAAACGCCAAGATGGTTCGATTGCGGTGTGGATGGGAGGCGAGGCTGCGTTAACATTAGATAAACAAGCCGTTGATTTGAGCCAAATGCGCGACATTCGCAGCAATTTGCTCGATGCCATTGCCTTAATGGCCGATGGCACAGTGCAGGCATGGAATATGATGGGCTTTAGCGGACAAGCTGCGCAATAACAAGCGCAATCACAAGTGCAAAAATAATAAAACCAAAGGGCTAAGGTTATTTACACCTTAGCCCTTTCTATTTAGGCGAGTTTTTTCTCGCTTTAAGCTTGATTGGCTTTGATTTCCCGCAGATAGCGATAAATCGAATGCACTGAAATCCCCAATCGAGTGGCCGCGACTTGGGCACTGTCCTTGAGTTCGAAAATCCCTAACTCATGCAATTGATTGACGATTTCGCGACTCTTTTGTGAAGGTGAAATCGCGGGATTCGCGCGAACCTCATGGTTCACACTGTCGATAGTGCTATGGAGCGCTTCATCGATATTGCGGGCAAACACTTCGGGCGAGCTGGTCAGTTCGCTGCCAAGGAGTTGCTCTGGCATCATAGTGCGCAGTACTGATTGCAGTGGTGCATCCATGTCGCTGTTAATACACAGTAACCCTATGGGTTGATTTTTACTGTTACGGATCACCGTCGTAATTGATCTTAGCGTCTTACCATTGGCACATTTAGTCAGGTAAGAGTTGGAAATATCCTGACCGGTTTTGAGCTTGAGCAAGGCAAGGTTGGTTATTGGAGCACCCACTTCACGGCCTGTGACATGGCCATTGGCAATTTTGACCACAGACGGATGTTTCGCATCTAGGCTGTGCAATACCACTTCTGTGTGTTGACCATACATGGCAGCGATGCCATCGACGATATTTTCGATGGATTTCAGAATATCCAGATCACTTTGCGTTAAATCTTGCAGTTTCACAATTTCAACCTTTAGTTATTAACCCGCAAATATTCAGCGGGTTAAAATCATCATGCCGACATAATATCGATAATAGTGACATCTGTGGATGACATGCCATTGAGGATCATTTTGCCAATGTTTTTAATGGTTTTCTCTACATCGGTAGCAATAATACCTTGGCCTGAGACATTGTGACTACTGAGCGCCATCAAAAATGAGCGCACGGCCGCACTGGATGAAGTGCTAACCTTCATGGCGCAGGACGCTTTAGCGCCGTCACATACCATACCAGAGCTGTCGCTGATCACGTTTTGAATCGCGAAACAGGATTGTTCGAACGAGCCACCGGCTAAATACACCATGGCCATAGAAGCGGCTGCGCTGGTGACGGTATTGCCACAAAATGCCGACAGTGGTGGATAATGGGACTTGATATAAATCGCCCCTAGATGGCTCATAATCAAGGCGCGGGCGAGTTTTTCTTCCGAAACCTTATAACATTGTGCCGTCAATACCACAGGAATAGTTGCCGCTATGCCTTGATTACCACTGCCAAGATTACTCATGGCGGGCAAGTTTGCCCCGCCCATGCGAGCATCGGATGCTGCAGCAGTTAACATGACGATTTTATTCAGTAAGTCTTCACCGATAATGCCCGCGGCTATGCCGCTTTTCATGGTGCGGCCGACTTCCAGCCCATAGGGATTCGCCATGCCTTCATCGGATAATTTGCCATTTAACTCAGAGGCTTCAAGAATGAATTTAATCTCTTCGAAGGGGACGTCTTCGGCGAAGCGATAAATGGATTCGATCGTGATGTCCACCCCTTCACAGATGGAACCAGTGGCTTTGGCTTGCGTGCTATCGACACTGAAGACGGATTCGCCATTGAGGCGCTTCTCGGCAATAAGCGTATGGCCGCCGCAGATTTTCACTAAGGCTTCGCGGTCGCCTTTTTTCGCGATGACACAACAATAGATAAATTCTGCTGTTTCGGTGCGCTCGACCGTCACTTTGCCTGCATCAATCAATGCCTGTGCTCTGGCGACTTGTTCTGGCGTGATCACGGCCAATACTTCTAAGCCCGCATCAGGATTACCCGCAATGGCGCCTGCTGCAGCGGCAATTGCCAGACCGATTTTGCCTGTGCCAGGCACAAACACGCCCATAGAGTTTTTATAAAGATTGTCAGACACTTGTACTGCAATTGAATCGGGTTCAACACCCAGCAAGGCGCGGGCGACGGCGGCGGCGTAAGCGGCGGCGATGGGCTCTGTGCAGCCTAATGCGGGCTTAACCACTTGTTTAATGATTTGAATATACTGCTGCCATTGGGGTTTCATGAGCTTACAACCTTATGTTAATGCTTAGATTTTAACGTGTGCTATCGCTTCAACTTCTACTTTAACGCCCAGCGGAAGGTCCTTCACTGCAAAACAGCTACGAGCTGGGCAGTCGGTTTTAAAATAGGTTTTATACACTTCGTTAAAGGCGGCAAAGTCATTGATCTCTGCAAGATAACAAGTGGTTTTAAGAATCGTTTCTAAGCTGCCACCACCCGCTTCGAGTACGTATTTGAGATTCTCTAATGATTGAATCGATTGCTCAGTAATCCCACCGTCAACTACGCTGCCTTTCTTTTTACAAACTGGGAGTTGGCCAGAGGTAAAAATGAGGTTGCCATAGGCTGTGCCATGGGAATAAGGGCCAATGGCCGCGGGTGCACGTTCTGCGTGAATAATGGTTTTCATAGTCTCTCCAACTTGCAAATAAAATTGAATGCCTAGGTCGGCGTATGTGCAACATTATTTGTATTTTTATGTTTTATTGCAATTATTTTTTAATGAATTTCATTTGTCACTGCAGTTTGTGCGCTATTTATCTCGTTTTCAGTCAAGTTGTGAGCTTTAACTCTTTGTTCAACAAAAGTTGAGTATTTTGATTGCTGAGTTTGTTTTGTTCAAATATATTTGCACAAAATAATACCAACTAGGTAAAGGTGAAATGATGGATGCAACAATTACTGCTGCACAGTGGAAAGCAGATACCCGCTTCGATAGTACGGATTGGGGCTGGATTATCATGAGTATAGGAATGGCGATTGGCGCGGGGATCGTATTCTTGCCTGTGCAGGTCGGTTTGATGGGGTTATGGGTTTTCTTACTGTCTGGCATTATTGGCTATCCTGCCATGTATATGTTCCAACGGTTGTTTATCAATACCTTAGCAGAATCTCCAGAATGTAAGGATTACCCGAGTGTGATTTCGGGTTACTTAGGTAAAAACTGGGGTATGTTGTTGGGTGGTTTGTATTTCATCATGCTGGTCATTTGGGTGTTCGTTTATTCAACGGCCATTACAAACGACAGTGCTTCATTTTTGCAAAGTTTTGGGGTCACTAAAGCGTTATTGTCAGAAAATCCTTTCTATGGTTTAGCCTTGATCTGCGGTCTTGTTGCTTTAGCCTCCCGCGGTGAGAATCTTTTGTTTAAGATCTCTACTTTTATGGTACTGACTAAGTTGGGCGTTGTCGCCGTGCTAGGGTTATTGATGGTGGATAAATGGGATATCAATAATATCGGCGCTATCCCAGCAACGGGAGATTGGTTAAAAGATGCGGTCGTTATGCTGCCCTTTACGCTAACATCGATTCTGTTTATTCAAAGTTTAAGCCCTATGGTGATTTCATACCGTTCGCGGGAAAAATCCCTTGCGGTAGCGCGCTTTAAAGCGATGCGCGCTATGAATATTGCCTTTGGCGTCTTGTTTGTCGTGGTGTTCTTTTATGCTGTGTCATTCACCCTAGCAATGGGACATGATCAGGCTGTGCGTGCATCGGAAGAAAATATCTCGGCTCTTGCTATGGTTGCCCAAGGTATGCAGGGACAAACACTGAAATTGCTGAGTTTAACCTTGAATATTTTTGCGGTGATGACGGCTTACTTTGGCGTATATCTTGGTTTTAGGGAAGCTTGCCAAGGATTGACCATGAACATGCTGCGCCGTTATATGCCTGAAGATCGTATCAACAAAAAGCTTGTTGGTTACGGCATCATGATTTTTACCATTCTATTATCTTGGGGCGCGATTGTGTTGAATGCGCCAGTGCTAAGCTTTACGTCGATTTGTAGTCCAATTTTTGGTTTAGTCGGTTGTTTGATACCCGCTTATTTAGTGTACCAAGTACCTGCATTACATAAGTACAAGGGGGTGTCGCTGTATATCATTATTATCACAGGCTTATTGCTGTGTGTATCCCCCTTCTTAGCGTTTAGTTAACACGGATAAAGTGGTACAAAAAGATAAGCTTTAAGGAATTAAAAAACCGGTATTTAGTGTAAACTCAATACCGGTTTTCTGTGTTAAGTCATCATCTCGATAATGCTCTATGGTCAAAGTTTGAATTGAGATGTGGCGTTTTTCAGTTCATTGGCAAAATCGACTAATCCCTCAGAAACATTGCGAACCTGCGACAGAATTTGCAATGTCTGTTCAAATGAAGCGTTCATATTGACGACGTTATCGACCACTTGAGAAGCAACCGAGGCTTGCTCCTCCGTTGCCGAGGCGATGTGAGTATTCATACTATTGATACTGACAATCTGCTGTTGAATTGATTTCAGTGCACTCCCTGTATTTTGAGCATTGGTTTCATTTTCCGATGACTTCGACATCGCCACATTCATGGTATTGACCGAGGAAATGGCCGCCGTTTTAAGGTTTTGTAACACATGACGAATTTCAGTGGTTGCATCGGCTGTTTTAGAGGCGAGAGCGCGGACCTCATCAGCGACTACGGCAAAGCCTCGTCCTTGCTCACCCGCGCGGGCGGCTTCGATGGCGGCATTAAGTGCCAACAGGTTGGTTTGCTCGGCAATAGAGGTAATCACATTTAAGATAGAAGTGACATTTTCAGTATCTCTGGCGAGCTCGTTGATCGAGTTAGAAGCCGCCTGAATTCCTGTATTTAATTGCTGTGAAATATCGATTGTGCGCTGAACGACTGTCATACCTTGCATCGCTTCTTTCTCCGCGACCTGTGCTGCACTGGCGGCTTGGCGGGCATTTTGTGAGATTTCGATGACAGAGTGACGCATGTCTTCCATTGAGACTTGTACTGCGCTGGCATCATGGCTTTGCCGCTGGGTGGCATGCGTCGCATCTTCCATGCGCTGTTTCAGTGAGCGCGAGCTATCAAGCAAGGGATCGGTAACATTCACCACCCTTCGAATAGAATCTCCGAGCAAGCGAAGAAATCGATTGAAGTTACTTGATACTTGGCCGAGTTCATCACTACCAGATACTTTGAGCTGATGACTAAGATCGCCTTTTCCATCGGCCAGCTCACTCAGTGACTGGGCGACATTACGCGCAGATGAGCTGATAGCACGTGCAATGGCAATAGTGACAATCAACATCACGATCAGCAAAGCGATGCCGATGGAGAGGGTGAGCCACAAACTTTGCGCAGATCTGTCGCCAGCTTCTTTTATCGATTGTTTAAATTCGAGTACTTTGCTTTGTTTGTAATCTTGTATTTCATTAAGTACAGCTTCATAGGCTTGGGATTTTTCTTGGCTGATCTGGCCAATGTTTGCCATATCAATCGTACCCGCCAACATGCCTTTAGCCAGCTTAATCGTCATGTCGTTATAGCGGGTTAATTTAGCGGATAGATTACTGAGTTTATTGGCTTGCGAGGGATCGACACTATCTAATTGTTGTAGGTTTTTACGTAAAGATTCATACATAGTACCTGCATTTGTTAACAGGTCTTCGTCGGCAAAAGAAACCGATTGAGTATAAAGTTCATCGAGTCGTTGGATAAAAAACACGTTTTGATTGGCGAGTTCAACTCTTTGGTAAACTTGCTGCTCCATATAATTAAGTGTGGTGCGATTTTTATTTATGGAGATGACACTAATGCTTAAGTTTAAAGCGAAAATGATGACTGCTAAAATAAATATCGCGATAACTTTTTTAAAAATAGAAATATCATTAAAGAAATTCATCCCTTGCCCCCAAGTTGTGCCGAGCTTGAGCTCGGCACTCCAATCTAAAACTCGGCAATAACTTTTACCGAATCATTGGCCTCACTACTATCAATATAGCCAATAATATTGGGGTTCGATGCAACTAATTTTATCATCTCCGCCCCACTAGTGACTTCCTTGGGTGGCGTTCCTTTGCCTGTAAATACTTTTTGTGACCAATATGACTTAAGTTGGCTGGATGACTTGCCCAGCACTTTAGTATCAAAGGTTTCCCTTAAGGGCATAGCACTGTCAAGATTGACCGGCACGGCTTGCGCTCCACCAGGAAAGGTCTTTGTTTTCCCTAGAAAAATATTTTCAATAACCTTTTGGTCGACAGTGTCTGCATTACTGGGATGAACGATGACAACCACACCCGCAAATAGTGGCATTGAGACTAAGCTGAGTAGGATTAAGCAAAGTAACTTATTCATTTCTCTCTCCTAAAATACTAAGTCAATGCCAAGACTGATGGATTTCGAATCCCCTGCGACTTTCATACCTGGGCCACCGTCATCTTTAACGTCATCATACTGAATTTTAAAGGCCGCCGAAGGATGGAAATCCCAACGTATACCTGCAGAACTTGTATGGTGAACTTCACCGCCTTCACCATCATTGAAGTCTGAATAGGAAATGTAAGGCATCACTGAATCGATACGATAGCCGAACGAGAGAAGATAAGTATCTAGATTACTCCCATCGAGATCTAAGCGGTTAAGCTCAGATAAAAAAAGGAAATTCTCATAATCTATATTAACGGATAGGCCATAAAACTTACCCGTACGTTGGTTGCTACCATTCCATTCCTGCTGAATACCACCAATATAACGTTCGTTAGTGTATTGCATATGCGTGAGGCGAATATCTAACCAATCTTTGTTGAATTGAACAACAATACCGCCTATATCCTTCCATACTTCTCGGGTATTTTCGAGGAAGAAAAAATCAGATAAAAGCTTATTAGGTTCGCTATCTTCGCTACCGTAATAGACTTGTCCAGACATAGTCCAGTCGCCAATTAAATAGTTATATAAGGCGCTGACACCTGTGTAGTTAAATATTTGCCATGTGTAATTATCTGCGGGTGGACGTATCCAAGGATAAGCATATCCAACATCAAAAAAGTCACTGTAATAGTAGAGCGGTAAGCGTTTTTTACCTCCTTGTACTGTCCAATGCTCATTGATCTCATAGGACAGATAAGCCCATTCAAAACTTGCCGAAAAGTCATCAGCCCCCCGGGAAACAACCTGTGCAGTGGCAGATAAACCTTCGAGCAAATCCGCTGAGAATTGAATACCAAATAAGGTATCGGGTTTGAAACTAATATCTTCATCATAGGCGCCAACGAGTGGATAGTCGGCGAGAAAGGTGGGGCCTAAATCAAACTCTGCAACGCCCGAACCTTCGAGAACTTGACCTGCAACAACTGAGGCAAAACCTGAAATGTTGACTTCTGCATAAGCGGTAGAGCTGAGCAAAAGTGAGCAAAGACCTAATGAAAGCTTATGTTTCATAAAAAAGCCCTTTAAGTGAGTATATTCGTTTTTAAGCCTAGAACAGGTATAAACATACGCAAACTTTTATTAAACATTTTTGCAACATGGTGGTCTAACTCCCATTTTGAAAGATAAGTTTGATATCTTATGAGTAAAAAGCGTTAGGTAATATTTGCCAAAGAATATTACTGATTTTGCTAAATGAGAGACTCAAAGCTTGAGTGAAAAGTGGTGAGATAATTATTTTTATTAACAATATTAGCCAAAGCTAAATATGGTTGTTATTTAGCCTTTAGATTATAAAGATAACGCAATTGATACTTTTTTATTAAACTAAAATTGGGCTTTTTACATAAAAATGCTCTAAATCTATCATTGATTATGCTTGTTAAGTCAACGTCGATATTTATTCCATTTTCATGTGTATGCCAACGCTGTAGCATATTTTACTGAGTCTTTTTCTCCGATGTAGTGGTTTTATACTGTATGGTTAGCAGCTTGATTGCTGCACAGTGCTATAGCACCTATAATCTTGCTCTCTTATGTTGAGTTTCTCTTCTTCCTAAACATGATCCAATAAAAGGAATGTCATAATGCAAAGACGCAATTTTTTAAAAAGTGCGGCTATTTTGTCGACTGCGGGTTTTATCACGCCAGTACTGGCATCTTCCTCTAAATCGAGTGTCGTTGAACATGGCTCAAGCGATGGACGCCGCCGTTTTACCTTAATCAATACTTACCATCTTATTGCCCCAGAAGGGTCTGAGGGTGTGGTTAAGTTGTGGATCCCTTTGCCCGAAGACACGCAATTCCAATTGGTGAGTCAGCTGAATTTTACGGGTAGTTTTAAAGACGCCTATATCAGCTCAAACAACAGTTATGGCGCCAAAACCCTGTTTGCGACTTGGCCCGATGCCAAAGCGAACATGACAATAACGGTTGAGCTTGATATTGAAACGATAGATTGGGAACCCGTTAAAAGCGGTGCCTTAACCCATTACCGCACCCCAGAGCAGATACATTATCCTGCAGATGTTGAACGTTATTTGCTGCCGACTAAACACATGCCGCTTAATGGTATTGTGAAGCAAACAGCAGATAAGATCGTTGGTAGCGAGACTGAACCACTGAAGCAAGCACGACTGATTTATCTTTGGGTTAGCGCTAATATGTTTCGCGATAATAGCGTGATTGGCTGTGGTACGGGTGATGTAGCAAGTATCCTCGAAAGTGGCAAGTTAGGCGGTAAGTGTACTGATATTAACTCAGTATTTGTGGCGCTAATGCGCGCAGTGGGGATCCCTGCCCGTGAGATGTTTGGGATTCGCTTAGGTCAGGCGATCAAGATGGGCGAATACTCTAAAAAGGCCTTTGGTAGTGCCGATGACAAAGGGGTTGCCGATGTCAGTGGTGGTCAACATTGTCGCGCTATGTTCTATTTAGCGGGTTATGGTTGGTTGCCAGCCGATCCTGCTGATGTGACAAAAATGCGTTTGACGGAGAAAAAGGAACACAACGATCCCGCAGTTCAGGCCGTGAATGATTACCTCTTTGGCAATTGGGAAATGAACTGGGTTGGCTTTAACTATGGCCGTGACTTTGATTTATTCCCTACAGCCGAACAGACACCACTGAATAATTTTGGCTACCCGTATGCCGAAGTTGATGGCGATCCCGTGAACTATTATGAGCCTAAAGTGTTTGCCTATGACTACCAGTCAACCGAACAACGCTAAGGGCCTCTTCGCGACTATGGCCGCCGCAGTGGTTGCTGCGGTTGCTTCAAGCCTATGCTGTATTGCACCGCTTATTTATCTGGTGTTCGGGGTGTCGGCCGCAAGTCTATCGGGGATTGAGCAACTTAGCTGGCTGCAAGTACCCATGTTGATACTGTCGTCTGGGCTGATTCTGATGGGATTTTGGCGGCTCTATTTTGCTAAAAAGCCACTGTGTACCGCGACGTTGAGTCGTACTCAGATGCTGTGGCTGTACTGGTTAACTGTACCTGTTGTGCTGGCATTTCAGTCATATCCTTTTGTATTACCTTGGTTATTAGAGGTGCTTGAATGAAGTTAGTGTTATTTCTCGCCTTAAGTCTGTGTTCAGCGTCGAGCTGGGCGGCAAACGTGCTGGTCACCTTAGATGTTAAGGGCATGACTTGTCCGCTGTGTGTCACTGTCGTGAATAAAGCGCTGCGTAAAACCGATGGGGTGATTAAGGCTAAGGCTTCGTTAAAAACTGAGCAAGCCTTAGTGACAGTGCCAGAGGATTTTAATCTAGATAGTTTGCTTAAGGCTGTCGACGAAACTGGGTATAAGGGCAGTATTAATAAGGTAGAAAAACAATCCTAAGCGTTGGTGTCTTTAGTAACAGATTGAGCGACATTATAAAATATCAGTCTAGTTTTAAATGATTAGACTGATATTTCACCGAGAAAATACACTCTGTATCCCACTTGTTACTTCCTTCACTGCCAAATTTTTCCTTTGCGGGTCATTTCTTCGTTAGCTGTAATACACCTCGGGCTCGATACGACGTTGCCGCTCTTCATTTTTCTCCGATGATTCCTTAATCAGATCCAATTTTTGCGCTTGCAGTAATTCTAGTTGCTTGGCTTTTTGTTCTTCAGATAGATTTTCATCGGCTGCAACCTTCGCCATTTCTTCATCTATCTTATTAATTTTATCCCTATCGACTCCTGTACGGTTATCTAAAATAGCCTGCATGGCTTTGTCCAACCTGTTGATGCTTTTGTCTGGTTCAGGCGTGCCTGCAATGGCTTGCAGATTACCCGTGTAGCCTTGTTTAGCGTTAGGGGCCAGATGGCTATAGGTATCGGCAGTCGTTACCGATGCTGCAGAGGAGAGCGTTACAGTATCTTGGCTTATTGATGATGTTAGATTCGTCGCCGTCATTGAATTTGCACGAGTTCCTAGGCCATTTGTGCTCGGCTCGACTTGCTTGAGTGGCACATTGGCATAACTTTTCGCAAAGGTATTGGTATAACTATTAGGGTTAATTGTGCTCATATCCGACTCCTTTATATATGAATCTGTCCCTTGGCCACCAGCGGTTTAAAATGTTGAGCGGTTAACTAATGGGTGTTGCTGGACGTTTCAATATTATCTGATGACAACTTTGCAATTTGAATTAGCAAGTTATAGGCCAAGTTAGGTTTATTTGTGGTTGATTTATCAGGAGTCACTGTTAAACGATACTTTTAAAAATATTTATACAAAAACTTGATCCTTGTACAACTATGGTCCGTAATTAAAGGCATAGTGATACAAGGAGTCTACTTATGTACAAGTTTAACCCGCAGCGAATTCAGATTGGGATCAGCGCTTGTCTATTGGGGGAGAAGGTTCGTTTTGATGGCGGACATAAAAATTCGACCTATTGTAATCAAGAGATTAAGCAATTTTTCGATTATGTGCCTATCTGTCCAGAAATAGCGATTGGCTTAGGTGCGCCCCGTAAAAGTATCCGACTAGTCCGTGATGGGGAAACCATCTTAGTTCAGAGTGGTGACGGTAGCTTAGATGTGACCGATAAGCTCAATGAATACAGCGAAAACAAGGTTGAAGAGCTCGATTTCCTCGGAGGATACTTACTTTGCGCTAAGTCGCCAACCTGCGGCATGGAGCGGGTAACAGAGTATAAAATTGGCACTAACAATGGTTCTAAGTCTGGCATTGGTGTATTTGCTCGCAAGTTGATGGAACGGTATCCACTATTGCCCGTGGAAGAAGAAGGCCGCTTGCATGACATGGTGCTGCGGGAGAACTTTTTCACCCGCGTTTATGCCTATCACGATTGGCACCTGATGAAACATGAAGGGCTGACTAAGCATAAGTTAGTGAAGTTTCATTCCCGCTATAAATACCTATTAATGGCACACAGCCCGACATGGTATCGCGAGCTTGGGCCGATAGTGGCCAATATTGAGGATCTTGAGCAAAGCGCGACCCGCTACTTTGAAGGCTTTATGACGGCGCTGAAAATTAATGCGACCCGTAAAAATCATACCAGTACGCTGCAGCATATTCAGGGTTACTTTAAAAAGCATTTGAGCAAAGAGCAAAAGATAGAACTGTCTGAAGCGATTATGAAATATCGCCAAGGTCTATTGCCGTTATTAGTACCTATCACGCTCATTAACCATTATTTACGCGAATTTCCAACACCTTATATTGAAGAGCAAGTGTACTTAAACCCTCATCCTGAGGCGTTAAAGCTGCGCTATGCCTATTAACGTTTACCAAATCGCATTCAGTTGATTTTAGCTTTTGATTTAGTGAGTTATTACTGAAATATGAAACAAACTATAGAGAACACGGCCCACACAGAACCCAATGGTGAGATATTACTCCCCATCGGTGAAGTGTCGGCCTTAACGGGCGTGAATGCCGTGACCTTAAGGGCATGGCAGCGCCGTTTTGGTTTAGTGATCCCTGCACGTACACCCAAGGGACACAGATTATATACGAGCGAAAATATCCAAGAAATCCATGAGATTAATGCATGGCTAGCTAAAGGTGTTGCGATCAGTAAGGTTAAACCTTTGCTGATGAGTGCTGCTAAATCTTCATTTACAGAAATAGTTCAAACTCAAGCCATTGATTTATGGTGCGAGCAAGTCACTGCGCTCAATACGGCATTATTCGATTTCAATCAGCACAAATTACAGCAGATATTAGATGATGCATTTGGCTTATATCCTTTCCAATTGGTGAAAGAAAAGTTGCTACAACCTTGGCTTAATCAACTCGAGGACTTAGTGAATGAGCGGCTTGATGCCGAGTTAATTATTGCTTGGTTAAAGAGCGAGTTACTTAACCGAGTGGGTGGACGTCATGCCTTTAATGGACAGGCCGTGACGGCGAGAATCGCTGTGGTGAGTCTATCCCGTGGGGTACATACCTCGCTTAATTCCACCCGCACTAACATTTTGTTTTCTCTACTTCTATCGCTCGAGTTAGCGTCGCTGCGGGTATCGGTTATTGATCTTGGCGAGCAAGCCATGGGCAGTTTACCTTTGCTGCGAGGCAGGCTTAACGTCGATGCACTTTTGCTTATTCCCGACTCAAATCATTCGGGTTCTGAACAGACTGAAATGCTGACTGTATTGGAACAAATGACTTTCCCATGCTGGTTTATGGGTCCTTTTGCGCCAACGTTAAGCTCTTTATCTGCTTTTTTGGCGTCTTCGACGACGGACTTGATTGGAAAAATGTCATCTCGTTTAGCGGGGAAGGTGAATAGAAGCCTTAAGTACAGTGGAAAGATGAATACCGTGAATCAAAGCGAGCAGATAAATAGCGAGAAAAACAATGACATTAGCTAACGATTCAATGCCAATAGATTCAATTCCAATAAAAGTGCAGGGCAATAATGCGCTGATGTGGTTTCGCCAAGATTTACGCCTTGCCGATAATCAGGCATTAACCGCCGCTTGCGATTGGGCGCGGGAGAATGGCGTGGCACTTAAGGCCATTTACATTGCTACGCCAGCTCAGTGGCAGCGCCATGACGTTGCGCCCATTCAGTTGGATTTTATCGAACGTCATATCAATTTACTTGCCCAAGGACTGGCGAGTCTTGGTATTGGATTCGAGTTAATTCAGTTAGATACCTTTGCTGATGTACCTGAGTTTATCGGTCACTATTGCCAGCAACTGGGGATTGGTCGAGTGTTTGCTGGTCGCGAGCCTGAGATTAACGAGCAACAGCGCGACCAAGCCTGTATTCAATCGGGGATTCCTCTGGTGTTAACCGATGAGCATTGTTTGCTTAAGCCGGGCACTGTGCTGAATTTGTCCGGCGACATGTACAAGGTTTTCACTCCTTTTAGCCGTAAGTGGCGAGAAATTGCCGCCCGCTATGCCATTTTGCCGCTTCCTGTTCCGGCGCCACTTGGACCTGTGTTGGCCGAGCCAAAGCCGCTTTTGTTTAACAATGTCACTAAAGTGTCGAGTGAACTTTGGGCTGCGGGAGAAGGGCAGGCAAAGCGTTTGCTCTCGGCATTTATTCAGCAGAAAGTGCAGGATTATAAGCAAGATAGGGATTTCCCCGCCATTGATGGTACTAGCTCAATTTCACCTTATCTTGCCATTGGTGTGGTGAGCCCAAGACAATGCGTTGCCGCGCTACTGCATCAATTCCCTGAGGTGATTGTCGACGACACTAGCCCTTCTCGTACTTGGTTAAATGAGCTTACTTGGCGTGAGTTTTACCGTCATTTGCTGGTGGCATTTCCCGATTTATCTAAGAATCACAATTTCAATCGTCAAGCCGACCATGTGCAGTGGCGTAATAACCCGCAGGAGTTTGCTGCTTGGTGTGAAGGTCGTACTGGCTATCCGATTGTGGATGCGGCTATGCGCCAACTCAATCAAACGGGTTGGATGCACAATCGGCTGCGTATGGTGGTGGCGAGTTTCCTGACTAAACATCTGCTGATTGACTGGCGCTGGGGCGAGCGCTATTTCCGCCAAAAACTGATTGATGGTGACTTAGCCGCGAATAATGGCGGCTGGCAGTGGTCTGCGGGTTGTGGCTGCGATGCTCAGCCTTATTTCCGTATTTTTAATCCTATAAGCCAGAGTGAAAAGTTTGATCCAGATGGCAGCTTTATCCGTAAGTATTTACCAGAGCTCGCATCTTGGGGAATTAAGCAATTACATCAACCCAGTACAGCGCAGACACCGTCCTTGTTTGAACCGCCGTTATTCAACACTAAAACGGCTTATCCAAGTGCGATTGTCGAGCACAGTGCAGCAAGAGCAAGGGCATTAACCGTATTAGGCGTATTGAAAAAGGCCACGGCCCAATAAATAGGATCAGGAGCAATAACAAGATGATAAACCAAGCGACGACTGAGACTAATACGCTTGTTGATGATTTTATTCAGCTTTATCAAGCTTTGAATAAAGATAACTTGCATCTGTTAGGTCGGGTTTACGACGACAGTATTAGTTTTACCGATCCTATGCATCAAATCACAGGGCTAGCGTCGTTAACTCAGTACTTCGCGAAGTTATATAAGAATGTTAAGCATATTCAGTTTGAGATCAAAGAAGTGCAGCAGGATGCGAACCAAGCCGCGCTGTTTTGGCAGATGCAATATTGCCACCCTAAGTTGAATAAAGGCGAACTTATCCGTGTTGACGGCATGAGTCAACTTAAGTTCGACGACAAGATTTATTTTCACAGGGATTACTTCGACTTAGGGCAAATGTTGTACGAGCATTTGCCTTGCATGGGCGGGCTTATCCGTTTGCTCAAAGATAGGGCGGCAAAATAATGAGCGCTGTTAAGCCATTGAAAATAAATACCGTGCTGATTACGGGTGCAAGCTCAGGCATTGGGCTGCGACTGGCTCAGGATTATTTAGCCTTAGGTTGGCATGTCATTGCCTGTGGCCGATCGCAAGAAAGGTTAGAGTCGTTAGCCTTGAATGAACTAGTCGGTGCTACGTTGTTTATCTTCGATATATCCCAGCGCGACCAAGTTCAACAAGCTGGCCAAAATGTAGCTGAGCTATTGGCGAAAACAGATTCTCAGCTCGATTTGGTCATTTTGAATGCGGGCAGTTGTGAATATATTGATGATGCTAAGGCTTTCGATGATGTGTTGTTCGAGCGCGTTATCCATACCAATCTAATTGCAATGGGATATTGCCTCGGGGCATTTTTACCTTTAATGCCAAGGGGTTCACGTATTGGCTTAATGAGTTCCAGCGCTATTTATTTACCTTTCCCTCGCGCTGAAGCTTACGGCGCCTCTAAAGCCGGCGTGCAGTATTTAGCCTCGAGTCTTGCGCTCGATCTTGCCAAGAACGACATAGGCGTGAGCTTGATTTGCCCTGGTTTTGTGGCGACACCACTGACCGCAAAAAATGATTTTTCTATGCCAATGCAAGTGAGTGTACAAACCGCTTCTAAGGCGATACGTAATGGGCTGAAAGGTGGCAAGCGCGAGATCCATTTTCCGCGACGCTTTACTTATCTATTGAAGTTGATGTCGTTTTTACCTGCCTTTGTGTGGCAAAAAATGATTGCAAACGATACTCAAGCCAAGCCGCTAAAGGACAATAGTTTATGAAAAATATCGCCATCATCGGCACCGGCATTTCTGGATTAACCTGTGGCCATCTATTAAGTGAGTCGCACAGGGTTACAGTGTTTGAGGCCAATGACTATATCGGCGGCCACACGGCGACAGTCGATGTGGAGCATCAAGGGCAAACCTACGCTATAGACACAGGTTTCATCGTGTTTAATGACAGAACATATCCACGATTTGAACGTTTATTGGCTCGCCTTAATGTCACCATATTACCGACTGAGATGAGTTTTAGCGTGCACAATGCGCTGACTGGGCTTGAATACAACGGCCACAATTTAGGTAGTTTGTTTGCCCAAAAGCGTAACCTCCTGAATCCACGCTTTTGGGCCTTTTTAAAAGAAATTTTGCGCTTCAATAAAGGCTGTAAGGCACTCTATCAACAGGATATTTATCCCGAAGGTAACTTAGGTGATTATTTAGACAATGAACACTTCTCACCATTTTTCGCTGAGCATTACATTTTGCCCATGGGCGCAGCGATTTGGTCTTCGAGCATAGAAGATATGCGCGCGTTTTCGTTGAAGTTTTTTATTCGTTTCTTCCAGCACCATGGTTTATTAAATGTCAGTGATAGACCCCAGTGGTATGTGCTAAAGGGGGGCTCGCGTAGCTATATTCCTGATCTTATTGCGCCCTTTAAAGACAATATCCGCCTTAACTCACCCGTGACAGGTATTGAGCGCCATGGCAATGGGGTGAAGTTACAAGTTCACGGTGAATGGTTGGAATTTGATGAGGTGATTTTAGCCTGTCATAGTGACCAAGCACTGCGGATGTTAAACGATCCTACGCCAACAGAACGCGCCATTTTAGGCGACCTCAGCTACCAGAATAACGATGTGGTGCTGCACATGGATACACGTATTTTACCGAAGCGAAAAGCCGCTTGGGCGAGTTGGAATTATAGGTTAGATGGTAACCTAAAACGTCCAGCGTCAGTGACTTATAACATGAACATACTGCAACAGTTGCCAGCCAATGCGCCGACCTTTTGTGTCACCTTGAATCAGTCAGAGTTGATTGATGAGGCGAAAGTGATACGCCGCTTCAATTATGCCCACCCAGTGTTTAACGAAGCCAGTCTTAAGGCTCAGGGCCGCCGTGAGGAAATATCCGGGCAAAATCATACCCATTTTGCTGGCGCCTATTGGCACAATGGTTTCCATGAAGATGGCGTTCGCAGTGCACTTGATGTGTGTGCCCATTTTGGTGTCAGCCTATGACAGGTTTAAATGTGACAGGTCTAAATATGACAGAGCTCAATAGCGGTATTTATTACGGCACTGTATCCCACAGCCGTTTTACGCCGATTAAACATAGTTTTAGTTATGCCATGGCGCTGTTGGCGATTGATTTAGATGAAGTCGATAAGATCAGTGCCATGGGGCGAGTTTTTGCCAGCCAGCGCCACGCTTTACTGAGATTCAATCCTAAAGACTATTTAACTTCTTTTACGACTACATCCAATGACAGCGGTGAAGTGGCTGTTGTCGATCCGAGCGCAGCTGCACTCAAGAGTCGCGTATTGACTCAAGTGGCAGCGTTAGGCGCAGATAAACTGTGCGATCGAGTTTTGTTTGTGGGTCAGATCCGTCATTTTGGCGTGTATTTTAGCCCAGTAAATTTCTACTTTTGTTATCAAGATCAAACGCCTTTATACATGTTGGCCGAGGTGAGTAACACGCCTTGGGATCAGCGCCATTGCTATTTAGTCGATTTAGCCGCGCCCAAACCTTCTGACAAAGTGTTTCACGTGTCTCCCTTTATGACTCTCGATATGCGTTATCTCTGGCATGTGTCTGCGCCGAGTGAAGACTTAAACATCGGTATTGAAAACAAATCGATCCAAGAGAATGGCAAAAAACTGTTTAATGCCAATTTAGTGATGAAACGCCAACCGATCACGGCGGCTAATTTACGGACGCTTTTGTTTCGCTTCCCTTTTATGACTCTCAAGATTTTCTTCGGGATTTATTGGCAAGCGCTAAAACTCTTTTTTAAACGTGTGCCCTTTGTGCCGCATCCAGCTCAGATGGAGAAATAACATGGAAAATACGGCTTCGCAAACCTCAGTCACCACAGGGAAACTGCCCGACAGTATTGCGCGTAAAGTATTGCTTAAGGCGCTGGAAAGTCTCCCACATGGCTGCTTGACCTTGGTTGAGGGCGACAAGAGTTATCGTTTTGGTGAGAGTCATACCGACTTGCACGCTACGCTTGTGGTTAAACACCCGAGTTTTTATCGTCAAATCATGCTTTCTGGCTCCATTGGTGCGGGTGAAGGTTATATTCAAGGCCATTGGACGAGCCCTGATCTCACCAAAGTCGTACAACTGTTTGCCCGTAATTTAGCCTTACTCGATAAGATTGAAGCCAAATTCTCTTGGTTAACTGGCACGATAAACCGTGTGAAGCATGTGCTGAATCGCAATTCTCAAGAGGGCTCAAAGCGGAATATTCTCGCCCACTATGATTTGGGTAATGCTATGTATGAGCAATTCCTCGACCGTGAAATGTTGTATTCGAGCGCGCTTTATCCCCATGAGGAAGCCAGTTTGCAGGAAGCGCAGTTGTTTAAGCTGATGACTATTTGTGAGCGGCTGGATTTACAGCCGGGTCAAACCTTGCTTGAGATTGGTACTGGCTGGGGCGCGCTGGCTATATATGCGGCTAAGCATTATGGCGTGCACGTGACAACAACAACGATTTCAGATGCGCAATACGCCTATACCAAAGCCCGTGTCGAACGCGAAGGGCTAAGCGATAAAGTGACGCTGCTGACTGAGGACTATCGCAATCTCACTGGGGAATACGACAGGGTTGTTTCTATCGAGATGATTGAAGCTGTGGGGCATGAGTATTTACCAGGCTTCTTTAAAAAGCTGGAAACATTGTTAAAACCCAATGGGCGCATGCTGCTACAGGCGATAACGATTGCCGATCAACGTTACGACAGTTATCGCAAAAGTGTGGATTTTATTCAGCGTTATATTTTCCCCGGAGGCTGCTTACCCTCAGTGAGCCAAATGGTCGGTCACATTGCCAAACAGACGGACATGGTGGTCTGGTCGCTCAATGATATGGGGCTCGATTACGCTAAAACCTTAAAACATTGGCATGAGAATTTTGATCATGCGATAGGCGAAATCCAAGCTTTAGGTTATGGCGATGATTTTATTCGGATGTGGAAATTTTACCTAAGTTATTGTGAAGGTGGATTTTTAGAACGTACCACAAGCACTGTGCATTTAGTGGCTGTGCGTCCGGACTATCGCATTGCTAGCCATCATCTCCCAAGCAATAGCCCTAATGCGACTTAATTTGTTTTGATTAAGCAGTCACTTTAGTGGAAATAACCATTTTCGTTGGAATGAGCCGCTTTGTTTGCAGCAAGATAAAAGTGAGGCAAAGATGAAGTCCATGTTAGCTAACTCTCGGGTTCCTTTTAAACATCAGGGCTTTATTCTCTATAACGCCTTGAGTTTTCAGGCTGTGTGGTGGTCTAGCGTACTTTGGCTTAACACCTCACTGTTGTTAACTATCCCTTTGTTATTAGCTCACTTTATCCTGCTAGCTTCATTAGGTAAGCACGAGTATCGCAAAGTGGATTTGCTATTGATGCTAAAGGTTGCAGCCTTAGGAATAGGCGTAGATACAGTACTCTCTGTTTTAGGGGTGTTTGAGTTTGCTCTTTTCCCTTGGTGGCTTGGTTGCCTGTGGCTGCATTTTGCTTTGACCCTGAATCATAGTTTGGCCTTTATGCGACCTTTACCGCTGATATTTCAGGCGTTACTCGGGGGCATTTTTGGCGGGTTAAGCTATTTGGCTGGCGCACAATTTAATGCCGTGAGTTTGCCCTATGGTAATGTCATTTCTGCTGTGGTGTTATTTTTGGTTTGGCTAGTCTTGCTGCCATTTTTAATCCAACTTGCTAATCCCTATGGATTTAATCGAAGCACTAAAGCGCGTTCTTTTACTGTGTTTGGGCGTTAATTATTGAGTTGTAGGAATTGATCGCGGTTAAGTCATTATGCCGTTTTTAGTTAAGTACCTGTTGTAAGACATCATGCAGTAAAAGGGGGATCCCATGTCGTCAGTTCGTAATCGTAGCCCAAATCTTGGTTTTTCATTTTTGAATTCAAGCTGCTTAAGTCTATTGGCCCTTAGTTTATTGGCCGCACCTTTAAAAGCGTTAGAGGCGAAAACGCCTGATTTTGAAAACATTACTATCGAACTGAATGATGCCGCCGATGTGACGCAGACTTTTCAGGAAGTGGGCCGCGGAGAAATGGATTGGCTGTGGTTTAGTTTGTATAAGGCGAGACTGATGACGGTAAATGGCCGTTATCAACAGGGGCAATATCCTCTGCTGCTAGATATTGAATATTATCGAGATATTGAGTCAGAGGATTTGCTCGAAGCGACAAAAGATCAATGGCAGCATCTAGCGTTTGCCGAAAATGATATCCAACGTTGGTTGGGTTTATTAAATGCGACTTGGCCCGATGTGAAGCAGGGCGACCATTTAAGTTTTAAGGTGATAGATGGACAAACGAGTCAGTTTTTCTTTAATCATCAACCACTCGACATTATCAATGATGCTAATTTTGCTGAGGCATTTTTAGCGATTTGGTTATCGAAAGACACTAGCCGTCCGAGTTTACGGGCGCAATTACTCGGAGAAAAACCATGCGATTGTTGAAACGGCTTGTCGGCCGAAAGTTATTTTTAGGTTTAATAATGATAGGGCTGTTGTCGAGTTGTTCATCGGTGGAAGTGACTGATTATAAAGATACTCATCCGACATTGGTTTTGGAGTCATTTTTTAATGGACCATTAAAAGCCTCTGGGGTCGTACAAGATTTTAGTGGCAAAGTAATCCGCAAATTCAATGTCATTATGGAAGCCAGTTGGCAGGGAAGTGATGGGGTCATTAATGAATGGTTTGTGTATGATGATGGTGAAACTCAAACTCGTGTGTGGCGCATCAAGGCACTAGGGGAAGGGCGATACTCAGGAACTGCAGGTGACATTATCGGGACTGCCGATGGCCAATCTAGCGGCAGTGCGCTACGTTGGAAATACGATATGTTATTACCCGTGGATGGCGAGGAATATCAAGTTCATTTCGACGATTGGATGTTCTTAGTGAATGATAATACTATTATAAATCAGAGCGATATTATTAAGTTTGGCATCACAGTTGCTAAAGTCACTTTAGTTATTCAAAAATAGTCTCAGCAATTTTTAGTTAAGTTGGCTTACCCCAGTTTGTCTTGGATTCACTCTGTTGATTAAGGCTTAAATGTTGATTAAGACTTAAATTGGCTTAAACAGAATAGCTTGGCTAATAACCCCCTTTTTTCTGCATTAAAGTGTTGAAGTCAAACCAAAGTTGCAGCTAGGCATTTTTGCTAGTGGCATAAGTGATATATGGGGGTAAGGTTATTGCAACCCATTGTTAAAATTTAATTAATCTGAGCTTAAGTCTAAGTCTAAATAGATAGGGGGTAGTCGATGAATAAACACGTTGTTTTATGGGGAGTATTTTTTAGTCTGTCGTTAACTGCTTGTTCATCTTTTGACTTTAAGTTTGAGGATCATTCTGAGAAACAAGTCGATCCTCATCAACCCGCAAGCGATCCTATGGTGCAAGATAATGAACGTCGTATTCGAGATGCGAGAAAAGACGGTCAGTTAGAATCCGATTTTCTAAAACCTAGGTATCCAGTTAAGTTTAAATAAGAAAATGTGTTAGGAACTCACTGCAACCTCAATACTTAACTATCAATAGCAAGTATTAAGGTTGCTAGGGGAGAGGCGAAGAACTAACCCGCTTGACGACTGTTATCTATCGATTTTTTGTCATAATATTCAAACGGAAACAGATTACGAATCCTTTGCTTTACATTGTCACTCACGTTGGCAGAAATGTGTAAGCGTACATCTCCTGATTTTTCAGCCCTAACAGTACAAGTCAGTTTTTCGGTTTTAGCGATTTGGCGGCATTCCCGTTCGAATCGTTCGGGGATCTTGCCCTTATGCTGAGTCATACGGCCATCTTTAAAATGCATTTCAAAAATAGTCAGACCTTTCTTGCCACCAAATATCAGTTTGTAAACGAGAAATATACCAATAGCGACAAAAATGAGTTTGAAAATATCGGCTGTCATAACGCCTCCTATCTTATGTTTATAGAACCAAGATACTCCCGAGTTAGTTGTTTTAACAGTGCGCTAACGCGCAATTTTGAATTGGCAATAAAATGATTCCAGCCTAGACTTAACTGGCTAAGGAAAAGTAACCCCTCAGTTAAGGAAAACGCCATGTACTTATCAAATGCAGATCGTTGGTCATTATTGTGTAAGAAGCAAATCGATGTTATCGAAAAACTTGCTACACATTTCCCCGAGAGAAAAGCACATCTAAGTGAGCTCACTCAAGGGTGGCGCCATGTTCAACATCAAGTTCAAGCAGGTGATAGGCCTATGCCACTCGAGCTCATCAAATAAGCACGATTGAGTCATTTGGAACTAGATAGTTTGTATAAGAACGCAAAGCCACTCAATAATGAGTGGCTTTTTTATGTAGCGAATATAAAACTATCATTTATAGGGGTAAAGGATTAAGTGATTGTCTGTTGCGTGATGTCAATAAATTATCTTATACGCTCAATTTGAGCGTTTATTGTGCCAGTATTGAGGGCGCTATCGTTATTATTGAGGAAAGTCAGTTGTGTTTTGCTTTGAAACACTTCAAATTTCAGATACAAAAAAGCCACTCATTGAGTGGCTTCATTGTTTATATGGTGCCGGCACCAAGAGTCGAACTCGGGACCTGCTGAAATTATCGAGAGTAAGTCAGTTGCGCTTTGTACTGAACACTTCAAATTTCAGATACAAAAAACAGATACAAAAAAGCCACTCATTGAGTGGCTTCGTTGTTTATATGGTGCCGGCACCAAGAGTCGAACTCGGGACCTACTGATTACAAGTCAGTTGCTCTACCAACTGAGCTATGCCGGCTTAAATCTTTACTGCAATTTTTACTACACAATAATGGTGCCCGAACCCGGAATCGAACCAGGGACACGAGGATTTTCAATCCTCTGCTCTACCGACTGAGCTATTCGGGCAACTAAACTAAGCGTTAGTTAACTACTTTGAACTAAGTCGTGAAGACCTTGTTCGCTCAAAGTGCGCGTATAATATAGTGCTCGCTTTAGCTGTGCAAGCCCTTTTTAAGTGACTGATTAACTATTAAACAAAATGCGCTTATTTATTTGATTCTTTCGTTTTCCCCTTATTTTACCGCTGAAAGTTTCAGCACTTTAACGCCAGTAGGTGTTCCTTTTGGCTGTTTATCCTAGCTTCCTCATTCATTTATCTTCTATTTTGGAGGAAAAATTAAGGTTTAAGCTCATCTGTTGCAAGCAAGGGGCTGTGGGGCGCAGTGGGTATTTTTGAGCTTTGATTGATGGCTGGCTGATATTTATGGGGTGTAACTAAGCGGAGTAACTAAGAGTAAGCGAGTGGCTTCATTGTTTTATATAGTGCCAGCGGCACCAAGAGTCTAACTCGGGACATACTGATATTATCAAGAGTAAGTCAGTTGCGATTGGCCACAGACTTTGTGAGTTTTTATTCAAATTTCAGATACAAAAAAGCCACTCATTGAGTGGCTTCATTGTTTTATATGGTGCCGGCACCAAGAGTCGAACTCGGGACCTACTGATTACAAGTCAGTTGCTCTACCAACTGAGCTATGCCGGCTTAAATCTTTACTGCAATTTTTACTACAGAATAATGGTGCCCGAACCCGGAATCGAACCAGGGACACGAGGATTTTCAATCCTCTGCTCTACCGACTGAGCTATTCGGGCAACTAAACTAAGCGTTAGTTAACTACTTTGAACTCGTTGGCTAAGCCGTATCGTTCGAAGTGCGGCTATATTAGCTAGGGTGTTTGATCTCTGCAAGTGCTTTTTCCTGATAAATCACTCGTCCGGCTGTTTAATGCACATCTTGGGTGTTTTTTATCTCTTATTTTGCGAATTCAGCTCAATTTCATTCGTTGGCTGTATTTTTCAAGTCAGAGGGATACTGATGTTTACTATAGCTTTGTGCTCACAGAGCATGATTTTTGGCTTACTTCCTAAAATTTAGAAAGATATAAGCGATTTTTACTGATTTTAGTTTTTAAATTTAGATTTATGATAATGAATATTATTTCATGGATAGCATGAAGAAAACGCGAGTACGGAGTCGCAGTATGTTTCGAAATAGTCAGTTTGCTTATGGAATTACCGCCATTGTGACCCATTGGTTGAGTGCGTTCGTCGTGATTGGGTTATTTGCAGTCGGTGTGTGGATGGTGGAGTTAACCTACTACAGTACTTGGTACAAGACTGCGCCGCATCTACATAAAAGTATTGGGATTCTGTTATTGGCGGCGACAATATTTCGTTTGGTATGGCGCTTAGTTAATCCCAAGCCTGTACCTGAGGCGAGCCATAAACCGTGGGAAAAGACGGCCGCACATTTGGCGCATTTTATTATTTATATCTTGCTCTTTGTCATCATGACTGCTGGCATTTTAATCTCAACCGCAGATGGCCGTGGTATCTGGGTGTTTGATTGGTTTGAACTACCAGGATTGGGACTTTTGTTTGAAAACCAAGCTGATATCGCGGGTGATATTCACCAGTATGCGGCTTACTGCTTGATCGCGCTGGTCGTTATTCACGCGGCGGGCGCATTAAAACATCACTTTATCGATAAAGACACTACCCTACTTAGAATAATTAAATTTAAACGAGGATAATACAATGAAAAAGCAACTGTTAAGCGCACTGATTGGTGTATCTCTATTGGCTCCTGTGGCGGCTTCAGCTGCTGACTATGTGATTGATCATGAAGGCGCTCACGCTTCTATTACATTTAAAGTGAATCACTTAGGTTATAGCTATGTGGTGGGGCGTTTTAATGATTTTAGCGGCGATTTTAGCTACGATGCGGCTAAACCAACTGCGATGAAAGTGAATGTCACAGTGAATACATTAAGTGTCGATTCAAACCATGCTGAGCGTGACAAACATATTCGCGGTGAAGATTTCCTTAATACTGGCAAATTCGCTAAAGCGACCTTTGCATCTACTTCGGTGGAAGATAAAGGAAATGGCGATTTAGTGATTAACGGTAACTTAACTTTAAATGGTGTGACTAAACCATTAGCGATCAAGGCCCATGCTGTGGGTGAAGGTCAGGATCCTTGGGGTGGCTACCGTGCCGGTTTTACGGGCACAACCACCTTTGCGATGAAAGATTTCGGTATCAAGATGGATTTAGGTCCAGCATCTAGCCATGTTGAGTTAGATCTAGTGGTTGAAGGTGTGCGTAAGTAACTCTTTATTCTGCCATTAGATAAACAAAAAGCGCCGAAAGGCGCTTTTTTGTAAGCTTTATACTTAGGGCCGACTAACTACCAGAATTAATCTTGGTCTTTTTCTGGTACAAAACCTTCAATTTCAACATCTTTACCTTCAAATAGGAAAGAGGTCATTTGTTCTTCAAGAAATTTACGATCATCAACATTCATCATGTTGAGTTTTTTCTCGTTGATCAGCATGGTTTGCTTTTTTTGCCATAGGCCCCAAGCTTCTTTGCTGATGTTATCAAAAATGCGCTTACCTAAATCACCTGGATACAGTTGAAAGTCTAGGCCGTCGGCTTCTTTATTTAAATATACGCAATTGACTGTACGCGCCATGATTATTCCTTACTGACTGCGGATTGAACGAGTGATCCCAAATTGGCTAGCACGCGCTCGGTGGCGGCGGCGAGTCCCACTTTGGAAGGATGACTTATGTTATACCAGAGAGACTGGTTTTGTTCCATGACAGCGCCCACGCTCTGTTTATTGCCGAGGGTTTTATCGCCGTGAGTTTTATCTAAGTTAAGCATCATGGGCTGAATATCTAAATGAAAGTGGCTAAATGTGTGCCTAAAGCCAGTTAACCATTCGAGTTGCTGCACATCAAACCCTTGCTCTTCAAGATGAGTTTCAAGGGCGGCTTGGGTAGCGAATTCAGGGAAACACCAGAGCCCGCCCCAAATTCCCGCTGGCGGACGTTTAGCTAGAAAGACTTGGTTGTCTTGCATCAGCACTAACATCCACGCCGCTTTGGTTGGTATGGTTTTTTTAGGCTTTTTGCCAGGGAAATCGGTTTGTCTGCCAATCAGTTGAGCTTTGCAATCAATCGCTACAGGGCAAGCGGCACAGTTAGGTTTGCTACGAGTGCAAATACTGGCGCCGATATCCATCATGGCTTGATTATATTTCTGAATATCTTGCTGCGGTGTGAAGGCATCCGTCAGTTGCCAAAGTTGCTCTTCAACCGTCTTTTGCCCTGGCCAACCTGCTATTGCCCCATGTCTTGCTAATACTCGTTTTACGTTGCCATCGAGAATGGGGTGATGTTGCCCAAGTGACAATGACAATACTGCGCCTGCCGTCGAGCGACCGATGCCGGGTAGGGCGAGCACTTGTTCAAAATGTGTTGGAAATAATCCCTGATAATCATCGCGGATTATTTTGGCTGCTTTATGCAGGTTACGCGCCCTAGCGTAATAGCCAAGGCCGGTCCAATGATGTAATACCTCATCGTCTGGCGCGTTAGCAAGTGCTAACACATCGGGGAAACGCGCCATAAATTTAAGATAATAGGGAATAACAGTCGCAACCTGAGTTTGTTGCAGCATAATTTCAGAAACCCATACGCGATATGGGGTTTTATCTTGCTGCCAAGGGAGGGTTTTACGACCGTGATTGTCGTACCAAGAGACGATACGTGTAGCGAAGGAGGCTGTAGATTTCATCGGCGCAGTGTAGCGGCAGTTATCTTCTTAGACAAGCGTCAAAGATAAGTTGGCAAGGGATCTAAAGCTAAAAATCGCTGCTAAATTCGCACTCTTAAATAATCTTGGTATACTTTCGCCCCATTAGTGCTTGCACTGTATGTTGAACTTTGGATAATGCCCTTCTTTTATGATGGTGTTGTCCACTAGACGAGGCAAAAATGAGCGAAGTCACTACCGCTGAATTTAATGAAGAAGGCAAGTATCTGCGCAAGATCAGAAGCTTTGTCCTGAGAGAAGGTCGCCTAACCAAAGGCCAAGCACACGCTATTGAAAGCCAGTGGCCAACAATGGGTTTAGATTACAGCCCAGTGCCATTGGTACTAAGCGACGTTTTTGGTCGTGAAGCTGATACTGTGCTGGAAATTGGCTTTGGCATGGGCGCCTCTTTAGTACAAATGGCTAAAGATGCACCAGAGCAAAATTTCATTGGTATTGAAGTGCATAAACCGGGTGTAGGCTCTTGCCTCAGTGATGCCGCCATTGCTGGTGTGACTAATTTACGTGTGTATCATCACGATGCCATGGAAGTATTAGAACATGCGATTGCTGACGGTTCATTAGCCCGAGTGCAATTGTTCTTCCCAGATCCTTGGCATAAAAAACGTCACCATAAACGCCGCATCGTACAAGCTGAATTTGCCGAACTGATTCGTCGCAAGCTAAAAATTGGCGGTGTGTTCCATATGGCCACTGACTGGGAAGAGTACAGCGAGCATATGTTAGAGGTGATGCAAGCCGCTCCGGGTTATCAAAACCAGTCGGCCGACGGCAGTGTGGTGCCGCGTCCTGATCATCGTCCATTGACAAAGTTTGAAGCCCGCGGCCATAGACTGGGTCACGGTGTATGGGATCTGATGTTTGAGCGTATCGCTTAATCACGAACTCAATTTTAGCTAATTTTAAACACAAAAGGGAAAATCACTATGGCAACTAATCGTAGCCGTCGTTTACGTAAGAAAATGCGCGTTGATGAATTCCAAGAGTTAGGTTTCGATATGGCTTGGACTTTTGATGCATCAGTATCTGAAGCCGATATCGATGCAACTGTAGATAAATTCATCGATGAAGTGATCGAAACCCGTAAATTAGGTTTCCATGGCGGCGGCCACATCGAATGGGAAGGCATTATCGCCACCCAAACGATTGGTAAATGTACCGAAGAAGATATTGCTGCAGTTAAGGCATTCTGGGCGACCCAAAAAGTGTCTCAGGTTGAAGTTAGCGAACTGTACGACATTTGGTGGGGTTAATGCCCGAGTTGGCATTACTTGAGGAAGTGGTCGAGAAAGTTCGACCCTTGCTCGGCCAAGGAAAGGTTGCAAATTATATCCCCGCACTGGCCAGCGTTGATGCTGGCAAATTAGGCATTGCCGTCACGACTGTTGATGGCGAAACCTTAGGTGCGGGCGATTACCTTGAGCCGTTTTCGATTCAAAGTATCTCCAAAGTTTTCAGCTTAACCTTAGCGTTAACTTTATATGAAGAAGCCGAAATTTGGAGCCGTGTTGGCAAAGAACCTTCGGGTCATTCATTCAACTCTTTAGTACAAGTCGAGTTAGAACGTGGCAAGCCGCGCAACCCATTTATCAATGCTGGCGCGTTAGTGATTGCGGACTTATTGCAGAGTCGTTTAGGTGCACCTAAACACAGAATGCTTGAGTTAGTCAGGCAATTAAGCCAAAACGATAAAGTGTGTTTCGATAAACAAGTAGCAGATTCAGAATATCAGCATAGTGCGCGCAATGCGGCTATCGCTTATTTGATGAAGTCCTTTGGTAATTTTCAAGGTGATGTTGATACTGTGCTGCGCACCTATTTTCATTATTGCGCCTTGAAGATGAATTGTGCTGACTTGTCTAAGGCCATGTTGTATTTGGCTAATCGCGGCAAAAGTATCACAGGGACTGAGCTTATTTCTCAAGTGCAAACTCGGCAACTTAACGCTCTGTTGGCAACCTCAGGCTTATATGATGGTGCTGGTGAGTTTGCTTATCGTGTTGGTATGCCAGGTAAAAGTGGCGTCGGCGGCGGTATTATTGCCGTGATCCCTGGAGAACTGTCGATTTGTGTATGGTCGCCAGAACTCGATAATAATGGCAACTCACTTGCGGGCACTGCGATGCTTGAGCATCTCAGTCAGCGTCTCGGTCGTTCTATTTTCTAGTCTTATCTCTCGTTTTTATTAGCACTATTAGACTAAATGTTAGCGAATTTCGCTAATGACCTTTTAGTGCTAACTTTTCAAAATTCAACATAATCAAATTGTTATAAAGTTGGCACGTCTCCTGCTATAAGCTATTCAGTAGTTTAGGTTTATCGAATTATTCAGATTAAAGGACGAACAAAAATGAAATTAAATAAGTTATTAACTGGATTTGCATTATCTGGGGTGATTTTAGGAGCATCTAGCGTACAGCTGGCGCAAGCACAAACAGAGCCAAAAATAGATGAACGCTGTGAAGTCGCCTTAAATTATGACGTTATGGTTGAGCCTAAAAAATTAGTCATGAGCGAGAAGGGCACAGAAAAGTATCGTATCGAAGTTGACAAGTTATTTGTGGAAGGTAAGCAAGTTAACTTAACCGACAAGCAGAAAAAATTGGTTACTCAATATGCCGATGAAGTTTCGACTCAAGTGCCAGAAGTGATTGAACTGGTGAATGAGGCAGTATCTCTTGCTTCCAAAGCGGTTGGTATGGCCTTAACACCTTTAATGGGTGATGCCGCTGGTGCAAAATTTGATGAAATGATGGCTGGCGTTCAAAAACGCGTTGACTCAGTGGCTTACAAGAATGGTGATAGCTTCTATTTAGGGGCGACTGAAGACTCGATGCAAAGTACATTTAACGATGAATTCGAGCAGGAAATGGAACAAATTGTCCAGAATTCAATTGGCGCAATTATGATGAACTTAGGTGGCCAAATCATGTCTGGTGGCGGTGAAAATTTTGAAGCCAAGATGGATACCTTCTCTAAAAAAATGGACAATTTAGGCCAAGATATTGAGCAACAAATTGAGAGCCAATCTAAGGGATTAGAAGCTAAGGCTGACCGTTTGTGCGACCGATTTGAAAATTTGTTAGTGCTTGAAAATCAATTGCGCCAAGAAGTGCCAGAACTAGCACCTTATGTGTTGACACAAAACTCAACCAAGGAACTGCGTGAATAGTTCTTGCGAATCGCCCTTAGTTTTAACTGCAATAACTTCTATCTCCTTGTGCATGAGTCAAACTTGAATGCTACGCCCCTAGTCAATTTATCGACTAGGGGCTTTTTTATTGGCTACGGTTTAATCGTGGCGACAACCCTTATGGCTAAGTTGATGTGGCTTAATAGGCTAGGCTTGCAGCGATTTAGTTCGGAATGTTACAGTCTAGAGACGAATATTTGGTATACTCTTAAAATATAATTAAAAGCTGGCATATCAGTCAGATATAACCCCCTACTTTAGTGGACTTTTTCGGTCTAAATCTCTGCGTTATATCATTTTGATGCGAGATATCAATGCTATGGTTATTTTAAGCGATGATTACGCTAACCATAGCTGCTCACCGAAAGTTAATATCATTGTCGTAAACAGCTTAAGGCGACTTCCATGTTAGAACTGTTAGAACCTATTGCGATTTTTACTCATGTGGCCAGAGCAGGTAGTTTTAGTGCCGCCGCAAGAAGGCTTGGGATCTCTAAGTCTAAGGTCAGTACACAAGTCGCCGATCTTGAACATAGACTTGGTGTTCAATTAATTCAACGTACCACCCGCAGCTTAAGTTTGACTGAAGCTGGGCATTTGCTGTATCTGCAAGGTGAAGAATTGCTACGTGACGCTGAACAAGCGATAGCCAGCGTGCATAACTTAAATGATGCGACCCGCGGCGTGCTTAAGGTGGGAATTTCCCAATCCTTTGGGGTGATGCATATCATTCCTGCGTTGCCATCTTTTATGGCAAAACACCCTGAGCTTGAGCTACAAGTGAGCTTACTGGACCATAAAGTGGATGTCGTGAGCGAAGGCTTAGACTTACTGTTAACTATGTCTGAGCAATTACCGCTTGGCATGGTTGCTAGACCTCTGATGAAGTGCCAATTCCTGTTAGTTGCTTCGCCTGGCTATATTGCTCAACATGGCGAGCCAACTCGACCTGAGCAGCTAGTTGACCACAACTGTTTGGTCTATCAAGGCGAGTGGCACGAGCACAGCATGTGGCAATTTAAGAAGGGTGATGACTACTGTGAAATTGGCGTATCGGGTAATTTCAGGGTGGATAATGCGCCTGCATTAAAATCTGCTGCAATCAGTGGTCTTGGAGTTGTGTATCTTGCGAGTTATCTGATGGAAGATGAAATTGCCAAAGGGACATTAGTGCCTTTACTGAAGGATTGGCAATTGACCCACCATCTGCCATTGCAGGCGGTTTATCCCCGTCGTAAGCACTTAGCACCTAAGGTTAGTTCTTTTATCGAATTCATCAAAGATCACATAGGAACGCCACCGTATTGGGATGCTCCCTATGTCGAATTATTCAGTAAACGTCAGTAAAATAGGAAACATTGTTCTCAAAAGCAGTCTTATGTGGTTTTAAATTGGGCAGGTACTTTTCTGGTCATTTAAAATCAATACTTTAGGTTGAGTTAATGAGTACATTTGTTGATGGTTTTTTAGGGGTTACTAAAGCACTTTTTTATAACATCCTTGAACTCTGTTCTTAATTGAATACAATGGTAACAGTTGATTCGGAATGATCTGAGTCCTATACGTTTATTGGAAATGACCCCTTTCAATTTTTGTATACAGGTCGGCGTTAATGCAGTTTTGGATCACAGCCAACAGAAGTTTGAGAACTAAAACAATGTTGGCTCTTTAAACCATCATCCTAGTTTTTGGTTTACCTCAGCCTTATCGCTGAGGTAATTTTTTTATTGATGGTTTGCAGCCTTGAACACAAGTTTTGTCTCCCTGTACCCTAAAGTCGCAACTGTGTGTTAAATGATGTGAAGGCAAGTGCTAAAGCATATATTAATGCAACAAATATAGTGACCCACAGTGAGAAGGGTTCTGTTATCTAACGGGATAATGGTACCAATAAAAAAGCCACTTTCGAGTGGCTTTTTTATTGGGCGCAGCTTAAGACTTTCACTTATGTCGCTTTAGTCGTGAAGCAAGTTAACAGTGCTTCACGGCTAAGCACTTAGGCATTAAAGCATTAGTGCATTAGGCCTTTTTCTTACTGGCTATCCAGAGATCGACTTGTTGCTCTAACACATCCAGTGGTAATGCGCCGTTAGAAAGTACTAGCGTATGGAAGTCGCGGATATCAAATTGACTGCCAAGCTGTTGCTCTGCTTTATGTCTTAGCTCTAGTAGTTTAATCATACCTACTTTATAAGCTGTCGCTTGCGATGGCATGACGATATGGCGTTCAACCATTTTCACCGCATCCGATTTAGCATTTGGCGTATTGTCCACGTAATAGGTTATGCCTTGCTCGCGGGTCCACTTCTTGGCATGAATACCGGTATCAACGACTAAGCGACATGCACGCCACAGTTCCATTGCTAGACGACCAAAGTCAGAGTAAGGATCGGCGTAGAGTCCCATTTCTTTTGGGAAAGATTCGCTATATAAACCCCAGCCCTCAATATACGCGGTATAGCCCCCAAACTTACGGAACTTAGGAATATTTTGCAGTTCTTGGGAAATGGCGATCTGCATATGGTGACCCGGAATACCTTCGTGGTAGGCCAGCGCCTCCATTTGGTATTTTGGCATGGCTTTCATGTCATATAGGTTTGCATAGTAGCTACCTGGACGAGAACCATCCGGTGCCGGTTGTTCATAGAAGGCTTTACCCGCGGATTTTTCCCTAAAGGCTTCAACCTGCTTCACTACCATGGCGGCCTTAGGTTTTACTTTGAACACTTCATCCAAGCGCGACTTCATATTGTCTATGAACTTAGTCGCCTCAGCTAAATAGGCGGCTTTGCCTTCGGCGGTATTGGGGTAGTAGAACTGGGGATCATCACGCATAAAGCTAAAGAATTGCTGCAAATCGCCTTTAAAATTGACCTTCTTCATGATGGCACGCATGTCATTGTGAATACGTTCCACCTCAGAAAGACCTAAGTCATGGATTTGATCGGCGCTCATGTTTGTCGTGGTCGTTCGTGCCAAGGCATTATTGTAATAGGCGGGGCCGTTAGGGAGTTTCCACGCACCATCGCGGTCATCAGCTTTAGCTGCTAAGGTTTTGATGTAACTGATGAGTTTGTTATAGGCGGGCTCGACTTGAGTTACTAGTGCTTGCTCAGCCTGTTTAAGCAGTGCTTGCTTTTCCGTTTCTTGAATCGCTAATGCGTTCACTTTACGGCGAAAATCGGCGAGTAACGCGCTATCGTCGCCCTTATCAAAAGGCGCACCTTTGATAATGTTTTGGCTGTCTGAAATCACATAAGCGAATACGAACTTAGGCGCGATAATGCCTTTATCTGCGCGAATGGCTAATACTGTCTGTAATTGACTTAAGCGTTTGGGAACGCCATTCAAGCGACTGATATAGGCCTTGGCATCGCTGACATCTGTGATTTGATGTTGGTTAATTAAGAAGGAGGCGATCATAGAGTGGCCACCATACATCTGATTCACAGGGTAATTATGATAGCGCCATTGGTCATCTTCGATGTCATTTTGCAGATTTTGCTTCAGTAACGTGAGGCTAAGATGAGTTTGTGGATCGAGTTTGGTCGCATCAATCTGATTGACCCGCGCCACTTGTTTTTTTGTGCGATCTAGGGTTTTATCATCGGCGGCATCACCTAGTTCATCCCATTTATCATAGTCTTGCTTGATCCCCATATAGGTCTGCGAAATGGGACTCGCCATAATGTTTTCCATGAAGATGGTTTCGAACAGGGCATTGGCTTTTTCTGATTCGGTTTGCGCTACTGCATTCACAGGTTCGCTTGCACTGTGTAAGGCTGGCGCAGTTGATGCTGCATACGCGGGAATGGTCAGCAGAGCTGAAAGGGTCAGTGCGACTAAGCTGATTTTAGTTTTTATTGGCATGATCAGGCTTCCTAGATTGATTTGCATCAATACTAAAGAAGCGGAACAAGAATGTATGAATATTAGTGTTAGAAAATGTGTTAGCAGTAATAGTATTAAACTGCACTATTGAAAGCTAACACATTATTTATAGAGCTATTTTAACGGCAGGCTTAGCAGAATTGTGTCAGTAAATCATTAACAAACATATGACCTTTACTGGTTAATTGCCAATGTTCAGCGGATTCTGTGAGTAAACCGCGTTGTTTGGCTTTTTCCATTCCTTCGGTCAATGTGTCTCTGTGTTGTCCTGTGCGCAGTTCAAATTCTTGCTTAGGAATAGGTGTCATCAGACGCAGGCGATTCATTAAATATTCGAGCGCGCGGTCTTCCTCTGCAACTTCAATCGATTCGAAGGTGTAGTTGTGTGCACTCAGATATCCCTTGGGATGTTTAATTTTTACCGTGCGTATGATGCGGTTTTCTTCTGGCAACGTCACTTTGCCGTGGGCGCCACAGCCTATGCCTAGATAATCACCAAACTGCCAGTAGTTGAGATTGTGCCTACATTGGTAACCAGGTTTTGCGTAGGCAGATATTTCGTATTGCTCATACCCTAATGCGGCCAGCTTTTGTTGACCTTGCTCATAGATATGCCAGAGCGCTTCGTCATCGGGCAGCTGCGGCGGTTTTGAGTGGAATAGGGTGTTGGGCTCAATTGTTAACTGATACCAAGATAGGTGTGGCGGGTTAAGCGCCGCTGCCGTGTCGATATCGGCCATAGCTTCAGCAAAACTTTGGTTGGGTAATCCATGCATTAAATCGAGGTTAAAACTCAAGTATCCCGCTTGGCTGGCTTTTTGAGCGGCGACTTGTGCCTCGTTTTGATCGTGAATACGTCCGAGTAAGTTGAGTTTATCCTTAGAAAAGCTCTGCACCCCGATAGATAAACGAGTGACGCCCGCTGCACGATAGGCACTAAAGTCATCGTGCTCTAAAGTACCAGGATTGGCTTCCATAGTGATTTCGATATTGTCACTAAAGGGAATTAGCGCATTGGCACCATCGAGTATGCGTTTGATTTGTTTAGCATCGAATAATGATGGCGTGCCGCCACCGATAAAGATGGTATGGATCTGCCGCCCTTGGACGAGATGTAAATCTTGGCGTAAGTCTTCCAATAGCGCATCAACATAAGCCTCTTGTGGCAGTTCGCCATTTTGGCCATGGGAATTAAAGTCACAATAGGGACACTTTTGTACGCACCAGGGAATATGGATATACAGACTGAGTGGTGGCAGTTCGAGCTTCATCGTAGTAGTCACGGCAGTTGACGACATTATTGTGCATTCCCGCCAGTTAATACGCCTTGGGCTTGCATGGCAGCGATGAGTTGCACTAGAGCTTTACCACGATGACTTAAGGCATTTTTCTCGTTGCTGCTCAGCTCTGCCGCGCTACATTGATAATTTTCAGGGATAAAAATCGGATCGTAACCATGGCCATTAGCGCCTCGTTGGCTAAAGTCGATTTGGCCTTCCCATGAGGCTTGGCAAATAATCGGGGTAGGGTCTTTCGCATGGCGCATATATACCAGTACGCATTGGAATCTTGCCCCGCGAGGTGCTGGCTGGTCTTTTAACGTCTCAAGTAGTTTCAATACGTTGTCTTGATCTTTGGCATTTTCGCCTGCGTAACGTGCTGAATAAATGCCTGGAGCGCCTTGGAGTAAATCCACTTCTAAACCCGAATCATCGGCAATGGCCGCAAGTCCGGTGATTTCGGCGGCATGCCTTGCTTTGATAATGGCATTCTCTACAAAAGTGGTACCCGTTTCTGCTACTTCGCTGACATTAAACTGGCTCTGCGGCAGTACAGTGACACCGTAGCTTGCGAGCATTTGATCGAATTCGGCGAGTTTGCCTTTATTACCGCTGGCGAGGACGATTTGTTGCATGGAATACCTATCATAAATGGGACGACGTGCGTTGGCACTATGATACCCAAGCTCAATAGTAAAGGACAGGGAAAGGGGTTGGCGCAACAGGAAAGCAACGCCAACAAAGGTATAAAATAGGTTTATTCAACGTAGAATTTTTGCTTGAACTGTAAGTTCGTGTTCAGTTGATTGCCATATTTAATTGCGATATTGAAGTTGATTTCCTGATCATCGCGGTAGGGCACTTCGGCAATGTAATAAATCGCATCACCTTCGCGGATCTCTTTAAACGTTAGATTGATTCGCGCATCTAACAAATTATTAGCAACTCCAGTAATTTCAACGGGCACTGCGGGCTTATTCGCTTCGCTAATATCTAATACGGCAATATTGATGATGCCAGTGTAGCTACTGCGCTTAATACCATAGGATTTGGCTATGCTAGGCGTTAAAAATGTACTGCCAAGTGCCATGTAATGAATATCAAAATTACCGACAGTTTCTTTTTGCTCGGCATTTGCAACACCGCAAAGGCTGGCCGTGAGGGCTAATACAGCGAGAAGATTACGGAACATGATGGGATACCTCATATTAGGGAATGTTGGATTATAGGGCCGCTGTGACTATTTTTTTCAATAAATTAATAGCATTCAAAGGATTAATTCGTTTTCAGTTGTACGATTCTTTAACTGATTGATCTTTCAACTGAATTACTTTTCACTATCTTGCCCCATCAGTTCAGCAATGACACTTGGGATGATCTTAGGGTCAATAATGCGGATTTGTTTATGTCGGCCAAGTTCACCTTTTACTATGTGAATGTCGCTCTTTGGCACTTTAAAAGCTTTTGCTAAGTACTTGCTTAAATGGGCATTCGCTTTGCCATCAATAGGCGGCGCAGTGATGGCTACTTTTAGCTCATCACCGTGCAATCCTACAATTTGATCTCGGCTAGCCTTAGGCTGAATGTAGAGATTAAGCAGCAAGTCACCTTGCTGCAAAGTCACTGCACTCATTAGATCACAGCCCAATAAGGGATATATTGAGCAAGTAACATATTGAGGAAATTCATACCAATAATAACCAGCATTACGGATAAATCTAAACCACCAATTGGCGGTATGATACGACGTATTGGTGCTAGTACGGGTTCAGTTAACTGACCCATGATCATTACAATTGGATTATAGCCTTGGTTAAACCAGCTTAAGATTGCGCGTATTAATAGCATCCAAAATAGAAGTACCCCTGCTTTTTTGACCACAGATACAACGGCAAACAGCAAAAATAACAGTATGTCTATGCCACCGCCCGCAATGAGGCTAATTAGTAGCAGCTTGGCTATCACAACCAATAATGCGAGGACGAAAGATGCGGTATCAAATCGCCCTAAGGAAGGCAAAATACGGCGCATTGGTGCGATGAGCGGGTGAGTTGCTTTAACAATAAATTGGCTAAAAGGATTGTAAAAATCAGCCCTTGCCAGTTGTAACCAAATCCGCAAAATCACCACCATCAAATAGAGATCGAATAGAGTGGTGATTAAAAAGGTAAATGCATTCATCGAGATTTCTACCTATTAAAGTTCGATATAAAAACGTGTTAGTGGATCAAAATGTTTTAGCCATTTCTTCAGCACGATTAATACAGTTTTCCATGGCTTTTTTTACTAAGCCGCGCATATCCGCAGCTTCAAATGTCGCCAGCGCCTGTGCGGTGGTGCCGCCCTTTGAAGTAACATTCTCTCTTAAATTACCTAAGGTCAGTTGTGGGTTTTGCTTTGCCATCATAGCAGCGCCAAGCGCAGCTTGCTGCACTAAACTTCTGGCTTTTGTTTCATCCATTCCCATTTCTTTGCCTGCATCTATCATAGACTCCATTAGCAAAAAGAAATAAGCCGGTGAACTGCCCGATAGTGCAATCACTTGATCTAAATCTGACTCTTCATTTACCCACACAATTTCGCCGCCGCTTGACATCAAACGATCGCAAATGGCTTTCTGCTCGGTAGTAATGCTTTGAGGCGCATAGAGGCCAGTCATACCAACACTAATTTGCATCGGCGTATTTGGCATGGCGCGGATAAGCTTGATGTCTTGTGCCAGATAGTCGGTATATCGCTTTGCTTTAATGCCCGCAGCGATAGTGATGACTAACTTATTCGACAGATCGACTGTCTGTAATGCTTCACAAACTTGTTGCATCAATTGTGGTTTTACCGAAAGTACTATGACATCGGCAGCTTGCACTGCGGCCAAATTATCCTGAGAAACCAAAATCCCAAAATCGTCTTTTAGTGCATCGAGTTTACCTTGGCTGGGATTAGTCGCTTGGATGAGTTGAGCTGGATAGCCGCTATTGACTAAGCCACTGATGATGCTGCGCGTCATATTGCCGGCACCGATAAAGCAGATTTTCTGTTGATCCATTTGATTCTCTTCAGTGTGTTAACCGTTGACTTGTAACATCTTCACCTTAAATTAAGATGATAAAACGGTTAGTCATTTGAATGACTGAGCCTGATTATCGACTCTCGCTAATTGCTCTTAAATCGTTAATGTTCGGTGTTCTTTAATACAGTATTTGGGCATAAAGTGCTAAAAACAAGGTTAAACTGACCTCTAACTAAATGCCTAACGTGATTTTACACAGCGTAATTGCGCTCACCAAAAATGGCACTGCCAATACGCACCATAGTTGAACCACAGCTAATCGCTGTATCTAAGTCATTGCTCATCCCCATTGAAAGCGTATCTACAGCGGGATAATACGATTTAAGTTCTTGAAATAGATTGTTTAACATGGAAAACTCTTTAAGCTGTAACTCTATATCTGCGGTAGCCGTTGGAATTGCCATTAGGCCCCTCAGTGCTAAGTTAGGTAGCTGAGCTATCAGTTCGGCCAGTGGCAGCATTTGAGCCGCATCTATGCCAGATTTTGTGTCTTCAGCACTGATATTAATTTGAATACAGACGTTTAATGGCGCCAATTCGGCCGGACGTTGCTCATTGAGACGTAGGGCAATTTTGTCGCGGGAGAGGGTATGCATCCAATCGAAATGCTGGGCGACTATGCTGGTTTTATTGGATTGGAGTGGGCCGATAAAATGCCATTCTATGTCCGGGAAATCCCCCTTGAGCGCAGTAATTTTTTCAGCGCCTTCTTGGACATAGTTTTCGCCAAAGCAACGCTGACCCGCTTGGTAGGCTGCTATAATGTCTTCAATAGGTTTAGTCTTGCTGACGGCAAGTAAGCGAATACTGCTGGGGTGGCGGGCACATTTTTGCGCTGCTTGTGTGATCCTGCGCTGGGCGATTGCGAGTCTGTCTGCTATTGTTGTCATGATGTAATTATCTAGTTGCAAGGATATCCCAAACGATGGAAATCACTGAGTTATTGGCATTTAGTGTAAAACACAAAGCCTCGGATCTACACCTTTCTGCAGGGATATCTCCCATGATCCGTGTTGACGGTGAAGTGAGAAAAATTAACCTGCCCGCGCTCGATCATCAAGGTGTACACAGCTTAGTGTACGACATAATGAATGATAAGCAGCGCAAGGACTACGAAGAACATTTAGAAATCGATTTCTCGTTCGAAGTCCCTAATCTTGCACGCTTTCGTGTTAACGCATTCAATCAATCCCGTGGTGCAGCGGCTGTGTTTCGTACCATTCCAAGTGACATTTTGTCACTTGAGCAATTGGGTGCGCCGGAAATTTTTAAAAAAATTGCCAGTTTCCCTCGCGGATTGGTGCTAGTGACTGGACCTACGGGGTCGGGTAAGAGTACCACACTTGCCGCTATGGTGGATTACGTGAATGAAAATCGACATGATCATATCTTAACCATTGAAGATCCTATCGAATTCGTTCATCAAAATAAGCAATGTTTGATTAACCAACGTGAAGTTCATCGCCATACCCACAGCTTTAATGCGGCGCTTAGAAGCGCACTGCGTGAAGACCCAGACGTGATTTTAGTCGGTGAGATGCGTGACCTTGAGACCATTCGTTTGGCGATGACCGCCGCTGAAACAGGCCACTTAGTGTTTGGTACCTTGCATACTACTTCTGCCGCGAAAACGATTGACCGTGTGGTCGACGTATTCCCCGCCGGTGAAAAAGACATGGTGCGCACTATGTTGTCTGAATCGCTGCAAGCGGTTATTTCGCAAACTCTGATTAAAAAGGTGGGAGGAGGCCGTGTCGCCGCCCATGAAATCATGATGGGCACGCCCGCTATCCGCAATTTAATTCGTGAAGACAAAGTGGCGCAGATGTATTCGGCAATTCAAACAGGTATGGCCCATGGAATGCAGACCTTAGAGCAATGTTTACAGAACTTAGTCAATCGCGGTCTTATCACCCGTGAAGATGCAATGGCGAAGAGTTCGAATAAACAAGCGACATTTTAAGGATTTATGATGGATGTTCGTCCGTTTTTAAAAGTGATAGTGGAACGCAAAGCCTCCGACTTGTTCATCACAGCGGGTTTTCCGCCGAGTGCCAAGATTGACGGTGAATTGCGTCCCTTGGCAGAAAGTGCGTTTACACCAGCACAATCACTGGATTTTGTTGAGTCGTTAATGACAGAGGCGCAGAAGCAAGAGTTTCATTCCACTCGTGAGTGTAACTTCGCTTTTGCGGCAAAGGATTTAGGTCGTTTTCGGGTGAGCGCTTTTTGGCAGCGTGAATCGCCTGGCTGCGTGATGCGCCGTATTGAGACTAAAATCCCTGATGTCGATGATTTAAAATTGCCGCCTATTCTAAAAGATCTGGTGATGAGTAAACGTGGTCTCATCATTATGGTAGGCGGAACGGGAACGGGTAAGTCAACGTCCTTGGCGGCCTTGGTGGGTTATCGCAATGGTCATGCCCGTGGGCATATTTTGACTATTGAAGATCCGGTTGAATTCGTTCACGACCACAGAAAAAGCATAATCACTCAGCGTGAAGTGGGTATAGATACTGAGTCTTTTGATGCGGCGCTAAAAAGCTCCCTTCGCCAAGCTCCCGATGTGATCTTGATTGGTGAAATTCGTACCCAAGAGACGATGGAGTTTGCGCTGTCATTTGCAGAAACGGGTCACCTTTGTATGGCAACCTTGCATGCCAACAACGCCAACCAAGCGTTAGACCGGATTATGCATCTCGTGCCTGAGAGTAAGCATCAACAGTTATTGTTCGATTTATCATTGAATTTACGCGGTATTGTGGCGCAACAATTGATCCCTAAAGTTGATGGCACAGGGCGTCGCGCCGCGATTGAAGTATTGATTAACACCCCAAGGGTGGCGAGTTTAATTGCGAAGAACGAGCTGCATTTACTCAAAGAAACCATGGCAAAATCCAACGAGCAGGGCATGCAGACGTTCGATCAGGCCTTGCTGAAACTTTATGTCGATGGCGAGATTAGTTACGCCGATGCGCTGCACCATGCTGATTCACCAAACGATTTACGTTTGATGATTAAATTGCAGAATAAAGAATCCACGGGCTCAGGTTTTATGGAAGGTGTCACCTTAGACATGGACTAACGCGATAGTCAGGTTCTAGGTTAAGCAGCTCTTTATGGGCTGCTTTTTGTTGGTGTCGTTAGATTTTCGTTCAGCTCAATCGGTTTTACTTCATCGCTATGCAGTCGTTAACCATAGCTTTTATTTTTTAATTCAATATGATCTTTACCCAGTGCGTTTGCGTAATGTACTGGTAAAGGAGAAAGCAATGAAAAAATTACCCATGATATTCGCTATGACAGCGAGCTTGATGAGTGTTGGCGCTATGGCGGCCACTTGTCCCGAGTATCTGAACCTTGAAGTACGAAAATTACATTCTGAAGAGACAGTTAATCTGTGTGAATTAACTCAGGGAAAACCAGTGTTGATTGTTAACACGGCCAGTAACTGTGGTTACACCCCGCAGTTTAAAGCGCTCGAAACATTGCATGAAAACTACAAAGATAAAGGCTTAGTGGTCATTGGTTTCCCATCGGATGATTTTTTCCAAGAAGAAAATGATGAGAAAGATACGGCTAAGGTGTGTTACATCAATTACGGTGTCACCTTTACTATGCTGTCGACTTCAGCTGTGCGTGGTAGTGACGCTAATAGTGTCTTCAAATACTTAGCTGAAAAAACTGGTGCGCCTAAGTGGAATTTTTATAAGTATGTCGTCAGCGGTGATGGTGCGGTTGTGCAACAGTTCAATTCTAAAGTGAAGCCAGATAGTGAAGAGCTTAAGCAAGCGATAGAATCTGTACTTTAATATTACGAATATTTATTAATTAAGAGGCTGTTTTGGCTAAATTTTCAGGCTTATCCAAAGAAGTTGGACACGGGCAGCGCGGCAAAGTAGGCGTGTTGTTGTTGAATTTAGGTACTCCAGATGAACCCACAGCATCTGCTGTTAGACGTTATCTTGCAGAGTTTTTAGCGGATCCCCGAGTCGTCGAGATCCCTAAGCTAGTATGGATGTTGATTTTACACGGGATCATTTTGCGGGTACGGCCAGCAAAATCGGCAGCGTTATACCAAAAGGTATGGACTGCGGCAGGTTCTCCGTTGATGGACATTAGTTTGCGTCAAACAGCAAAGTTAGCGGATAAGCTTAAAGCTGATAACCATGATGTTTCTGTGCATTTAGCCATGCGTTATGGCAGTCCATCGGTCGCCAGTACATTGCAAACTATGCATCAAAATGGCATAGACAAAATCGTGGTGTTACCTCTGTATCCCCAATATGCGGCGCCAACTACGGGTTCTGCTTTTGATGCGATTGCGGCTGAGTTGTCCAAGTGGCGCTATATTCCAGCACTGCATTTTATTAATACTTATCATGACAATGCTGATTTTATTAATGCTTTAGCCAATTCGATCACGGCTGATTTTGAAGCCCATGGTAAACCGCAAAAATTGGTGTTGTCATACCATGGTATGCCTGAACGTAATTTGCATTTAGGCGATCCGTATTACTGCTTCTGCATGAAAACGACTCGACTTGTCACCGAAAAGCTTGGGTTAGGAAAAGATGAGTTTGTCATGACTTTCCAATCGCGTTTCGGTAAAGCCAAATGGCTACAACCTTATACCGATGCGACTTTGAAAGCGTTGCCGCAACAAGGCGTGCGTGATATTGCTATCGTCTGCCCAGCTTTTAGCGCCGATTGTTTAGAAACGCTGGAAGAAATTGTTGGTGAGAATGGTCATCTCTTTGCTGAGGCGGGCGGGGAGAAGTTCCGCTATATTGCTGCATTAAATGACGATGATGCGCACATTACTATGATGGCAAACTTAGTGAAGCCACATTTTTGATCCGGTAATTTATCGGATTAAACATCAAACTAAAAGGATAAGGCAACTTATCCTTTTATTTTTATTGTAGTTTTATTTATTGTGGCATTACTTGCTGAAGTTATTTTCGAAGTAGCTTTCGATGATAAGGACGGCAGACACAGCATCGACTTGACCTTTGGTCAGTGCCTTAAACCCGCCCAATTCGAATAATCTGGCCTTAGCATCAGTGGTAGTTAATCGCTCATCTTGAGTGGCTATTTTGACTTTGAACTTAGCATTGATGCGGTTCGCAAATTTACGCGCCCTGTGGGTCATATCTTGCTCTGTGCCATCCATATTTAAAGGCAGACCAACGACGACTAAGTCAGGTTGCCACTCTTTGATTAAGTCGCCTATCTGATCCCAATTTGGGATACCATCGACGGCCTTGAGTGATAATAATGGTGTGGCGCTGGCGGTGATCTCTTGGCCTATAGCCACACCAATGCTCTTAGTGCCAAAATCAAAGCCTAATACGGTTTTCGAATTCATAGTGTGCGGACTTATATTAATAAATAGGCTTAAGCGTGACCCGCTTGAGCTGAAACTTGCCAAGCATCAAATCCGAGAGCACGGCTGGCCTGTGGCCAACGGTCTTCGTGTTTAATGTCAAACAAGAGCGCATTCGTTGCTGGAATTGTGAGCCAAGAATTATCGGCAAGCTCTTGTTCGAGCTGATCTTTACTCCACCCTGCATAACCTAAGGCGACGAGGAACTTCTCGGGCGATCTGTTGCTTCCAATCGCGGTTAACACATCACGTGAAGTGGTTAGCATTAAACCACAACCCAGATCTGTGCTATTGGCCCAATAGGGCTGAGAGGTATGCAGCACAAAGCCGCGATCTTGGGAGACGGGGCCGCCCATCATGACATTGGTATTGAGCACTAAATCCGTGGAGACTTGCTCTGCTGGCAAATCCATTTGTTCCAATAGCGAATTAACTTCGATACCGAGCGGTTTATTGATCACCAGCCCCATGGCGCCTTTGGCATCATGTTCACAGATATAAATGACTGAGCGTTCAAAAAACGTACCGTGTAGTGAGGGCATGGCAATTAAGAAATGGTTCTGCAAACTCTCCATTAAACTACTCCGTTTGATGTGGCTAAGTTGATCTAGCTTGCTGCTATATTGCTAAGTCGGGCGAGATTAACCGCCAGCTAATTTAACTTTGTAGTTTTGTTTCTCAAGTAATAGCTTTAATTGCTCGCGGTTGTCCGTTTGGACCTCAATAGTGAAATCTTTAACCGTACCACCACAACCACATTGTTTCTTAAGGGCTTGTGCCATTGCTTTTAACGCGGTTTCATCGAGACCTAACCCAGAGATAATCGAAACGCCTTTGCCTTTGCGGCCCTTACTGTCTCTATGGATCCTGACTATACCGTCGGATTCAGGAATCACTTTAGTGACGGGCTCTGCATTTATACGGCCTTTGTCGGTGCTGTACACTAAGGATACATTAGGATCTGCTTTCATAGATTTCATTCATTGGTGTTAAAAGATGACTTATACCCGTTCAGTTTATCAAATTTGCAGGGGTTCTGGGAGGTAAAAAAAGACCACTTGAGGATTATCCTTAAGTGGTCTGAACAAAATGCTAACTCTTTGCAGGGAAGTAAGCATATTTTTGAAAAAGGGAGCGTTATCAGCCGTTTTAATTTATGCGCATAAAGACCATGACGATCAGCGCTACTGCAGTCAGTAAGGCGCTGGGCATAATAAATTTATGCAGCTTAGGTAACGCAATTAAGCAGGCGGTAGTCACAAAACCAAATGCGGCGACTGTGGCATAGTTAGTGCCATTAGCAATGGTATCAATAACCAACCAGCCAAGGACTAGGAGGGGTAATATCAGTAAACTGGTAGGCAAGTGACGTTTTATTTTGGCGTTATTCGCTTCGAGAGAAATTTTTTCTGGTGCAAGGAAAAAAATGGCAGATGCAACCATAAACGCGCTAATAAACCAGTACATTTCAATACCTCCCTTAAATCTCAATTGATAATCATTATCATCTTTGACTTTGCTGAAGTCAAGCTGAATGAGATGCTGCTTTTTAATCAATTGAGTTGTAGATTAGGCTATTGCTCTGTAAGCTAAATTCATATCTCTGATACTTGTCTTTGTTCGGGTCGAACATCTGAGGAAATTAAGATGAAAAATATTTTTGTAGCATTAGCTGTGTTGGCACTCAGTGCCTGTAGTTCGATGAAGTCTGGTTGGGATTTTGACCCTAGCGCAAATTTTACCCAATATAAAACCTATGCTTGGGTTGCTCAGAAAACGGATTCTGCCGGATATCATCTAGATGGCTTGATGGATCAACGGGTCAGAGAAGCGGTGAATAGCCAGTTAGCGAGTAAGGGGATGACATTAGTTGATGCAAAAGATGCTGATGTACTTGTTAATTATCTGACCAAAGTTGATAAGAAGATTAATGTTGATACCTTCAATAGTAATTTTGGCTACAACCCATACTATGGTCCAGGATGGGGTTGGGGCGGCAATATGCAGACCCAAACCACAGTAAGAGAATATGAAGTCGGTACCCTGATTATTGATTTGGTTGATAATAAAACCACTAAACTTATCTGGCGAGGTTCTGTTGCCGATACCATTCGCGACAAAAATACCCCAGAAGAAAGAGTACAGATCATCAATCAAGCAGTGGGCAGTGTAATGGCAAATTATCCACCTAAGCCTGACACTAAGTAGTTCTGACTCAGTTTGAATGAAAATTAAGCGGCCTGAGGGCCGCTTTTTTGTGGTTGATTTTTATGCATTTGTCTACGGTATTAGATGATCTGCAGTTATTTATCATCTGATTGGATTTACGTTATTAATACTTATTAAAAATTCTATTTTCATAGATGACAATGTGAAAGTAACATTTTTATAACTGACTATTTTGTATGATATTTATCCTATAACTTAATAATGTTGTAGGAACCTGCATCAGATTATTAATAAGATGATGAATTAATTTTTCTAATGATGAACTCAAAATAAAATCATTATAGAACTGAGAGGTTATCAGGCAGAATCAATTCTTTGAGTTGTTGGTAGTAGCAAAGATGCATGAGACGCAGATTATTGGATTACTTTGGCTGATTGGGATTATTGCTGAGGCGATGACGGGCGCTCTGGCGGCTGGCCGCAAGCAGATGGATTTGTTTGGTGTGGTGATCATTGGCTGCGCAACGGCAATTGGTGGCGGCACACTAAGGGATATGATGCTCGGAAATTACCCCTTAATTTGGGTTGAGCATGTGCATTACCTTATTGCGATTGCATTCGCTTCTTTGCTCACTGTCGCTATCGCCCCTGTGATGCGTTATCTGTCTAAGTTATTTTTGGCTATTGATGCCTTAGGCTTAGCCGTATTCTCCATCGTGGGCGCACAAAAGACGCTAATGCTAGGATTTAGCCCAACAATAGCCGTAGTCATGGGATTGGTCACTGGTGTCTTTGGTGGCGTTATCCGCGATATTCTGTGTAACCAAGTGCCTTTGATTTTTAAAAAAGAACTCTATGCGGTGATTTCACTACTGACGGCAGGCTTGTATATCGTCTTAAAAGCCTATCAGTTAACGGAATGGATTAATCTGGTTATTTGTTTAAGCGTTGGTTTTAGCTTACGGATGTTGGCGCTGCGATATCATTGGTCTATGCCGACCTTTGACTACCAATCCAGTGGCGATCAACATACACATTAAATCGTAAAACCAAATTGTAGAAATAGAACCGTTAAACAAAAGGGCAGCTAAGGCTGCCCTGTTTTTAGCTGTGAATTACTGCTGGGCTTGAAGGGTTTTTAAGGCTTCAAGCGCTGCATCATAGTTAGGATGCTCTGTGATGTTTGGTACTAACTCTTGGTATTGGAGCTTACCTTCTGCATCTATGATGAAAATGGCTCTAGCCAGCAAGCCGTAATCTTGTATTAACAAACCATACTTTTCACCAAAATCACGCCACACGCTATCTGATAGCACTTTGATTTTATCTACGTTTTCCACTTTACAGAAACGCTTTTGTGCGAAGGGTAAATCGGTACTGATCGTTAGCATGATGACGTCATCGGAAAAATGGCCAACTTCGCTGTTGAAGCGCTTCGTCTGCAGTGCGCAAACACCTGTATCTAGGCTTGGCACGGCACTTATCAGTACAGTTTTACCCTTAAAATCACTTAGCATCACTGGCGTGAAATGCTCATCAACGACTTTAAACCCTGGCGCCATTTGCGACAATTTTGGTCTTTTCCCTTCTAAGGTGACTGTTTTTTCACCCATTAAAACCTGTGTTTTCTCACTGGCGAGTGTATTGGGGCTCATCAGAACTAGGCTATAAATACAGCTTGCGGCTAAAAATGAAACATATTTTTGCATTGGATTTCCTCACACATGAATATCTGTGCCTTCGCTAATATCTGTCCATTAAGGTACGCTAAAATGATGCGTAGAACCATAAAAAAAGGCCGGTAATTACCGACCTTTTTTATCCACTAATTGTTATTTGCTTAGCGGTAATTCTTTGACATGGATATCCATTTGTGGGAATGGAATACCTATATCTGCAGCGTCTAATGCATTTTTTATTTGCTCAAGCAGTTGGAAACGTGCAGTCCAATAATCAGATGTTTTTACCCAAGGACGAACCACGAAATTGATTGAAGAGCTAGCCAATTCAGAAAGTCCAACTGTATATGCTGGATCTTTTAACACATACTGGTTGTTATCTAAAATATCGGTCAATACTTTTTTAGTGAGTGCGATATCGGCGGAATAAGATACGCCGATCACTAAATCGATACGACGACTATCCATTGCTGAGTAGTTAGTGATAGTGCCATTCATGATAGATGAGTTTGGCGCTACGATAACTTTATTATCAGGAGTGCGAAGCTTGGTTGAGAATATGGTTATTTCATCAACAGTGCCTGCGATACCTGCAGCTTCAATATAGTCACCTACGCGGCAAGGGCGGAATAACACCATTAACACACCCGATGCAAAATTAGACAGAGAACCTTGTAGCGCTAAGCCTATTGCTAAACCTGCAGCACCGATAACGGCTACCAGTGATGCGGTTTGTACACCAATTTGGCCTAACGTAGCAATAACCGCGAAAACAAATACCACTGCCCAAGCGAGGTTCGCGACAAATGAAACGACTGTCGGATCAACTTTACGGCTGTTAAGTAATTTACGAACAAGCTTCTGTGCTACGCCCGCAAAGTATTTACCAACAAAGAAGATGATAATGGCGAATAATGTTTTTAAGCCATAAGTCACAATCAGATCTGGTGCTTGCTTTAATAAACCTTCGAGGTTTTCCATTGAATAACTCCCTAAATATGCGCTAACAAAAACTATTTATTATTGACGATAAATTCTACTCGTCGATTTAAACTTCGCCCTTCGCTAGAACGGTTGTCCGCTACAGGTTCAGATATACCTTTACCCATTACGGTAAAGCGATTTGGATTAAAGCCATAATCTTCAACCAAAATACGTTTTACATTTTGAGCTCGCTGAAGTGATAGTTGATAATTAAACTCTGGTGTACCAACGATATCTGTGTGGCCTACTAAGGTTAATTCAGCATCATTTGTTTCTAAGAATGCTTTTACTAAGGCTAAAGTTTTCCATTGAGAAAAGTCAACCTCGGCAATGGCAAATTCAAAATACACCATAGCTGCAGAAATATTATGACAATCTGCGTTTAACTCAGCATTTGAATGACTCATATCGCAAACTGGTGATGCAGTCATTTCCACAGCGGCTTCTTCCACACAACCATTAGCCATAACAGGTGTATTTGGCTCTGTGTTAGGACAGGCATCTTTGATGTCAGGCACGCCATCTCGGTCAGTGTCAGACCAAGCAAATACCTGTGATGTTAGGCTTAAACTTAATAGCAAAAGCGCTAGCTGAATCCATCGAGATTGGGAGTTTTTCACTACAAATCACCTATTGAACGATAAGTATTAGTCAAAATTACTAAAGCGATCGCATTGTTGTAGCATGACCATCTTAGTGTGGCATTCTAACGAGTAAGACTCTTTTCGCCAAGCTAAACGCGTACAAGCGTCCATACATCGACAGATAGATATCGGCAAGATCTTGAGTATATTTATGTTTTTATTAGTAGATGTCAGTATGTCGATACTTGCTTCAAGTATATGCGAGGTTCTACATCGGTAAATTTGTCGACAAGTATGACGATAAACTATACAAAATAAGCCTTTAGCGCTAGAGTCTTGAGCCCATTATGCGCCAACCAAACTTTAAGTTGAGGACAAGATGATAGATTTACGCAGTGATACTGTTACCCAGCCAACAGCAGCCATGCGGTTAGCTATGTCCAGAGCCGAAGTGGGTGATGATGTTTACGGTGATGATCCTACGGTAAATAGTTTGCAGGATATGGCTGCGGAGATGTTTGGCTTTGAAAGTGCATTATTTACCTGTTCGGGTACTCAAGCAAATTTATTGGCTTTGATGGCCCATTGTGATCGTGGTGATGAGTACCTGTGCGGTCAGCAGGCTCACAATTATAAGTTCGAGGGCGGCGGCGCTGCTGTCCTAGGCAGCATTCAACCTCAACCTTTAATGAATCAATTAGATGGCACTATTGCATTAGCTGACATTGAAGCCGCAATTAAGCCTGATGATATCCATTTTGCTCGTACTCGTTTGCTTAGTTTAGAGAATACGATTGGCGGTAAGGTTCTCCCGCAAAGCTATTTGGCGGACGCGCAGGCATTAGCCTTTAATCGCGGATTAAAAATTCATTTAGATGGTGCGCGAGTTGCCAATGCTGCGGTTGCGCAGAATATTGCAATAAGTGATATCACGGCGCACTTTGATTCAGTGTCGATTTGTTTATCCAAAGGATTATGTGCGCCAGTCGGCTCATTACTCTTAGGTGATGAACGCTTGATTAAGAAAGCCATTCGTTGGCGTAAAATGCTTGGTGGTGGCATGCGTCAAGCTGGGATACTTGCCGCTGCAGGTAAGCTTGCTTTAACTGAGCAAGTACAACGGCTTAGTGAAGATCATGACAATGCGGCGTACTTAGCTCGGCAGTTGGCAGAATTCAGTGAGTTTGACGTCAATTTAGCCGCAGTACAAACTAATATGTTATTTGTTACATTAGCATCCCATATTGATGCGAACTTATTGGCTAAACACTGTCGAGCGGAAGGCATTCTGATAAGCCCAGGGCGTACGCTTCGGCTTGTGACTCATAAAGATGTCAGCCGTCAGGACATAGATAAAGTGTTGCGTGTTGTTAAGCAGTACCTCAAAGCCTAAGTGTGGATTGATTTCCTGTTTTACTGAAATGCCCGAGCTTTGTCTTGGGCATTTTTATAGGCAGGCATTGCTTAATGTTGAATTATTAAGCAATTAATGAATGATTTTCTAAAACAAGCTTTAGACAACAGGCGAAATGTTTGCGTTTATCTATACTAAAAACAACAAGATTATATCGCTAAGGTAACTTTAGGTTGAAACCTAATAACAATACTAATAAAGGGGTCGATTATTGGACAAATCGGATCAGTGAATTGGAAATGCCAGCACTGTGTTCGACTGTTAAATCGCTAGAAAAGCTCGCCAAGGATGACGTTTCCTCTCTCGCATTACTCGGGCGTAGCGTGATGCACGATAACGCCTTAACTTCTCGTATTCTTCGAGTTGCTAATAGCGCTATTTATCATAAAGGTAGTAGCCAAATCTCTACTGTCAGCCGAGCGGCTATAGTGCTTGGTTTCGATGCGGTGCGAAATATCTGTATCACAGCCAAGTTACTCTCAAGCTTGTTAGAGAGTAAAAATTTGGCACCTAACGTATATCAAAGATTAATAAAGTTGATGGCTAAAGCATTTCAAGCCGCCATGATTGCACGGATGATGTTGAGCCATTATGACGAAGAAATGCAGGAGGAAGCTTTTATAGCCTCTTTGCTGTATCACATAGGTGAGAGTGCTTTTTGGAGTATTGGTGGTGAGTTCACCGAAGAGTTAGATCTAAAACTACTTGAATGTGCAACGCCAGCAGAGGAACGAAGTATAACCCGCGAAGCCCTCGGCACTTCTTTTTCACTATTAACTCAAAGTATTGCCCGCAATTGGGGATTGGGAGAACTGTTGGTCCATGCAGTTAATAATCCTGAAGACCAAAGACCTGAAATTCGGTCTATTTTTATTGCGGATAAGCTCTGCGATATTTTATCTCAACCTAATCTTGATAAGCAGGAATTAGGGAAACGTATCACGCAAGCGGCGAGTTTTACTGGACTAGAAGAAAATGAGTTTATGGTGCGGATGCAACGCTGCGCGAATGCGACCCATAAGTTAGCTGAAGTATATGGTGCTAAGGTGTTGCTAGACTATCTACCAGATCCTAAGCGTATGGTCACAGTTAAACCTGTTCCACTTCCCATTCCGTTAGATATGCCTGTCTATCAAGTTAACTTGAATATTCAGTTAGCTAAGCTACGAGAATTAACAGGCTTCGCCATTAATAAAGCCGATTTTAACCAAATCATGCAAACGGTTCTCGAAGGTATACTTGAGGGCGTTGGCGTTGACCGGTGCGGCGTGCTGTTATTGTCACCAAGCCGTAAACAACTTCAACCTAGGGTGATATTAGGTCGTGATGCAGATGCCATTAAGCAAGAGTTTATTATCGATTTGAGCGATAGGCGGGGATTATTTTACCAAGCGATGGAGCATAAGTTACCGCTTTGGGTAGATGATCCTAGCTCTAAGAAATGGCAAGAGCAGTGTAAAGAATTACAAGCGCAACATGTGTCACGTCAAGGCTTTTTATTAGCACCATTATTAGTCGATAGTAAAGTGATCGGGTTTTATTATGCGGATAGGGGCCCTTCGGAAAGGGCATTTGAAGACGTGGATTTTCAAAGTTTCATCCACTTCTCCCAATTGGCGAATGTGTGTTTTACTGTGTCTTTGAGATAGTGGTATAACTTAAGTGATTACTTTTAGTGATTTAATTTCAAACTGTATTCTTTCGGAATTGCACTCTTTCAAACCGTATTTTGGGGAGTGCTGCGCTATTGTTTGTTTACGGCTTTAATCTCGGCAGTTATTTGCTTGGCTACCTCATTAGGAATGGGAAAGCTTAAATGGTATTGCGCTATTTCCCAGTTGCCATTGGTTTTGATTAAAGTGCCTGTTCCTCGACTGACGCCATAGGCTGGACTATTTAATAACTCGTCAAACAATATGACATTGCCGTGTTGGATTAAATGACGCTCAGTTAAATCATAGCGCCAACCTTTTGTGGGGCGGGAGTAACGTTCAAATTCCGCCATTCCCCAGCGCTCACTCGCATCCGTGCCAATAAAAATGCCGTCTTTTCGGTACAGGGCAAAGTATTTATCCCAATTGGCATCGCTTGAATATTGGTTGAGTAAATCTAATACGTGAGCCGCCGCTTGTTGATCAGGATTCGAAGTCGTTTGAGTGCTTTGTGTTAGCGAGTCCTGTGCCTGTACGCTTACATTAAGGCCGCCAAGCATTAACGCGCTGAGCAGTAACCCCAAGGTAGCGCGATTAATATTGGAACCTTTAACTGAGAATGCATGAGTGTCTTTGAGCATTTTGCGTGCCTCTACATTTATGGGTTAATGCCAGTTTATCGGATCGAGTTGATAAAAGCGGCTCAGTTCTCTATACAAGTCTGGGTGTTGTTGGTAAAAATCCTCTGGTTTCTCAAAAAAGACTTCGGTGATGACGGCAAAAAACTCAGCGGGATTAGTCGCACCATAATAATTAAATAATGAGGGGGTGCCAAAATTTGCACTGTGTTGTAACTGGGTAAATTCCCTACTTAGCACTTCAGACCAAGTGCTGTAGTCGGCAAAATGCTGCAGAATGGGTGCGCCATTGGCTTGGCCATCTTCTTGATCGAGCTGATGGGCAAACTCATGGATTACGACATTATTACCATCATGGGGATCGGCGGCGCCGTCTAAAGTATTTCTCCATGAGAGCACAACTTTACCGTATTCCCATGATTCCCCTGCCAGCACATTGCGTTGTTCCCACACGATACCGCTAGTGTCTTTATGTTGATTATTGACGATAAAGGCATCGGGATAGACCAAAATCTGTTTCAGTTTGGGGTAAAAGTCGGTTTTACGATTGAGTAGCAGTAGACAGGCTTGGGCCGCGATTGTGACTCTTACTTCATCCGTGATCTCAAAATTATCGCAGCCGATAAAGACTTTCTCATCGATGAAAATTTGGATATGTCGTTTGAGTTGCAGTTGTAGATCTGCGGGTAGAGCATGGAAGTAAGGCAGTCTTTTTTTGAGAATGCTGCGCCATTCTTTTGGAAAAGGTTTCATCGTGACTCGTCGACGATGTAAGGTCCTGCGCCAACGACTCGACAGTAGCCAGGTAATTGCGCCAACTCCTAGGATAAGCGTGATAACAATAGCGAGCATACTTCCCTGACTTTATCCTGATTAACTTAGTATTAGCTAATGGGGGTGAAGTTAGCTTAACTCAATCCTCTGGTGAAAAAAGAAACTGAACAGTCGCCGCATTTTATGGTTAGGAATAGCGAACTGGTTGGTTTAGTCGTGTCTCTGTACGATTGCGACCTGTTAGTTTGGCGTGATAGAGAGCCTCATCAGCTTGATTAATTAAGCTATTCGTATCCATAGGTTGTGATCGCTCCCAGCAAGTAATACCAGCGCTGATGGTCAGTATGCCGTCATGGGGGGAGTCTTCATGTGGTATTTTTAAATTGATGATTTTATTGCGTAATATTTCAGCAAAATGATATGCCTCCTCGAGATTGCTCGATGGCAGTACTATCATGAACTCCTCTCCGCCATAGCGGGCAAGCATGTAAGTGGGTTGTTTCAAGATCGATTTGGCGGCATTCACGATTTTCTTAAGACATTGATCGCCTGCGACATGACCATACCTATCGTTAAATTGTTTAAAATTATCAATATCAAACAGAATTATACCTAGGGGCATGTTGTGGTCCCTTGCATACTCTAATTCTTTTTGGAGTTGTAAATCTAAATAGCGGCGATTATAGCAGCCAGTTAATCCGTCGGTTTCGGCCATGCCTTTAACCTGAGCTGCGTAGCTTTTTAATGTCTCTAAGGAGCTCACCATTTGCTGGAGCTCTAAGTTATCAGTGACAGGCATTCTGGCGTCGAGTTTTTCATTGGCAATGGCATTCATTGCATCTCGAGTCGCCATGACAGGCTTGATGATTCCCTTAGTGATAAAGTGCCAACTGGTGAGCCAGATGAAGAAGCAATATAAGATGCCACTGCAGAAAATTAATACGATAAATGCGGTGCTATCGTTTTTAAGTTTGCCGCCAGTTTGCTGAATTTCATTTTCAACTTGGTTAACGAGATCCTGCGTATAGGTCGCAACGATTTGTGCGGCATCAGCTTGGTATTCTAAATGCGCATTGGCGATATGAGTGCTTCTAATCGCTTTGCGAGAAAGTTCAAAGAGGTTGTCTTCACCGACCATGGTCTGTTTTATTTGTGATAACAAATTCAAATATAAGTTTTTATCGCCACCGATACTATCAAGCATAGCCTCCATGCTTAACAGCAGTCGCATAGCATCTCTTTGGGTTTGGTTTAGTTCAACTAGATTGTCGATGATATTCACTTGAGTTAACTGGGTAAATAAGTGTTCTCCTAGATGACTAAATAAAGATAGCTGCTGATTGGTATTGATATTTAAAGCAATCTGGTCAACGTTTTTCAGCTTAAGCTGACGTTCAGAGTCCGTATTGATACGCTGAAATTGGGTTTGCATTTCATCGCTAAATCCCGACGCCATTGACGTTAAGTTGGCTTGAATATTGGCTGCCTGTGAATTGGCTTGTAAGGCAGTATCGGTTAACGTGTTGAGTAATGGCAGTTGTTGTAAGTAATACAGTTGAGTATCTAAGGCGTAATTTAATTCTTGCTTATTGACTGTAGAAGTTTCTATCGAGGCCAGTAGTCGTGAGTCATTGATGAGTAATTCCCATTGTGCGGAAAGTTCGCCTAACAGGCTAGTTCTTTGTTTTTCATCATAATAATTATTCAAGCGTGCAGTAATGATTTGTAGTTTTTCACTGTTTTTTGCCAGTTGCAGCGCAGTGGTGACTTTTACCACATCTACCCCGACTAAGTGTTCAATTTCTGATTTTAGTTGCTGTGACAGTAGTATGGCGACAACACCATTTAATAGCGCCATGCCCACTATGATATAGAAGGCTGAGGTTATTTTTTGTTTCAAACTTTTCAGTGGTTTAGTGCTTGGCATTATTTTCTTTGTCAATAGCAGGTACCTCTCCATAGGTATTTTGGAGGTGTTTTATCTCTGCACTTAATTTAATGAAAATATCTTCACTATTAGCGGGTCTGCGGCTTGCGCTAAAACAGGCGTGGCTGAGTTCAGGGTAAATTTGTCCCATGGCAGTACTGGTGAAATGCCCAAAGGATAAGACCTTAGTAGACCAAAACATATTGGCTATGTGGCTTGCCTCAAATGCGCCAGCTATGCCTCTTAAAGATTCATCTTTAAATTCTGGGGCTGTTACTACATCCATACGACAGGGATTACCACCCCCCATAGCATAGGCATGTTGTGCCTCATAGGTGCCCATATATTTGAGCAGCCAATAGGCAGCTTGAGGGTTTTTGCTGTCGTAGCTAACGGCAAAGGCATAAGCGCCATTGTAGGGATAACCGCCAGGCACTTGGCTTACGGCTAGACGCGCGCCGAGAATGTTCTGTTCAACTTTAAAGGATTTATACCACAGATTATTGTAGGCAAAAGGCCACATTGCCGCTTGACCTGTCGCAATAGCATTAGCTGCTTCATTGAAAGCAAACTGCTCGTTAGCGGGAACTGCATAGGGCATTAATTCGCGATATTGTTTGGCCGCTTCAATGGCTTCATGGTTGATGGTAGGCACTTCAAAATGGGAGATCTGTTTCTGGCTGTTATAGACGGGCTGCATCCAAGTGCCACCTAAGCTCCAAATCATGCTAGAGAATTCATCGTTAATATGGGGCTTATCACCCGACATTAGCGCTAGACCGTAAAAGTCATGAGTCAGTATTTTATCCGCTAATGTAGTGCCTGCTTTACGAGTGAAGAACTGAGCTTGATCTCGTAACTCTGTTAAGGTTTTTGCTGGTGCGAGTGGATAGCCAAACTGACGCAGAAAGTGAGCTTTTTCAGTTTTATTATCAAAGAGATCTGCTCGATAATGATTTCCCATAACATAATTGTTATAGGGAATAGCATGGATTTCACCTTGATAGGACAAGATGTTAAGTAGCGATGGGTAATAGGGTTCTAGGTATTTCTCCATGGCCTTTTCGCCATCGGGATCGTAAAGTTTAGCGAGTTCAATTAAGGGCACTGTATAACCATTGGCAGCCCATTCTTTAGCCCAGCCCGCTTCCATTGTAAGTAAATCGTATTTGCCTGAACCTTGAAGTAAATTCTGGGTCTGTAAGTTAAACATATCCTCTAATTCAGTACTGACCACTTGCACTTTTACGCCGGTTTTTGCGGTGAATTTAGGCAACATTTCTTGGGTTAAATAGTCGGTCCAAAATCCTTTTTCAGCGACCAAAGTGATAGGTGTTTTGTTTGTTAGCGGCGGGATTTGTGCCAATGAAAATTCTGCGTAACAGGGCATCATTATCGCTGCGGTTAAACAAAGAAAAATAAATCTGATCCGGTTTAACAAAAATAACACCTTAATGTTACGTATTGACTCTGAGTTAATATCATTAATTCAGCATTGTGTATATTTAAGGATAGGTGGGATCAGAACTTATGCCGCGATTTTATGATGGTTTTTATTGTGTTTTTTACTTTTTGAGCAAAAAGCCGGTAACTCGATCTTAGCTAAGTTACCGGAAAAGGGTGGGAGTAGTGTGAATCGTTAACGGTGTTGGCGTTGTTGTTCTCGTAATTGCCTCAAGGCAATAGGTAGGTCGAAGTGTTGTTCAATCAAGAGTCGGAGCAGCTTTGATTTGGATATACTGCTTTCTTCTGCCAGTGTAGCAAGATGGGTTATAGCCGCTTCACTGAGGGAAAATGTTGCTTTGCGATAGTGTGTTTTAGTTTCTACTTTTGCGGGGAATAATACGTCTGTTTCTAGGCTTTGTTTGTGTAAGCTCAACACATTTGAATGGCTCTGGGCCATGTCAGTTGTGATGTGATTTGCCTGTGAGCCTGTGTTTTTTGTGACAGTTGCATCTGCTTTATGATCTAGATTGCTTTTTATCTTATTCAGACTTTGTCCCATTGCGTACAAGTTTGCCGCTTCAATAAACTCATCTAACGAAAGCGAGTGCTGTAAGCTGCTAGATGACATAGCGTTTTTCTTGAGATCGCTGAGTCCCATTTTGCCCCCTTCGTTGAGTAGTCGTGTGAGTGGATTGAGTTTGATGGGGCAAATGATGATGCATTTGACTCACCCCCTTAGCGTGTATCGCGGGATGTAGGAGATTGGCTAAGCTGGCAGCACAATCGACTTGGAATAGTTCGCAGGCGATAGTGCGAATTTCTTCGGCTGCTTTTCCTGCGGGCTCGATTTCAATTACCGATAATCCTGATTCTTCACTGTCATCATAAACATTACGACAGTAAGTTATCGCGTCAAGGACATGGATATCATAGGTTTTACAGACTTCTTTGGCCTCTAAAATTCGGTTAGCTTGATTGGGTAGACTTGGACATTGGGTGATCACAAAAGATGCCTGTAACTTGGGATTAATCATCTTACACGTCGCGACGATATCGTCCATGTGACACACAGTTTTTAAATCGCGGCGCTTAGGTCTTAAGGGCATTAAAATGTAAGAGGCGACTGACATGGTTGCTCGTAGCGCTAGGTTATCTTGACCACCGCAGTCGACGAGAACGACATCATAGTGTTGCTCAAGACTGAGTAAGTCATTACGGATCTTACCGTAAAGCTGCACGCAATTGATGCTGGCCAGTTGCGGATTGTTGTTTCTTGCATGGATCCAGTCAGAGGTGGTGCGCTGGGGATCGCAGTCCACCATAATGACCGAGGCGTTACATTCTGTGGTTAGAAATACAGCTATATTTTGGGCCAAGCAACTTTTACCGCTGCCGCCTTTTTCTCCACCGATTAAGACTATCATGACGTATTCCTTAATTCTTTTGATGACCCTTGTGCAGCGAGTTGATGTGTTTGGATCTATCCGCATTGATGTCCGAAATCGAATGTAAACCTAATGTTAATCTCGGTCAATTGGCTGATTTTTGACGTTTTTTTAATTAAATTGTCGTAGGCGTTTTTCTGTCAGTATCTGGTCATATGCCGTTAATTTGACAAAAAAGATGAGACGAGGGATTTATAAAAATGTTTTTTTATCTTATTGGTTTTACATTGTTTTATCTGTTATCCGTCAGTTAAAAGGGTTGTTTGTGGTGATCGGTAACTGTGCATAGGACTTAGGGTGTAGTTTTTTATTTCTTCCTTGGTACAAATGTTAATTTTATATTTCTAAATGTTATTAACTGATCTGAGTAAATTATCAGCTTCTCAGTCGAAAGTGGTCTTGTTTGGTGAGGCACTTGTCATCAAACTGCCAAATGCTGGCTTTATCATCTCTATAGACTGACGTCTAAATCGCTTGAAATTTCAACCATGGAGAAGGGATGCCAAATGGATATCAAAACTATTATGCCTATTAAGTTTGAACTCGTTGAAACTGCACCGTTATTTCATGAACTACTTAATCTGCGGGCCACAGTTGGCCTCCCTTCTATTGGCGTTGAACTTGCGGATGTACAGGCATTGTTCTGGGTCTCTATTCGATTAAGTGACAAGACTGAATTGGAGCATGCCGGCGCTGGGGCCGCTAAGTCTAATCTATTGGCAACGGCGTGTGTTTATGGCAACAAGCCCGGGCATTTGATGATTGAAGATTTTATTGTCTTACCCGAATACCAATCCTACGGGCTAGCAAAGATAATACTTGAGCGGGTGATGGCCTTTGTTGATGACCATGCGAGTGCGGGAACTTGTGTCAGTATGACCGCCCATGGTGAGCATGAGCGCTTATGTAGTGAATATGGTTTTCAGTATGCTCCCTGCGCTAATTTAGGGCCTAATCTGTTAAAAATTATCGCTTAATATTCATGTGAGAATGCCTTTTGGATGTTAGCTAGCGCGTATTTTAGCCCTTGGGTATATAGTCACTTTTGCGTGAGTTAACGGCGACATTCGTTCGCTTATGTTGTAGCATCCGTAGGATTATCGTGACGTTCTGTATGAGATAACAACCTATGGATCAGCAACTCCTTATTGATGCTGTTAATCAAAAAATGCCCTTTGGTAAGTACGCTGGACGTAAGTTGCTCGAATTACCCGAACCTTATTTGGTGTGGTTCCATAAGCAAGGTTTTCCTCAGGGGAAACTTGGTGAGCAATTAGCGCTAATGTACGAAATCAAACTTAATGGCTTAGAAGGCATGCTAAAACCGCTGTTGAAATGAGTTCCCTTCTTTTAAGAAAAATACTGCTTTTGCGATAAGTGTTGTATTTCGTGATAGAGATTAGCGATTTATTGTTTTTAGCGTGCTTTAATGCAGCATATTAGCAAAACAAAAGGAACGCAGGCATGATGGCAAAATGGGTAAAATTAGCGGCAGTAGCGACTTTAGCGTTAGGCATGTCAAGTGCTTGGGCTCAGGGTGTCACCCACGAAGGTACTGTTGTTGATACGATGAACGGTGGTGGTTACACCTACGTACAGATTAAAGAAGCTGATACCACTTTTTGGGCCGCGGGTCCTCAAACTGAAGTGAGCAAAGGCGATAAAGTGGCTGTGGTTGAGCAAATGTGGATGAACGAATTCACCAGCAAAACCTTGAACCGCACCTTTGATAAACTGTTATTTGTTGGCCAAATCGATAAGAAATAGTCAGCAGTATCGAGTGCGCTAACCTGAGCGCCTCTGTAATTCAACGGCTTCGATACTTTCGAGGCCGTTTTTGTTTTTAGCGTTCAATGCCGCTAAATCTGAGTTTGTGACTATCTCGATGGGGACAAAGGCGGCAAAATAGCGGCTATTTTTCTAGCCGTTATTACTCAGCAGGGGATCACTCAAGTGATGGCGTTTGAACAGTTCGAGATCCAGCCTTATCAGTCATGTTATGCACGTGAAGTGAGTGAGTTATTTCACCTTTGCGTGCACAGCATTACCCATGTTCGTTATGCGCAGGCGCAGCTTATGGCTTGGTCTGCGGCGCCAAGATCGGCTAAACATTGGGATTTACGGTTACGTCGCTCGAAGGCGTGGGTGGTTTTAGCCATAGATGAAGCGACTGCTTCTTCTGTTTGTTGCGGTTTTATCAATGTCGAAACCCATTTCCCCCGTCAAGGTTACTTAGATAGCTTATATATACATCCAGATTATCAAGGTCAGGGATTAGGTGAGCGCGCTTATCTTGTTTTAGAAGCTTGGGCTAAGGCACAAGGCTATGTGCGCTTGAGCTTGGACGCATCTTATCTCTCTAAAGGGTTGTTTACTCGGATGGGATTTATTCAAATACAGCGCAGTTATCAGCAAAAACTTGGGCAAGTGATCCCCGGTTTCTATATGGAAAAGAATATAGGAAAGAATATTTAACGCGCGTTTACTATGGTTTCAGCTAGAAAGTGATGTAAGGTATTCCATAGTAAAACATTAGCTTAACGCCGTTTAGTGACACTATTTAACTAAATAAGCACTGTTTAGCTTAAATTAGAATTCGGTTAATCTAAGTCAATTAATGATTCAAGATGGAGGGCAGAGAATGAAGATTCGACTATTTACGCCATCGGATGTCTCGCAGTTGGCGGCAATCTTTGAGGCGAGTGTAATGCAAGGCTCTGGTGAGTTTTACTCCTTCGCCGAGCGCTCTGCATGGGCTTATATTGAAGGTGAGACCCGCAGCGAGAGTTATTGGCTTGAACGCTTACAGGGAACCACTATTTGGGTTGCCGAAACCGATAATATGCTGGTGGGTTTTATCAATCTTAAGATAGGCGCCGACAGCGATGTTGAAGCCGCTGCTGAAGTGGAATGTTTGTTTGTTCATCCAGAATATGCCCGTTCTGGGGTGGCGACCTCTTTGTATTTTGCGTTGTTTGAAGAAGTTAAAATCTTAGCGCTGAAACGATTAACGGTTGAAGCATCCTATCTCGCGCGGCCTTTTTTTGAGAAACAGGGATTTCGCAGTATTCGTCGTAATGAACATAAGCGTTTTTTGAATGCGGCGGATAAAGCACAGGGTCAAGCTCAAGTGTTGGTTAACTTCAGCATGACGCTCGCCCTCTAACTCAGCTTATCAAGGGCTGTTCTGGTAGCTAAACGAAGCCGTTAGCACTGCTTTATAACATCGCCATAGAAGCGCCAATAAAAAACACTGCCAAAGATGACTTGTGGCAGTGCTTCTTGGTGAGTGCTTATCAAGCTGGCATCTAATCACTTACTCAATCGTTTGCTTGGTAGTTTGCTAATAACTAATAAATAGTGAAGCTGAATTACTGAATCGCTTTGTTAAATCACTTGTATTACGCATTAGGCGATAAATCGAACACTAATGCGGTAACTGGGCCGCTTGTTGCAGTAAAGTCGACACTTGCGAGTTGTGTCAGATGCGCGCCATCCCCAGCCGTGAGTGTTGTGCCATTGATATCCAACGTACCTTCAATCAATTGAACATACAGATGACGATTTGCTTGAGCGGCGCTTCTGTCCATCGTTACTTTTTCGCCTTCACTCAACACTAAACGATATAGGGTCGCATCCTGTTGCACTTTGAGCGTGCCATTTTCACCGTTTGGTGTCACCACGGCCGTCAGTGGTGAGCTTTGCTCGAATGCCTTTTGCTGATAACCCGCATCTATGCCTAAAGTATCTGGGCGGATCCAAATCTGTAAAAAGTGCAGCGGCTCGGTTTTAGAGGCATTAAACTCGCTGTGGTAAATGCCTTTACCTGCGGACATCAATTGAAACTCTCCTGCGGGTAAGGTTTTGATATTGCCGAAGCTATCCTTGTGAGCGATAGTGCCGGATATCACGTAACTGATGATCTCCATGTCTTTATGACCATGGGTATCAAAACCTGCGCCGGGTGTTACTCTGTCATCGTTGATGACTCTTAGGGATGAAATCCCCATGTGCTCTGGGTCATAGTAGCTAGAGAAAGAGAAGGTATGTTGACTCTTTAGCCAGCCTAAGTCTGCTTGACCGCGATCTTGTGCTTTTCTTAATGTGATCATCTTGCTTTCCCCTTTATTTGATGCGGTTAGCGAATCGGTTATCTACAGCGAATTTGCCAGCACCAGATACCGTCAATGAGACTGTGGCTGCTAATAGGGCGAGACCAAATTCGTAACCGTTATTGGCAAGGAACAGACCGTTGCCTATATGTACCGAGAAAATCGCCACAACCATAGTGAATGACAAGACGAGGGCCGTTGGGCGAGTCAGCAGGCCGAGCAATAGGAACAGGCCGCCGAAGAATTCACTTGAACCTGCCATCAATGCCATTAAGTAACCTGGTGTCAAACCAATGGATGCCATCCATTGTCCAGTGCCTTCTAAGCCGTAACCGCCAAACCAGCCAAACAGTTTTTGTGAACCATGGGCGATTAAGATGATCCCGATAGGAATGCGCAGTGCCAGTGGGGCAAAACTCGGGGCTGATTTCAGTGTTTTTGTGATCAGTGCTTTCATGGGATATTCCTTATTTCAAATTATTTAACGAATAGTTAAGGGTATTGTTCACTCAGTCTTAAGTCAGTTTGGCTGCAGTTCCGCAGAACTTCTCCATTGCTAAGCAGTGTAGACTTGACCTTTGGCAAAGAAAATCGGAACATTTTCAATGTCCATTTCAAATAATTTGAATATAAGGTTTATATGTTGCCATCTATTAGTCTCGATGGATTAATCGTGCTCGATGCCATTGATAAGAAAGGCAGTTTTTCCGCTGCTGCCGAGTCCTTGTTTCGGGTGCCATCGGCACTGACCTACACAGTGCAGAAACTGGAAAGCGATTTAGGCACAAAATTATTTGAACGTAAGGGCCAGCGCGCCGAGCTGACCTTAGTCGGTCAACTTGTGCTGCGCCAAGGCAGAGAAATCCTTGCGGCAACATCAAGGCTCGAAGAGGCGGTGCGTCAACTCGAGACAGGCTGGGAGTCTTCATTGACCTTAGCCATAGATACAGTGGTGCCGGATTTACCCCTGCTGCAGTTGATTGGTGAGTTTACTGAGCTGGGTAAGCAAGTGACTGTGAATATCAGCGAAGAGTCCTTAGGTGGCGGGTGGGATGCGCTCTATTCTGGCCGTGCCGATATCGCCATCGGCGTAACAGGGGAGTTGCCCAAAGGCCAATATCATGTGGTTGAAATTGGGGAGTTGGAGTTTGTATTTGCTTTAAATCCTGCGCACCCATTGGCGCAACATGCAGGTCCAATTCCGACCGAGGCATTGCTGCAATTTCCTTCTATTGTGGTAGCAGATAGTTCGACTGCCCTAGCACAGCGATCAAGTGGTTTATTTGATAGTCGCCAAGTGATCCGTGTGCCGAATATGCAGACCAAAATTAAGGCGCAGCAATTGGGATTAGGTGTGGGTTACATTCCAAAGCACTTGATCTTAGATGCGTTGGCGGCGGGAAGCCTAGTGGCTTGTCATGTGGAAATGCCGCGCCCAACGCAAGCTGTGTTTATGGCATGGCGTAAATATGCTGAAGGCAAGGCGCAGGATTGGTTTACTGCGCGTTTACCGCAATGTGATTGGCAATTTTAAGCTCAGGTTTGTTTAGTGCTTTGTAAGTTGCCACTCACTTTGCACCTCACAGCATTAATGTTTACGCCATGAGGAGCATAGCGCCTAACCTATACGTTGGCTGTGGCTGGTGTAATGCACATGCTGTGACAATAAATCAGACAGATTCGGTGAGCGATTCAAGAATCGAATAAAGGCCTGTGGCAAAGTCAGTGACTCCATCGACTCCTGCCAGCGGGCTTGCAGCAATGGAGAATAACCTTCTTTACCAGCGGCGGTATAAGATGTTGAAACTCCTACGTAAAGTGACTCAGGTTCAACGGGATACCATAGTGATTGGCTGTCCTGCTGCATCATCTCCAATCTAAATAAACGCTCACCCAGTGGGCGTCGCCCATCGTAGTAATACCGTAGGCCGTAAGTGTAGGGGAAGCTACCCGCACCTGTGCCACGGACACTGTTGTTGGTTGCCGCGTTAATCGCCGATTCGAGCGCTTGATAGAGGAACTGGCCTTGAATTTCATATTTAACTAATGGCAATTCGAAGGGCAGCAACTGCCCCATCACATCCGCTAGCGTCAACTGACCTTGGGCCACTGACTGGCGTACACCGCCGGCATTATGCAGAGCAAAGTTCACTCTTGGGTCGACCAGTTTGGCTTCTTGGAACATGCTGCGACTCACCCAAGGTGCTATTTCACTGCCGTGGGGCAGGGCTTTAGAGGGTAAGCGGGTATGGACTAAGTTCTTCGGCACCAGTGCTAACACTTTGTTTTCCATCTCTGCGATAGCGGGTTTGTAGATATCTCGGATCACGCCATCGATATCGGCATCGGCATCATCCCAAAAGATATTCGGATGCTGATTAAGCTGCTGGCGCACAGCTTGGTAATCTTGGTTATCGACTGCCGTGTTAGCACTTAAGATAAAGTGTTGATCTAGCATGAAGTAGTTGCCGCCTGTTAAGCTCAGCATTTTACCTTCAGCGTCAAATACTACCTCGGCCAAGCCGACGACTTCGGCATACTTACCCGCATGCACTATGGGCGTGTTATTGATGACTTCACCGTAGGGCAGGTTGCTCAAACCTAAGGCGCGAAAATCCCCCTGTAGCGTATGCGTGTGACCGCCGACGATAAGGCTAATACCATCGACTTCGGCCGCGAGGCGTTTATCCTGATCTAAGCCTAAGTGACTGAGCACGATAATATGCTTAATACCTTGATTTTTAAGGTGCTCAACCGTGCGCGCGGTAGTGGCGATAGCATCGACAAAATGGGTGTCGGGATCGGGACGAGCGATCTCTTTCATCTGATCTAAGGTAATACCGACAATTGCTAATGTCTTATCGTGGAAGGGCTTAAGCAGGTATTTCGCGCGTTTTTGCTCATGATCATAATCCAAGATATTAGGCAAACCTCGCAGACAACCGGGTTTGTTGAGATCTTCTTGGCTTAAATCCATATTGCCCGCAAGCAATGGGAAATCAATTTGCTTGGCAAACTCGGCAAGTCTGGCGTTACCTTCATCAATATCGTGGTTGCCAATGACCATAGCATCAGGTGCCAACAGATTGAGTAAGTGGGCGTTGGCCTTACCTTTAAAATGGCTGAAATACAGCGTGCCCTGGAAGCTGTCACCACCATGCAGGAAAATAAAAGGCGTATTGGTTTGTGCAGCGGTGTGACGCGCTTTTGTGATGTGATGGCCGATGCGGGCATAACCACCGCTATGGCTGGTCACATCTAGCTTATGTTGACCTATGTTAAGGCTAAATTGGACGCGGCAGGGTTCAAAATTCGAATGGGTGTCATTAATGTGCGCGAGTGAGAGTGTGTAGCTCTGTGTCATAACTTACCTCTATTACGGCGGGTGAGTATATACCCAAGCAACCTGAAAATGCGAGTTTCAGAGGGTTCTGAGTCATCCGCATTCTAAAAGAATAAAGGGAGCTAGGCTCCCTTTATATTAACAAGCACTAAACTTGGTTAGCCTTCAGCCGGATTTGGCTTCGTCATCATCGGATGCGGCTTCAAAATCACCGTCATCGGATAGGCGAATGCCTTTTTGCTTCATGCGCTTAGTCCAAAGTTTACGTGCCAATTGCTGCATATCGGTCGCGGGGTCGTTTAGATCGACAATCTCTAATCCTAACATAGATTCGATGATATCTTCTTGAGTTACGATACCTTGGCTACTGCCGTACTCGTCGACCACCATCGCAATTTGGGTGTTACGTTTAATCATACGCTCAAAAAGTGGCAGAATTTTTGCGGTTTCAGGCACCACAAATAAACTCCGTTTAAGTTCACCAATCGGTGCTTCTGGCGTGTAACGCTCTGCTAGCAATACATCGGTGCGGGTAATGTAACCAATCACATCATCATGATCTTGGTCGTATACTGGAATTCGGGTAAAAGGCTTGTCGCGGTATTGGCGCACAAACTCATTTTGGGTGAGATCTATGGGTAAAGAAAACATCACAGTGCGCGGCGTCATGATCGCCGTGACTGGCATATCTCGCACCTTCAGCATTTGCGTCAAAATTTTTGACTCTTGCTCATCAAGCTCACCGGATTCATGGCCAATTTTGGCCATAGCACTCATCTCTTGGCGTATGTAGTGGCCTTCATCACCTTTGCCCATTAGGCGAGTGACTTGCTGTGACATCCAGATCAGCGGTTTAGTGGTACGCTTCATCCACAGCACGGCAACAGAAACACTTGGTGCGAGGCGACGCCAATGGTTTGCACCCAATGATTTAGGAATGATTTCTGAGAAAAACAGGATAATAAAGGTTAATACGCCCGAGAAAACACCTAACATATCGTCACCAAATACTTTAGCCGCTTGCGCACCTGCAACGGCGGCACCGACGGTATGAGCGATAGTATTTAGGGTAAGGATTGACACCAAAGGGGCTTCGACATTCTCTTTCAATCTACGCAAGCGCGCGGCTGCGGCACTGTCAGTTTGTTCGAGTGATGCGATATAACTTGGGGTAACCGATAACAGAACTGCTTCGAACACACTGCACAGAAAAGAAACAGCAACAGCGACAAGCACTATAATGATGAGGGTTAACATATAGGTGGAATTACAACTCCGTATTTTAGGCCAATATTAGCCCTTGGAGATTCTATCATAGGTGAATTGAGTTACTGGCTAAAATTTATTTGCGTCTGTATAATTCGCCGCCCTGTTGCAGGATCCGGTTTTTGGTGTTGAGGTTAGCTATATGAGTGAAAAGAAGATCAATTTATTAGACCTTGATCGTAAGGCGATGCGCGCATTATTTGCGGAAATGGGTGAAAAACCCTTTCGTGCCGATCAGCTCATGAAATGGCTATATCATTTCGGTGTCAGTGACTTCGAAGAGATGACCAACATCAACAAAGTGTTACGTCAAAAGTTGGCGGCCCGCTGCGAGATCGTTGCACCAGAAATTTCGAGTTTCCAAAAATCGACCGATGGTACGATAAAATTTGCAATTAATGTTGGCCAAGGCCAAGAAGTGGAAACGGTTTATATTCCTGAGGATGATCGTGCGACCTTGTGTGTATCTTCACAGGTTGGTTGTGCGCTGGAATGTACTTTCTGCTCGACGGGTCAGCAAGGTTTTAATCGTAACTTAACGGTTTCTGAAATCGTCGGCCAAATCTGGCGCGTGTCGCACTTTTTAGGATTTGCAAAAGACACGGGCGAGCGTCCGATCACTAACGTCGTGATGATGGGCATGGGTGAGCCATTACTCAATTTAGCCAATGTGATCCCTGCGATGGACATCATGCTCGATGATTTTGGTTTTAGTTTATCAAAGCGCCGCGTGACTTTATCAACATCAGGCGTAGTGCCAGCGTTAGATAAACTGGGCGATGCCATCGATGTGGCACTTGCTGTCAGTATTCATGCACCGAATGATGAGTTGCGTGACATTCTGGTCCCGATCAATAAAAAGTATCCGCTGGATGAGTTTTTAGCGGGTATTCGTCGCTATATTGCTAAATCAAATGCTAACCGCGGCCGCGTGACAGTTGAATATGTGATGCTAGATCATATCAACGACAGCACAGATCAAGCCCATGAGTTAGCTAAGTTAATGAAAGATACACCTTGTAAGGTGAATCTGATCCCATTTAATCCGTATCCTGGCTCGCCTTATGGCCGCTCATCTAATTCACGTATCGACCGTTTTTCTAAGGTTCTTATGGAATACGGTTTTACTGTCATTGTACGTAAAACCCGTGGTGATGACATTGATGCCGCTTGCGGTCAGTTAGCTGGTGATATTCGCGACAGAACGAAACGTTTAGCGAAAAAACGCATGCAAGAAAACCAGATTTCAGTCACAATGAATTAACTCTTTGTTTGCACAGATTTATAGGCTTGCCCATGAAGCATGGATTGCCAAGGTTTTCGTTGATTTTAAGCCTGTCATTATTGATGACAGGCTGCGTCACTGAGCGTACTTATACTGGGACAGATATTCCTGTTTCGGAACGAAAGTTAGACAAAGTCGCCGCCGCAAGAGAGCGGATGCAGCTCGGTTTAACCTATTTAAATCGAGGTAGCACGGAACAAGCCAAATACAATCTTGATAAAGCATTAGAATATGCTCCAGAGCTCGAAGATGTGCATACCGCTCTGGCTTATTACTATCAAACCGTGGGCGATTTAGTGCGTACCGAAGAGTCGTACATGAATGCCATTAGTACTAAGGACGCCTCTGGCGATTCCATGAATAATTTCGGGGTGTTTTTGTGCCAACAAAAGCAATACAACAAAGCTGAAAAAATGTTTTTGGCCGCAATTGAAATGCCCAAATATACGCGCACTGCCTCAAGCTATGAGAACTTAGGTCTTTGTAGTCGCGAAGCAGGACAAGCAGAAAAGGCACGACAGTATTTTCAGATGGCGTTAAAGTATGACCCGAGACGCTCGGTGTCATTACTGGAGTTGGCAGAGTTAGAAGTCGATCAAGGTGATTTTATTCAGGCGCGAAACCAATTAGCGCGCTATCACCAAGTGGCTGAGCAAACTCCAGAAAGTTTAGCGCTCGGGATCAAAATAGAGCAGGCAGTGAATGATGATGCCGCTGTGAAGAGATTTGGTATTTTATTGCTTGCCAAATTCCCAGCATCACCTCAGGCCAAGCAATACAGAGTTAATTTGCATCAATGAAAGATCATGAAACCAATGCGCCAGTTGAGTCGGTAGCACCGCAATCAGTCGCGCTAGATGTCACGCTTGGTACTTTATTAAAAGCCGCCCGCGAAAAAATGGGCCTTAGTATTCAAGATGCCGCTGTAAAGCTGCATCTACGTCCTCGTATTATTGAAGATATTGAAGCTGACAATTTTACGAATATAGCCTCATCGACTTATGTACGTGGCTATGTGAAAAACTACGCGCGTATGGTCAGTGCCGATGCGGCTTTGATTGAAGCTTGTCTTGTGCAGCAAGTGCCAGTTGTGACTGAGCCTGCAATGCAAAGTTTTTCACGCAAAACCACATATCAAGCTCGCGATACACGTTTAACTTGGCTGAGTATTTTTATCGTCATAGTGTTACTCGGTTCGTTAGTCGTCTGGTGGATGCAAAAAACCACCTTGCTAAGCACTATCGATGTGTCGCAACCCACGGCTGAAGAGGTCGCAGCAGCTAATCAGACGCTGCCAGGTGATGTGTTATTGACCGAAACGGATGCCAGTCCTCGTTTGACTGAGATTGCCGCAAACGGCTCAATGTCTATCGATGGTCCAATTAAAGATACTGATGCAAGCACTATTGATGTCAGCACAGGACCAACGGACAATAATTATCCTCAGACCGTTGATACGAGTAATGAAGATGGCGGTTCAGCAATCGCAGCCACTACGACAACACCATCTGTTCCGCAAACGACAGCGCCTGTAGTCCAACAGCCTGTTAGTGCAACGCCTTCACCGACCACAACATCAACGACCACTGCCACTGCAGCAAGTACTTTGGTTGCTGTTGCAGGACAATCGATTATAGATGTCCAGTTGACGGGTGATTGCTGGATAAACATTGTTGATGCTAAAGGTAAAGCGTTAGTCGATGGTGTTAAAGGCGCTGGCGCAACAGTGCAAGTGAGCGGTGTGCCACCGTTTAAAGTCATTTTAGGTGCACCCCATGTAGCGACCTTAAGCTTAGATGGTCAAATTGTTAGCCTAGCGGATTTCCCCAAGGGACGAGTCGCGCGTTTAACCTTGCCTAAAGCCTAACGACCGCGTAATGATCTGCAGCACGTACCGAAATAGAGCATATTAAGCATGTATAATGAAACTCCCATAAAAAGACGTCCTTCCACCCGCATTTATGTGGGTAATGTACCGATTGGTGATGGGGCGCCGATTGCTGTTCAGTCAATGACTAATACTAAGACCACAGATGTTGAAGCGACAATTGCTCAAATTCGTGCCTTAGAGAAAGTTGGTGCCGATATAGTGCGTATTTCTGTACCCACTATGGATGCGGCTGAAGCCTTTAAACTCATTAAGCAAGCGGTCAATGTTCCTTTAGTGGCCGACATTCATTTTGATTATCGCATTGCTTTAAAAGTTGCCGAGTACGGTGTCGATTGCCTTCGAATCAATCCGGGTAATATAGGCAATGAAGAGCGTATTCGTAGCGTGGTGGAATGTGCCCGTGACCATAATATTCCTATCCGTATTGGTGTGAATGGTGGGTCATTAGAAAAAGATCTAATGGATAAGTACAAAGAACCCACACCTGAAGCCTTGCTTGAATCAGCTATGCGCCATGTGGATATTCTGGACAGATTGAACTTTGATCAGTTCAAGGTCAGCGTTAAAGCCTCCGATGTATTTTTAGCGGTCGAATCCTACCGTTTATTAGCAAAACAAATTCGTCAACCCCTGCATTTAGGCATTACCGAAGCTGGTGGCGCGCGCGCGGGTTCAGTGAAATCGGCCGTAGGCTTAGGTATGTTATTGGCCGAAGGCATAGGTGATACCCTACGTATTTCCTTGGCCGCTGATCCGGTCGAAGAAATCAAAGTCGGTTTTGACATTTTAAAGTCGCTGCGTATTCGTAGCCGTGGCATTAACTTCATTGCCTGTCCATCTTGTTCTCGTCAAGAGTTCGATGTGATCAGTACCGTCAATGAGTTAGAGCGTCGCCTCGAAGACGTGACTACCGCCATGGATGTGTCTATTATCGGCTGCGTAGTTAACGGCCCAGGTGAAGCCTTAGTGTCGCACATCGGTTTAACGGGTGGGCACAATAAGAGCGGTTACTATGATGAGGGTGAACGTCAAAAAGAACGTTTTGACAACGACAACATTGTCGATTCCCTCGAAGCGAAAATTCGCGCAAAAGCCAGTCAAATGGCGAACCGTATTCAAATCAAAGACACAACTGAGTAATATGTACCCGCATTTGGGCATAGATTACGCCTAATGATGTTGAGCTAGGCCCCGAAACCGACGGGGTCGTTTTACGTTTTACGCTCAAAAGCCTATAATGCGTGACATTTTTATTAATTTAGCGAAATCGGACGAGTCGATACAGTGGCAAAACAGATCCAAGCGATTCGCGGAATGAATGACATTCTGCCAACTCAAAGTCCTCTATGGCAAAAAGTGGAAGCGGTACTACGTTCGAGCGTCAGTGCTTACGGTTACAGCGAAATCCGCACTCCAATAGTGGAAAATACCGATCTTTTTAAACGCTCTATCGGTGAAGTGACTGATATTGTTGAAAAAGAAATGTATACCTTCGCAGATAATAACGGTGACAGCTTAACGCTACGCCCTGAAGGTACCGCGTCGACAGTGCGTGCAGGTAACGAAAACGGTCTGCTATATAACCAAGAGCAACGTCTTTGGTATATGGGTCCTATGTTCCGCCACGAACGTCCACAAAAAGGCCGTTATCGTCAGTTTAACCAATTTGGCGTTGAAGTGTATGGCATTGGCTCGGCTGATATTGATGCTGAAGTCTTGATGTTATCGGCACGCCTGTGGGAAAAACTCGGTATTAGCGAGCATGTCTCGCTAGAGCTAAATACCTTAGGTGATCCTGCTGAGCGCGCTGTTTATCGTGATGCCTTGATTACGTTTTTAGAGTTGCATAAAGATGCGCTCGATGAAGACAGTAAGCGTCGCATGTACAGCAATCCGCTGCGAGTATTGGATTCAAAAGATCAAAATGTCCAAGCCATATTGGTTGATGCACCTGAGTTAATGGATTTTCTCGGTGAAGAATCGAAGACACATTTTTCACAATTGCGTGAACTACTTGATGCTGTGGGTATCAAATACACCATTAATCCGCGTCTAGTACGTGGTTTAGATTACTATAATCGTACTGTATTTGAATGGGTTACATCTAGTTTAGGCTCACAAGGTACAGTACTTGCCGGTGGTCGCTACGATGGTTTAGTCGCCCAGTTAGGTGGTAAAGATACTCCAGCGGTCGGTTTTGCTATGGGCTTAGAGCGCATTGTCTTGCTGCTTGAAACCTTAGAGCTGACCAAAGATATTCCGCCAGAAGTGGATGTGTATGTCACGGCCATGGGGGATAGCTGTCTGGTTGAAGCCATCAAGGTCGCGCAGGAATTACGTAACGCACTGCCAAACCTTAAAGTGATGAGTCACTGTGGCGGCGGTAACGTGAAGAAACAAATGAAGCGTGCCGACAAAAGCGGTGCGAGTGTGGCACTACTGATAGGTGAAGATGAACTTGCCGAAGGTATGGTTACGGTTAAACATTTACGCAATGACATCGAACAACAACGGGTAGCTCGAAGTGCCTTAGGCGCATTTTTGGCTGAACTGATCAAATAAAGGGGACGTGCGCGTGGAAATTTATAGCACAGAAGAACAACAAGTTGATGCTATCAAGCAGTTCTGGAAAGATTACGGAAATTCAATTTTAATCGGTGCCGTAGTGGGTTTAGGCGGCCTATATGCGTGGAATTATTATTCTGACGTTAAAGTGGCACAAGCGGAAGAAGCTTCAAAAGCGTTCCAAAATTTGACCACTAAATCTGCCGATGAAGCCGCAATGCTGGCGGGTGTCGCCGAGTTTTCTAAAAATCACGATCAAAAGGGCTATCAAGCCTTGTTAGAACTGATCGTGGCCAAAACTGCGGTAGAAGCGAAGGATTATCCAAAAGCGATTGATGCCTTGAACAAGGTGATTGCGGCTAAACCCGGTGCTGGTTTAGATGTGATTGCGACTTTGCGTTTAGCACGAGTACAAGCTGAGCAAGGTCAAATTGATGCAGCTCTAGCGACCTTAGATCAAGTAACAGATAAAGCTTTCTTTGCTCAGCGCGATGAGTTGAAAGGTGATTTCTTAGTACGTCAAGGTGATGTTGAGAAGGCAAAAACAGCTTATCAAGCTGCCATGGACAATGGTGGTGTGGTGACAAGCCCTGCGCTTAAAATCAAACTTGATAGCCTAAATCAGGCATAAGGGATCCCTTGATGAAGTCTTGGTGCAAAAACCTGCTAGCCGCTGGATTAAGTCTGGCCATGTTATCCGCCTGTTCGTCGAGCGATGTCGAAGAAGAACCGGTAAGTGAGTTAACTGCCATTCAGGCGACAGTGTTTCCTGAAGTGAGTTGGAGCGCCTCTGTCGGTAATGGTGTTGGTGATTATTATTCTCGCCTCGCCCCCGCCGTTAGTTACGGAAAAATTTTTGCCGCCGACCGTTATGGTGAAGTGGTTGCCTTCGATGAGGCCACTGGCGAGCGTGTTTGGACTAAAGATTTCAGCGAAGAGTTTCGTGATAACGCTTTAGCGAAAAATAAAGGTGCGCGTATTGCTGCTGGTGTGACTGCTGCGCGTAATAAAGTCTTTTTAGGTGGCGAAAGTGGGCTGCTTGCTGCATTGAACGCTGAAGATGGCCAAGTGTTATGGCATGTCGTTGCTGGCGGTGAATTACTGTCTGCTCCCACTGTGGCCGATGACGTCGTGGTGGTCAGTACCAGCTCTGGTTCACTCGAAGCGTTTAACGTCGATACTGGCGCTAAGCTGTGGGTGTATGAAATGCAATTGCCGAATCTAACCCTGCGCGGTACAGGTTCTGCAGCTTACGAAGCGGGTGGTTTCTTCATTGGTACCGCCGATGGCAAAGTGGCTGTTGTGATTAAAAACAATGGTCAAGCTGCGTGGGAACAGGCGATTTACAATCCAACGGGCGGTAACGAGTTTACGCGTATGGCCGACGTGGATATGACGCCCTTGATCCTTGGTGACAACTTATATGCAGTGAGCTACAACGGTAACTTAGTGTCGATGGAACTGCGCACGGGTCGAGTTGTGTGGACACGTAAGTATTCTAGCTTTAACGAGTTAGCATCAGCGGGCCTAAGCTTATACTTAGTTGACGATCACAGCCGTATCTACTCAGTTGATAAACGTAACGGTTTGGAACTGTGGAGTAATTCTGAGTTAGCTAACCGCACTCTGACATCTCCGGCTGTATATAAAGACTATTTAGTTGTGGGTGATTTCGAAGGTTATTTACACTTCATCGATCGCAGTACAGGGACGATTGTCGGTCGTGTCCAAGTGGACAGCTCAGGATTATACAGCCAGCCGTTAGTGGTGGATGATAAAATCTATGTTCAAGGTCGCAGCGGAAAGTTGGCTGTTGTAACACTTCCATAGTTAAAAGTGTTATCCTTGCTGAGCCCCTGGAAGTGTGTTCCGGGGGCTTTTTATTGAAAAGTTTTTTAGAGGCAAAATCATGATCCCTGTAGTGGCCCTTGTTGGTCGGCCGAACGTCGGTAAATCCACCCTATTTAATCGTCTTACGCGCACGCGTGATGCGCTGGTTGCTGACTTTCCTGGCCTAACACGTGACCGTAAATATGGTCGAGCATTCTTATCCGGCTATGAGTTCATTGTGGTCGATACCGGCGGTATCGATGGCACTGAAGAAGGGATCGAGACGAAAATGGCTGAGCAATCCCTTGCTGCCATTGAAGAAGCCGATGTCGTTCTATTTATGACTGATGCGCGCGCGGGTTTAACCGCTGCGGATCTGTCGATTGCACAGCACTTACGTAGCCGTGAAAAAACCACCTTTGTGGTTGCTAACAAAGTTGACGGTATTGATGCCGATTCTGCTTGTGCCGAGTTTTGGTCTTTAGGTCTAGGTGAAGTTTACCAAATGGCGGCGTCCCAAGGACGCGGCGTGACCAATATGATCGAATACGCGCTGACTCCTTATGCCGAAGCGATGGGCATTGTGCGTCAAGGTGAAGACGAAGTTACTGAAGAGCGTGAATATACCGAAGAAGAAGCCGAAGCTGAGCAAAAGCGTCTGCAAGATTTGCCTATCAAGCTGGCGATCATAGGTAAACCTAACGTAGGTAAGTCAACCCTGACTAACCGTATTCTAGGTGAAGAGCGTGTCGTGGTATTTGATGAACCCGGTACGACCCGTGACAGTATTTATATTCCAATGGAACGTGAAGGTCGCGAGTACGTGATTATCGATACCGCGGGTGTTCGTCGCCGCAGTAAAGTACATCAAGTCATTGAGAAATTCTCAGTGATCAAGACCTTGAAAGCGGTTGAAGATGCTAACGTGGTTTTGCTTATCATCGATGCCCGTGAAGGTATTGCCGAGCAAGATTTAGGTCTGTTAGGTTTCGCACTCAATGCGGGTCGCGCTTTGGTTATTGCCGTCAACAAGTGGGATGGTATCGACCAAGGCATTAAAGATCGCGTGAAGAGCGAGCTTGACCGTCGTCTTGGCTTTATCGACTTTGCCCGTATTCACTTTATTTCGGCGCTGCACGGTACTGGTGTTGGCCATTTATTTGAATCGATTGAAGAAGCTTACGACAGTGCTACACGCCGCGTCAGCACTTCTATGCTGACCCGTATTATGCAAATGTCGCAGGACGATCACCAGCCGCCATTAGTGAATGGCCGTCGTGTGAAGCTTAAATACGCTCACGCCGGTGGTTACAATCCGCCAATCGTGGTTATTCACGGTAACCAAGTGAGTAGACTGCCTGACTCGTATAAGCGTTACATGATGAACTACTTCCGTCGTTCATTGAAAGTCGTAGGTACGCCAATCCAGCTGCGTTTCCAAGAGGGTGATAACCCATTTGAAAACAAGACTGAAAAGTTGACTATGAGCCAAGAGCGCCGCCGCAAGCGCGCACAAAGCCATATCAAAGACAGAAAAACCAAATAGTGTTTTTTACCAGACATATTTGAAACAAAAGGAACCTTAGGGTTCCTTTTGTGTTTTAAGATGATTTTAGCCTTGCTCTTGCTAGTGTTATTCGTTATTCGAGCGGCTTTATCTGAGTGACGGTTGAGATCACTTGTCCATGGCGCAAGCGGGTCTGCAAACTATCACCGATGGCCAGTTTATCGGCAGAGTCGACCACTTGATGGTGGATGTCAGTGGTAATGCTGTAACCACGGCTTAACGTGGCAAGTGGGCTGACGGTTTCAAGCTGATGGGCCGCGTATTTTATCCGTTGCTCACTTTGGCTGAGTTTATCCTGCAATGCATCCTGTAAGCGGCTCGCAAGATAACTTAAGCGGTTACCCTCAATGGCGAGTTTATGCTTGGGAGATTGCTGTTCAAGGCGGCTTGCGAGCAACTGCTGACGGCGGCTGAGCAGATGCAAGCGATTCGACTGCGCGGACTCCAGTCGTAATTGCATCTCATCGAATCTTTGTTCGAACTGCTGCAAAGTCCGTTTAGGGTCTTGGCGTTGCAGTCTGTGCTCTAGCAAACTAAGTCGTCTTTCTTGTTTAAGCTGATAATGTTTCGCGCTTTGTTGCAGGCGCGATAAGGCTGTGGCGAGTTTTTGCGCCTTATTATCACTGTCTTGTGATAATAGCTCCGCGCCTGCAGAGGGTGTTGGGGCGCGGATATCAGCAACATAATCACTGATAGTCGTATCAACTTCGTGGCCGACGGCGCTGACAATGGGTAGGGCGCTGTTATAAATCGTGTGGGCGAGTGCTTCGCTGTTAAAACACCACAAATCCTCAAGCGAACCGCCACCGCGGGTGAGCAGTAATACATCGACTTCTAAACGTTGGTTGGCGATATTGATTGCCTGACAAATACTCTGCGCCGCGGTTTCGCCCTGAACTTGGGTCGGATAGATAATGACTTCGATGGAAGGATCGCGCCTTGCCAATACATGTAACACATCACGGATCGCTGCACCCGTAGGTGACGTAATAACGCCAATGCGTTGAATATTTTTGGGTAGCAATCTTTTGGTGTCGGCGGCGAATAAGCCTTCGGCGGCGAGCTTCATCTTGAGTGCATCGTACTGTTGGGCCAGCAATCCATCTCCTGCGGGCAGCATGGACTCAATTAGTAATTGATAGTCGCCTCTGGGTTCATACACGCTGATCGCGCCTTTGACCAGCACTTGCTGACCATTGATGGGCTTAAAGCTGACCGTTTGGTTACGGCCCTTAAACATGGCGCAACGGATCTGCGAAGAGTGGTCTTTTAAGGTGAGATACCAATGACCTGAGCTGGGGGAGGAAAAGTTGGATATTTCGCCATTGAGCCAAATTTTACCCAGTTGCCCCTCGAGAATTTGTCTGACTTCACCATTGAGCCGCGAGACAGTATAAATGTTGTTTTTGGTGCCTTGCATCGAATAACTCAATAAAATGGGGATATTTACTATTTTCCATTTACCAGTGGCGATATGCAAGGTATAATCCCGCCGCAATATTTCACCTCTAAATCCTACTCAACTGGGGAGATGTTGCATATGCTACGTTTAATTAAAGAAGCGCTTACTTTTGACGATGTGTTGCTTGTTCCTGCGCATTCGACTGTACTCCCAAATACCGCCATTCTAAAAACTCGCCTGACCAATACCATTGAATTGAATATCCCACTTGTGTCTGCCGCTATGGACACAGTTACCGAAGCTCGTCTTGCGATCGCGATGGCGCAGGAAGGTGGTTTAGGCTTTATTCATAAAAACATGAGTATTGAAAAACAAGCCGAAGAAGTTCGTAAAGTAAAAATTTACGAAGCGGGCGTGGTTCAACAACCTGTGACTGTGACCCCATCAACGACCTTAGCCGATCTGAAAGTGTTAACACTGAAGAATGGTTTTGCCGGTTATCCCGTGGTCAACGAAGCCAACGAGCTGGTCGGTATCATCACTGGCCGTGACGTACGTTTCGTGACAGATTGGAGCAAAACGGTAGAAGAAGTGATGACGCCTAAAGCGCGTTTAGTCACTGTTGCCGAAGGCACTAAATTAGATGAAGTGCAAAAATTGATGCACTCACATCGTATCGAAAAAGTTCTTGTGGTTGATGATAACTATAAGCTGAAAGGCCTCATCACAGTTAAAGACTTCGAAAAAGCCGAACGTAAACCGAATGCCTGTAAAGATGAGTTAGGCCGTTTACGTGTTGGTGCCGCCGTAGGTGCGGGCGCTGGTAATGAAGAGCGTGTTGACGCTCTGGTTAAAGCCGGTGTTGACGTCTTACTTATTGATTCTTCCCACGGTCATTCCGAAGGCGTTTTACAACGTATTCGTGAAACTCGCGCTAAACATCCTGATTTGCAAATCATTGGCGGTAACGTTGCCACGGCTGAAGGTGCATTAGCCTTAGTCGAAGCGGGTGTTAACGCAGTTAAAGTGGGTATTGGCCCAGGTTCTATCTGTACGACTCGTATCGTGACAGGCGTGGGCGTACCACAAATTACCGCAGTATCCGATGCTGCCGCAGCCATGAAGAGCCTAGGTATTCCTGTGATTGCCGACGGCGGCATTCGTTTCTCTGGCGATTTAGCCAAAGCATTAGCCGCGGGTGCATCTTGCATTATGGCGGGCTCAATGTTTGCGGGAACTGAGGAAGCTCCGGGCGAAACTGAGTTATATCAAGGCCGTGCGTATAAATCCTACCGTGGTATGGGTTCATTAGGCGCTATGTCTCAAGGTTCTTCTGACCGCTATTTCCAATCGGACAATGCTGCAGACAAGTTAGTCCCTGAAGGTGTAGAAGCGCGCGTGCCTTACAAAGGCAAGTTGAAGGAAATCATCCATCAACATATGGGTGGCCTGCGTTCTTGCATGGGATTAACAGGTTGCGCCACCATTCTAGAGCTGAATGAAAAAGCCCAATTTGTAAAAGTGACTTCAGCGGGCATGGGCGAATCCCACGTTCACGATGTGACTATCACGAAAGAAGCGCCGAACTACCGTTCAGGTTCTTAATCGTTTGATAAGAGGGGCGGCGTAAGCCGCCTCTTTATAAAGCGTATGATCCAATACTTAAAGCTGGCAGTCGCTGCTTTGAGCAATGTTAAAACAATAGATGAGATAAAGGTTACCCATGAGCGATATTCATGAGCACAAGATACTGATCCTCGATTTTGGATCCCAGTACACTCAACTGATTGCCCGTCGCATCCGTGAAATCGGCGTTTACTGTGAATTATGGGCTTGGGATGTCACCGAAGCCCAAATCCGCGAATTTGCTCCGAACGGCATTATTCTTGCGGGCGGACCAGAAAGTGTCACGGCTGAAAACTCGCCGCGTGCGCCTGAATACGTCTTTACCGCAGGAGTGCCGGTACTGGGCATTTGTTACGGCATGCAGACTATGTCTGAGCAGTTGGGCGGTAAAGTGATCCAAGGTGTGGGCGAAGGTGAATTCGGCTACGCTCAAATTGAAATGCTGACAGATTCATTGCTATTCAAAGGCATCGAAGATGCCGTTAGTAGCGAAGGCAAACCCTTACTCGACGTATGGATGAGCCACGGTGATAAAGTGTCGGCTATTCCTGAAGGGTTTGTGGCGGTCGCTAAAACGGACACTTGCCCATTTGCCGCTATGGCAAACGAAGAGAAGCGATTCTTCGGCGTACAGTTCCACCCAGAAGTGACCCACACTCGCCAAGGTATGCGCATGTTATCGCACTTTGCCTTAGACATTTGTGGCTGTGCGGCTAACTGGAAACCCTCCTCTATCATTGAAGATGCGATTGAGCGCTTGAAGAAGCAAATCGGTGATGATGAAGTGATTTTAGGATTATCGGGCGGTGTTGATTCTTCGGTTGTGGCTATGCTTCTACACCGCGCTATCGGCAAAAAACTGACCTGCGTATTCGTTGATAACGGTTTATTACGTTTGAATGAAGCCGAGCAAGTGATGGAAATGTTTGGCGATCATTTCGGCCTGAATATTATTCACGTTGATGCGGAAAACCGTTTCCTCGATGCGATGAAAGGCGAAGCCGATCCAGAAGCTAAGCGTAAGATCATCGGCCGCGTATTCGTGGAAATTTTCGATGAAGAATCGAAAAAATGCGCCAATGCCAAATGGTTAGCGCAAGGCACGATTTATCCAGACGTGATTGAATCTGCCGGCAGTGCCACAGGCAAAGCCCATGTGATTAAATCTCACCATAACGTTGGCGGTTTGCCAGCCGATATGGCGCTCGGTTTAGTCGAGCCTCTGCGTGAACTGTTCAAAGACGAAGTGCGTAAAATTGGTCTTGAGTTAGGTCTGCCATATAACATGCTTTATCGTCACCCGTTCCCTGGACCCGGTCTTGGTGTGCGTGTATTAGGTGAAGTGAAGAAAGAATACTGTGACTTGCTGCGCCGCGCTGATGCTATCTTCATCGAAGAACTGCATAAAGCCGACTTATACAATAAAGTCAGTCAAGCCTTTACCGTGTTCTTACCTGTACGCTCTGTTGGCGTGATGGGCGATGGCCGTAAATATGACTGGGTTGTATCACTGCGCGCTGTTGAAACAATCGATTTTATGACAGCCCATTGGGCACATCTGCCCTATGATTTCTTAGGTCGCGTATCAAACCGCATCATTAACGAAGTCGATGGCATTTCTCGCGTGGTTTACGATATCTCTGGCAAGCCGCCAGCGACTATCGAATGGGAATAAGTTAATTATCTGAATTAACGATTTAAAGGCGCCTAGTGCGCCTTTTTTGTTGTTTGATGGATTAACTTGGGCTGAATGACTCTGCCGTGAAATATCTGTGCGTGACTGATATAATCCGGCATTATTTTTGGGCGAATCGATTGAGGGCATGAGTGGACCAAATGCAGCAAGACGAACAATCTCAGCAAGATGAACATTGGATGCAAGTCGCGATGGAGATGGCCAAGAAAGCCGAGGCCGAGGGCGAAGTGCCCGTGGGTGCGGTATTGGTCAAAGACGGTCAGCAGATTGCGACGGGTTACAATTTATCCATTAGCCAACACGATCCTAGCGCCCATGCGGAAATTTTATGTCTGCGGGAAGCGGGGCGTTTGGTCGAAAACTATCGTCTTCTAGATGCGACTTTATATGTCACGCTTGAACCTTGCGCTATGTGTGCGGGCGCTATGGTGCATAGCAGAATTGCTCGTGTGGTATTTGGTGCTCGGGATGAGAAAACGGGTGCAGCGGGTACTGTGCTGAATTTGCTGCAACATCCGGCGTTTAATCACCAAGTTGAAGTTACATCTGGGGTGCTGGCCGATGCTTGTAGCGCACAATTGAGTCGTTTTTTTAAACGTCGCAGGGAAGAGAAAAAAGCCCTGAAACAGGCTCAAAAGGCGCAGCAAGCTATTGGATAAGTGGCGATTAACGTGGCAGAATTAATCCTGAGACTGAATAAAAGTAAAGAAGAGTTTTTGACGATTTAAAATACGGCGATGACGAATTTTTAGCAAAGTACGACGACGCGCAACGGTATTGTTGATGGTTTTTCTTCTCATATTGACCCCATTAATTGTTATTATCGATGCCCTACAGAGATTTATCTTAGGTCATAACCCAAGACAGTAGCAGTTGCACAGGAGTGCAGCAATAGCACTGGTCAGATAAGCTGAACTAAGCGATGTTTTTCATCGCAAATTTGAGTTAGGTTGATAAACCTTAATTCAGCTTGCCTGTTGCTTAGTATCTGACCTTGTTGAAGACATCTACGTATATCTTGAGTTTTTATGTTGATGTTCTTGTTACGTAAAACTCTGTACTTGATATATAAGAAGTGAGTTGTTGGATTGTCGTTTGGCCCATGCACCTGAGCGCTAACGAGTTAAGCTATTTAGGTTGATCAGGACTTAACGTTCCCGCCGGAAGTACGGGTTCTTCCGCAGTAAGATCGCTCGAGTCATCATCGGGGTTGGGTTGTTTCGACTGATTATCCACCCAGACTAACGTGTCATAGTAGCGACGGATGCTGTCGACGTAATGAACGGCTTCACTGCCTCGGGCGTAACCATAACGTGTTTTTTGATAATATTTACGCTTTTGCAGTAGCGGTAGTACCTTTTTTAAATCTCGCCAAGCATTGGGATTTAACTCCATCGATTCCGCAAGCTTACGTGCATCTTCAATATGGGCATATCCTATGTTGTAAGAGGCCAGCGCAAACCACATGCGTTGACTCTCGGGGATCGATTCTGGCAGGCGATTGATCATATCGTTTAAATACGCCGCGCCGCCGCGAATACTTTCTTCGGCATCGAGTCGGTTGGTGATCCCAATCTCTTTGGCGGTTGGCTGAGTCAACATCATCATGCCACGCACTCCTGTGGCCGAGCGGGCATTAGGATTCCAATGTGACTCTTGATAGCTGGTTGCTGCCAGTTTACGCCAATCTAAATTGCCTGCATGGGTTTCAAATAATTGTCGATAACGCGGCAATACTGTCTCAATGGCACGGATAAATGCGCGAGTATCGATATAATCGAAGCGTTTTACATGACCAAAGTATTTCTCGTTGAGATGATCCAGCGTACCGGCAAGCTTCTCTTGGTGCCAAAAGGCCAGCAATTTACTCATAAGTTCATCACTGTGAGTGGGAGGTAATAGCCAGATCACATCGAGTTTTTCTTCTAGCACAGGGCCTGAGCGTAGGTCGGGCAGGTAGCGACGGTTGATCTGTACGCTGCTGGAGTCGGCGATAGTGTAATCAATTTCTTTGTTGGCAATCATAGCCAACAACTCTTCACTGTCTTTGTCGGTAATTTGATCCCACACCAGCGTTGGATAATGCTTTTGCAACTGGGTCAAGGTCTCGACGAAGGAAGAGTCGGCGATAACGGTGATCTTGCCTTTTAAATCACTGATGTCTTTTGGGGTTGGCATGCCTTCGCGATACACCAACACTTGATTCACCCGGTATAGCGGTGGACCTAAGCGGAACTGTTCTCGCCTTGTGGGTGTTTCTGTCATGCCTGCAGCAATAATATCGATTTCATTCTTTTTGAGGGCTTCGTACAACTCGATACGGTTTGTGTAGGGCACCATTTTTAAGGGCACATTTAAGTATTCGGCAAACAATACCGCCATATCGTAATCGAAACCGCTATCACCTTGGCCCGAGGTCATATAAATCTGTGGGCCGTAAAGTGTACCGACTCTTAGCTCAGTTAATTTTTTTGGCACGAATTCTGTTTCGTCCACGGTCACCTGCTGACAGGCAGTCAGTAGGAAACCTAAGATAAGAGCGAACAGAAATCGAGTCATTAAATGTACTTATAGTAAATAAAATCAATATTATAGATAGCGAGTTAACAGTGGGGCATTAGTGGTGAACTGGCTGACATTGGTGGGATTATATCCGTTTGTCTGCGATTTCGAAAAAAAATCATTCTGGGGGAAAGTGCAGTCGACACAATACTGGGCTTTTTATATCACAGGAAACACTGTTTTGCGTAAGGTCGCAGGTGATTTGTGACAGACATTTCCTTATAATAGCGCCACCTCTGACCCCTGCAATAATAAATAATAAGGTGAATAGACGTGATGGAGATCATCCGCGGAGCCCCTGCACTCTCGACGTTTAGGGTGCAAAAGCTGATGGAGGCCTGCGAAAACGCGGCGCTTCCGGTACGCCAAATCTATGCTGAGTATGTCCATTTAGCGGATTTGAGCGAGTTGCTCGACACAAATGAACGCCAGCAACTTGAAAAAATTCTCACCTATGGACCTGCGATAGAAGCTCATATCCCCCAAGGTTCACTCCTGTTTGTCACTCCTCGCCCCGGTACTATTTCTCCTTGGTCTTCAAAAGCTACTGACATCGCGCACAATTGTGGCCTTGGTAAAGTGAAGCGTTTGGAGCGAGGCGTTGCGTATTATGTCGAGTCAGATGCACTGACAGCGCCTCAGCAACAAGCCTTAAATGCGTTGCTGCACGATCGCATGGTTGAAATTATCCTCGATGATTTTACCAAAGCCGATGTGCTGTTCAAACGCACTGAGCCTGCGCCGTTTAAGAGCGTCAATATTCTTGCCGAAGGTCGCCGCGCACTTGAAGTGGCTAACACTGCATTGGGGCTTGCCTTAGCCGAAGATGAAATCGACTATTTAGTCGAGAACTTCGTCCGTTTAGGCCGTAATCCCCATGACATCGAATTGATGATGTTTGCTCAGGCGAACTCTGAGCATTGTCGTCATAAAATTTTTAATGCAGATTGGACCATTGACGGTGAAGTTCAGCCTAAGTCATTGTTCAAGATGATCAAGAACACTTTTGAAACCACGCCTGATCACGTGTTATCTGCCTACAAAGATAACGCTGCTGTGATGGAAGGTTCGGTTGCGGGTCGTTTCTTCCCCGATCCTGATGGGGTATATAACTACCACACTGAACCTATGCACATCCTGATGAAAGTGGAAACCCACAACCATCCAACCGCCATCAGCCCATATCCTGGCGCTGCAACCGGTTCGGGTGGTGAAATCCGTGATGAAGGCGCGACAGGCCGTGGTTCTAAACCTAAAGCGGGTTTAACAGGCTTTAGTGTATCCAATTTAAAAATCCCGGGTTTTGTTCAACCATGGGAAGGTAACTATGGCAAGCCAGAACGTATCGTCAGTGCGCTGGACATCATGACCGAAGGACCACTCGGCGGCGCGGCATTTAACAACGAGTTTGGTCGTCCGGCATTGGTCGGTTATTTCCGTACCTATGAGCAGGAAGTCAGCAGCCACAACGGTGTTGAAGTCCGTGGTTACCACAAGCCCATTATGTTGGCCGGTGGTTTAGGTAACATTCGTGAAGAACACGTACAAAAGGGCGAAATCACCGTTGGCGCTAAGCTGATTGTGCTCGGTGGCCCTGCGATGAATATAGGTCTGGGCGGCGGCGCCGCTTCGTCTATGGCATCGGGTCAATCGAGTGAAGACTTAGATTTTGCTTCTGTGCAACGTGAAAACCCAGAAATGGAGCGTCGTTGTCAGGAGGTGATTGACCGCTGTTGGCAGCTTGGCGATAAAAACCCTATCCAATTTATCCACGATGTGGGCGCGGGCGGTTTGTCGAACGCTTTCCCTGAACTCGTGAATGACGGCGAGCGCGGCGGTTTATTTAATCTGCGTAATGTGCCTTCGGATGAGCCTGGCATGAGCCCGCTGGAAATTTGGTGTAACGAATCACAAGAGCGTTATGTGATGTCAGTTGCCCCTGAAAACCTCGCGCTATTTACTGCCATCTGTGAGCGTGAGCGCGCGCCTTTTGCGGTGGTGGGTGAAGCGACGGCGGAAAAACATTTAACGCTTAGCGACAGCCATTTCGACAATAATCCTATCGATTTACCGCTCGAAGTCTTATTAGGCAAAGCGCCTAAGATGAGCCGCGATGTGGTATCGGCCAAAGCCGTATCGCCAGCGCTAGCGCAAGATAATATTGAAGTTAAAGACGCGGTTAAACGCGTACTGAGCTTGCCTACAGTCGCAGATAAAACCTTCCTTATCACTATTGGCGACCGCACAGTTACAGGTTTAGTTAACCGTGATCAAATGGTGGGTCCATGGCAAGTGCCTGTGGCCGATTGCGCTGTGACTGCGGCAAGCTTTGATACCTACGCCGGTGAAGCTATGTCACTGGGTGAACGTACACCGCTAGCGCTACTAGACTTTGGCGCCTCTGCCCGTATGGCTGTGGCTGAGTCAATCATGAACATCGCTGGTGCCGATATCGGTTCATTTAAGCGTATTAAGCTTTCTGCCAACTGGATGTCTGCCGCGGGTCACCCAGGTGAAGATGCGGGTCTTTATGAAGCGGTGAAAGCCGTAGGTGAAGAACTGTGTCCAGAGCTGAGCCTGACCATTCCGGTCGGTAAAGACTCTATGTCGATGAAGACCGCATGGCAACAAGATGGCGCGGATAAAACCGTGACGTCGCCTATGTCATTGGTCATTACCGCCTTTGGTGTGGTGCAAGATATTCGCAATACAGTGACGCCAGAGCTACGCACAGATAAAGGCGAAACGTCTTTACTGTTAGTGGATTTAGGTGCGGGCAAAAATCGTTTAGGCGGTTCTTGTTTAGCCCAAGTGTTTGGTGAGTTGGGTGATATTGCGCCGGATCTTGACGATGCTGCACTGCTGCGCGGTTTCTTTGAAACCATGCAAAATCTAGTCGCTAAAAAATCGGTTATCGCTTACCACGACCGTAGCGACGGTGGTTTATTCACTACCTTAGTGGAAATGGCTTTTGCCGGTAATACAGGTTTAGACATAGATGTAGAGGACTTGCAGGGCACTGATTTAGAACGACTCTTTAATGAAGAGCTCGGCGCTGTATTGCAAGTGAGCCGTGACAATGCTGCGAAAATTGCCGCTCAGTTCGCTATCGCTGGCGTGCCTTGCCATGTGATCGGAACTCTAGCCGACGATCAACGCATCACTATTAAAGATGGCGCGCGTGAAATCTTCAGTGATACCCGTGTAGCGCTGCGTACTGTGTGGTCAGAAACCACGTATCGTATGCAAGCTCTGCGTGATAACCCAGCGTGCGCGCTTGAAGAGTTCAAACTTAAGCAAGACGAAACTGATTTAGGCTTAACCGTTAACTTAAGTTTTGATCCAAGCACTGATGTTGCCGCACCTTATATCCTTAAGGGCGCTGCGCCTAAGATGGCGATTTTGCGTGAGCAGGGCGTTAACTCCCACGTAGAAATGGCCGCTGCTTTTGACCGCGCTGGATTTGAAAGCCGCGACGTACACATGTCGGACATTTTATCTGGCCGTATCAGCCTAGAGGATTTCCAAGGCCTAGTGGCCTGTGGTGGCTTCTCCTACGGTGACGTATTAGGCGCAGGTGAAGGTTGGGCTAAGTCGATTCTGTTTAATGAGCGAGCTCGCGATGAGTTTTCTCGTTTCTTTGAACGTGACTCAAGCTTTGCCCTTGGCGTGTGTAATGGCTGTCAAATGCTGTCAAACCTGAAAGAAATTATCCCAGGTAGCGAGCACTGGCCACGTTTTGTGCGTAACCGCTCGGAGCGTTTCGAAGCGCGTTTCAGCTTAGTTGAAGTGCAACAGAGCCCGTCGTTATTCTTCCAAGGTATGGCCGGTTCACGTATGCCCATTGCTGTATCTCACGGTGAAGGTTTGGCTGAGTTTGCTAGCCCTGAAGCGCTGGCGATTGCCGAAGCGTCAGGCACGATTGCGCTGCGTTTTGTCAATGGTAAAGGTGATATCGCGACTCAGTATCCACAAAACCCGAACGGCTCGCCAAATGGCTTGACTGGGATTTGTACCACAGATGGCCGCGTAACCTTGATGATGCCGCACCCCGAACGTGTATTCAGAACTGTGGCTAACTCTTGGCATCCAGATGTTTGGGGTGAAGATAGCCCTTGGATGCGTATGTTCCGTAATGCGCGAGTGACCTTAGGTTAAGCGTTTAAAGTCAACGGCTTTTGCCTTTGTTGAGGGGCAAAAGCAGGTTAATGAAAGCGTAAAAAAGGAGCGATAATTTCGCTCCTTTTTTTATATATAAAATGCATTTTATGGAAGTGATTGTATTTCAAATTATTAACGCTTATTGCAAATAATCTAATGGATTAAAGTGGCAAAATAGCCACTTTAATAGGTAAATACCTATTAATAGGTATGTTGCGCATTTGATACGGGGCGTGGTGTTTTATGGGGTTCTGGAGTTGTTGGGGGATGCTAGGGTCTTAATATAGAAAAAGCCCCCAATCTCAGGGAGATGGGGGCCCGTTTTGCGCTAACAAAACTTCACATAAATGCAATTAATTTCACGAGTAATTCTGGGGATTATTTCAGCTCATTAGCTGTATAAAGTTCAACAAAAACACGCTTGTAGCTGTTAACCAGACGTTCAAATAATTTAGTCATATCGATATCTCCACACCAAAAGTTAGTACCTATGTGCGCGAAGTTGGTCTTGGCTGGGCTACGACACCAGTTCTACCAAATTGTCTCCTTAACACAGGACATATATTAAACAACTTAGGTTAGCTTCTCAAACGAGAAAAAATACAAATATTCATTATTAAAACTAATGCATTTTAGCCTGTTCGATTGTGGTTTTTTATATTTATATGTATTTATATTTGATTTTAAAGGTTTTAAATTGTGGCCACTTAAATTTGTGACAATATTTTTTTAGTTAATTTGTTGCAACATTATTTATTTATTGGTTTTTTGATGATTAGAGCTGATTTTTACTGCCTAGTTGGTAAAAGTATGACTTTATATTAATTAATGGCTGCTCACTACTCTTGTTTTTATCGATTGTCAATCCTCTCTGGTGGGGAAGTGTGTGCCTCACCGCAAAACCCACCTAAACCCCTGAGTTTGATTGATTTGCATCAAAGCGAGGTGGTATAAAATAGCCACAAATGAAAATGAATAAATATCTTAACTATCTGATATTTATATCGATGAAATCATTTGATTGAGTGAGTGGTAGGGTGTCGGTCTCAGTTACTTGTGATAGTGTGACTCGCGTCTCAATATGCAACGGATATTGGTACTTTTTAGCCCTTGCTGCTTCGAACTAATGCAAAAGATTAAATTTAACGGTTTATACTGTTGTCGCAGATATAAACACAAAATGAAAACTCACTATCCTACAAAGGCACTTGCTGTGATTGACGCGGGTTTTGTCATAGCAATTGGACGCACCAAGTAAGGAGTCACCGATGATTGTTGAAGAGGTTGTTGAGCTATCGCGGTTGCAGTTTGCGCTGACAGCCATGTATCACTTCCTATTTGTTCCCTTGACTTTGGGGTTGGCATTTTTGCTGGCTATCATGGAATCACTGTATGTGATGACAGATAAACAAATTTATAAAGATATGACTAAGTTCTGGGGTAAGTTATTTGGTATTAACTTTGCCTTGGGGGTTACCACAGGTTTGGCAATGGAATTCCAGTTTGGTACTAACTGGTCTTACTATTCGCATTACGTAGGGGACATCTTTGGTGCGCCTCTGGCTATTGAAGGTTTAATGGCCTTCTTCCTTGAATCTACCTTCGTGGGTATGTTCTTCTTCGGTTGGGATCGTTTCACTAAGCGTCAGCATTTAGTCGTGACTTGGTTAGTGGCCTTTGGTTCTAACATGTCGGCATTGTGGATCCTAGTGGCAAACGGTTGGATGCAAAACCCTGTGGGTTCAGTGTTCAACTACGAAACCATGCGTATGGAAATGACCAGCTTCGCTGAGGTTGTGTTTAACCCTGTCGCGCAGGTTAAGTTTGTTCACACCGTCGCTTCGGGTTATGTGGCGGGTGCCATGTTTGTACTGGCGATCAGTGCTTATTACATCCTCAAGAAACGTGACTTACCTTTTGCCCGTCGCTCATTCGCGATTGCGGCAAGCTTTGGTATGGCGGCGATTCTGTCGGTTATCGTGTTAGGTGACGAATCTGGCTATAAAGTGGGTGAAGCACAGCGCGTTAAGTTAGCAGCGATTGAAGCTGAGTGGCATACCGAGCCTGCTCCAGCAGCCTTTACTGCTGTCGGTTTTCCGAATCAAGAAACCATGAAAACAGATTTTGCAGTCAAAATTCCTTATGCGATGGGTATAGTGGCAACACGCTCGTTGGATGAAGAAGTGACTGGTATTCATGACTTGATTGCTGAGCATGAAGTGCGTATCCGTAACGGTATGAAAGCCTATGCCATGCTAGTGAAACTGCGAGCGGGTGAAGAAACGCCTGAACTACGTGCTGCTTTTGAAGAAGCGAAAGTCGACTTAGGCTACGGTTTCTTACTGAAACGCTACACAGACAAAGTGGTTGATGCGACTGAAGAGCAAATTAAAGCAGCAGCTAAAGATTCTATCCCGAACGTAGCACCGATTTTCTGGAGCTTCCGTGTGATGGTAGGTCTAGGCTTTATCATGTTGTTCGTATTTGCTGCGGCATTCTGGCAAAGCACACGTCATCAAATTGCCGAGAAAAAATGGGTACTTAAAGCTGCACTTTATAGCTTGCCATTGCCTTGGATCGCGATTGAGTGTGGTTGGTTTGTGGCTGAGTATGGTCGTCAACCTTGGACGATTTCTGAGGTACTACCGACCTTTATGTCTGCGTCAAGCTTAACGACTGGCGACTTATGGTTCAGTATCCTTTCTATCACCTTGTTCTACACTGTACTGCTGGTGATTGAGATGTTCTTGATGTTTAAGTTTGCCCGCATTGGTCCGAGCAGTTTGAAAACTGGTCGTTATCATTTCGAGAACCTAGAAGCCTAAGCAGAGGATTTCATTATGTTTGATTATGAAATATTAAGAGTTATCTGGTGGGCTCTGATCGGCGTACTGTTCATCGGATTTGCGGTTACTGATGGTTTTGACATGGGTGTCGGTGCGTTACTGCCAATTATAGGCAAAGACGATACTGAACGCCGTATCATGGTTAACACTATTGCTCCCCATTGGGACGGCAACCAAGTGTGGTTAATCACAGCAGGCGGTGCGTTATTTGCCGCTTGGCCTATGGTGTATGCAGTGTCTTTCTCTGGCTTCTATGTCGCCATGATGTTAGTGCTGTTTGCCCTCTACATGCGTCCAGTCGGATTCGATTATCGTTCTAAAATCGAAAATCCAAAATGGCGTAAGTCGTGGGACTGGGCTTTGTTTGCCGGTGGTTTTGTACCTCCGCTAATCATAGGCGTGGCCTTTGGTAACTTGTTGCAAGGTGTGCCTTTTGAATTCGACGAGTTCCTACGTGCGACTTATCATGGTGGTCTGTTCGGCCTGTTGAATCCTTTCGGTTTGCTGGCAGGTCTTGTGAGCGTGAGCATGTTTATGATGCAAGGCGCTTCTTGGCTACAAATGAAGACTGACAGTGAGCTGCGTGTTCGTGCTGCGAAAGCCACGCAATTCTTCGCACTGTTAGTGGCTGTGTTGTTTGCTGCTGCGGGTGTGTGGTTAGCCAATGGTATTGATGGTTATGTAGTGACTTCAGTACTGGACCATAATGCGGTTTCTAACCCAGCCATGAAAACCGTCGCAATTGAAGCGGGTGCTTGGCTTGCCAACTATGACAAATACCCCATCACTATGCTGTTCCCCATCTTAGGTGTGGCATTGCCTCTGCTAGTGATTTTGGTTAGCCGCTTTAACCGTTCAGGTTTTGCGTTCCTATTCAGCTCACTCACTGTGGCTATGGTGATTTTGACTTGCGGTGCAGCAATGTTCCCATTCGTCATGCCATCATCACTTAACCCTAACGTCAGTTTGACTATGTGGGATGCAACAGCCAGTAAAATGACCTTAGGTGTTATGACTGCTGCTGCAGCGATTTTCGTACCTATAGTGTTGAGCTACACTGTCTGGACTTACTACAAGATGTTTGGTCGTATCGGCCGTAAGCATATTGAAGATAACAAAGCCTCACTCTATTAGGCATTAAGGAGCATCTGCTATGTGGTATTTTACGTGGATATTAGGGGTTTTGTTGGCCTGTTCTTTCGGGATTATCAATGCCCTGTGGCTTGAAAATACAGAGAACATGGACAGATCGGCAGAAGATGCCGAGTAACGTCTAAACTCGATTTAAAAACCTCGCATTAGCGGGGTTTTTTATTGGGATTTTTTGATGGGCTGAGGTTATTTTAGTTTGAAGTAGAGCTGCGTTATTGTATTAGGCCAAGCAGTTAACTTCGCTGCAGAGTGGTGGTATAACTGCAGCGAATAGGCCTGATATCATCGCTTTTTGATTGTGCTCTCTGCAGATGCTTGCTCGCATGGTTTAAGATATTTTCTCCATTTCTCCATTACTCCATTACTCCTTTACGTCAGGATCCTAAATCAAAGTCCCAAATCCCTTTCTTAAATGTTGCTCCTATCGTTTTGATGTAGTGCTGTTATAAAAAATGCCGCCCAGTTAGGGCGGCATTTAACGTTTGATAAAGCACTAACTCTGTATCTAACCTGAACTCGGGATAACGAGTGTCGAAAAATCTAAATTTAACAAATAAAATCAATTACATAAAATTATTCGTTTAAAGCGAAAAATCTATTTCCTGACTGAATGCGCAGATTTTTGCGCATATCAAGGCGCTCTGTCGTACGCCATAGCGAGCTATGGTTAGACAGAGCAACGCAGAGAGGCCCGAAAAGATGTCTATTCAGCGGCTCTGCTTATCCCGAGCTCAGGTTATCTAAGTCCGTATTTGAGTTATGCCTTAAACTGGCTTATTTGGCGTTTTAAGGCGGCGGCTAAGGAAGACAGTTCATTGGCAGAATGCACTGTTTCAGTGGCACGGTGCTCGCCTTCGTTAGCGAGTTCGCTGATCTGATGCAAATTGTGGGTTATCTCTTGTGCAACACTGCTTTGCTGCTCAGTAGCCGAGGCAATATTGCGTGAGCTAATCGCGAGTTCGCCAATCCTACGGGTGATTTCCTTCAGTTGTTCACCCGTTGCTTCACCCTGTGCTGCAGATTCCATTCCTAATTGATGACTTTGGCTCATTTGTTCTGTGGTGCTTTTCACTTGAGTTTGCAGCTTTTCAATCGTTTGGCCAATTTCTACAATGGATGACTGGGTCCGCTGGGCGAGAGTTCTCACCTCATCGGCAACGACGGCAAAGCCTCGACCTTGATCGCCTGCGCGCGCCGCTTCAATCGCTGCATTTAATGCGAGTAAATTAGTTTGTTCGGCAATGCTGTTAATGACTTCGGTCACCTTGCTGATCGCTTCACTTTCATGGCTGACTTTTTCAACCGATTGATGACTGTTGCTGAGTTGCTGACTGAGTTTGAGTAAATCCTGCACCACTTTCGTCTGTTGGTTTTGACCTTCTTTGGCTGCGGCATCCACTTGCTGGCTTTGAACTGCGCCATCTTGGGCATGATTAGCCACATCACGGATCGAGGTCGACATTTCTTCGATGGCAGTTGCGATTTGATCCGTTTGTAGCATTAGGGCTTGAGCTTCTTCACCATTTTGCTTCGCGATACTTTGTGCCTTGGAGGCCTGTTGCTCTAGACTTATGACTGAATCCTGCAATGCAATAATCAATTGCCTGAGCTCTGAGGACATAGTTGATACGCTGGTCGTAATTCGATCCACTTCGTTTTGACTCTGTGGTTCTGATGGCGCTAAGTGATGGCTAAAATCGCCACTGCCTAAATTTTCCATATGCACTTGGAGGGCATGCAAAGGTTTGAGTGCGCGAATTAAGACAACTGATAATAGCGCTGTGATCAGCGCGATCCCTGTGATAGCAACGATGGCGTTGATGGTGAGCAATTGCATACTTTCTTCATTAAGCTCACTTGCTTTGACTTGACCCACTAGCACCCAATTCCAGCCTGTTACGGTTTGGCTATAGGCAAACATGGGCTCATTTTTACTATTGCTGTAATGGGATTCCGCATCATTTTGGGTGGCATACGCAACACTTAAGCCATCAAGCATACTTTCGGTGATGATGTCACCTGCGTTGAACTTAGGATGGGCGACTAACACATTGTCTGCTTTGCGTACTAATAGAAAATGGCCACTTTCTTCTAAGGTGATTCTGTTAACTGCTTCTTGTAATTGTTTTAAGGAACTGGTGATGTCGAAGCCAATATATAAGATACCAATAACTTTGCCCTGTGTGTCTTTCACTGGACGATAGACTGTCATGTAGTCTTTGCCGAAAAGTTTGGCATAACCTTCGTATTCATTACCGCTGAGCAGCACTTGATAGCCTGGATGTGTTTTGCCAAGGGAAGTACCTAGTGCACGGCTGCCATCGGCTTTTTTGAGCGAAGTCGAAACTCGCATAAAGTCATCGCCATCACGCACAAATACTGTAGCGGTACCGCCAGTTAGATTAGCAAAACGATCGACTTTACTTTTTGATGAGTTCACTTGTTCTTGTTCATGCATTAGGGCTGGAGAGCCTACTCCCATCACATTGACAGTTTTATTTTGCAGACTAAATTGTCCAGGATACATTTCCTTAAAAACATCGGCGTTGCGTCTCGCAAGCTGCAGAAGACTATCGTACTGCAGCTCTAACATGTCTGAAACTGCACGCATTTCAGATTTCATGGCACTGATACCTTTATCTTCTAATACATTTGAAGCGGCTTTATAGGAGACGGTACTCAATACGCCAAAGATGAGAAGAGTGAGAATAAACGCGAGGGCGCCAATTTGTTTTGCAATAGGCCAATTTTTATAATTCATCGTAAGATCCTATAGGTAACGGTTACATCAATGTAGCCTAAGTTTTACTCTGTAGTCTTGATGTGGGTCTAAAACTTCTGCAATTTTAAACTCATTTCGTTGATATTTTTTGCAGTTTTAGACTTGGACTCATCAGCTTATTTTGCAGAAATGTTAGCAGATAACATGCCCAAGTACTGGCTGTATTCTGAAGGTATAGACTAAGCTGCTTAAGGTGAATGGAGTTCATAGTGTTAGAACCACATTATAGGAGAAGTGTATATGCTAGGTGAGAATCATGCGTTGGTTTATGAGTTTCCTGATTTTGTCGATCAAATTAAGCATTTAAAAGTCAATAATACTGCCTTCGCGACCATGGCTAGTCGTTACCATGAGCTCGATAATAAAATTAGGGCGCTGGAGTTAACAAAAGTGCCCACCGCCGATGAGCACTTTTTAGCGTTAAAATTAGAGCGATTAAACCTTAAAGATAAACTGTACCAATATCTAGTTCATGATGCGATTTGAGCTTGAATCGCGGATGGGGTGTTTGCCGTACGGGTTTTCATCAGCAGCAAATACATGGTTGGAACCCATACCAGAGAAAGTAAAGTCGTCAGCAGGGTGCCGCCCGCGATAGCAATGGCAAAGGGAGGCCAAAACCCGCCGCCAGCAATGATGAGCGGAATAAAACCGCCCACGGTGGTAATGGTTGTTGAGCTGATATGACGACCACAGCTGCTGACGGTAGAGACTATGGTTTCCATATCGCCGAGCCGAGCGCTCGGCATATCTTCTAGTTCGGCCAAGATCACAATCGCAGCGTTAATGGCAAGTCCCATTAATCCAAGTAGTCCTATGATGACTGGGAATCCAAATGGGTACCCGAACACAAACACGGCTAATAGGCCTAGTCCTGCTGATTGTATCGCGCTCAATAGAATAATCGCTGTGAGCCGAAAGGAGTTAAACGACAATACCACAGTGGCTAATAACAAGGTGACGACCAACATCATATTGGACAGTAAATTACCGACTGCTTCGTTACGCTTAGCGCTTTCCCCACCGATTTCAATGCGATAACCCGATGGCAACGGTAATTGAGCCACTTTATCTTTGACATCATTAAGTACTTGAGCAGGTAATACCCCACTGACGATGTAGGCTTCTATGGTATTAACCCTTTGGCCGTTGCGCCTTGGAATGGCGCCGCGGCTCACTTGCACTTCGTTGTGGGCGAGGGCGGATAATGCAACAGACTCACCCGAAGGTGTCATTAATTGAATTTCAGAAAGGCGGCTCACCTGCTCGCGACTGTCATCAGTAAGGCGAACTCGTACGGGTAAGGATTCTGTTTGCTCAAGCACGCTGCCACCGATAACGCCTGTGGTTGACATTTGGATCTGTTTGGCAATGTCCGTCAGGCTTAACCCACTCATTAGACTGGCATCTTCATTTACCTGTAGCCACAGCTTAGGCGCACCGGCACTTAAGGTTGCACGTGTGTGAAGTACGTCCGGCGTTTGCGCGAGAATATTACGAACGTCGTCGCCCAATGATCGCAAAGTATCTAGATTCGGGCCGAAGATCATTAACTCCACTGGCGCATTAAAGGGCGGGCCTTGCTCGAGTTTTCGTACTAGTACTTGCGCTTCGGGAAAAGCGCTATCAAATTGCTGTTGTAATTCGGGGATTAACTCATTAGCACGCTCAAAGTCAGTCACTTTTACCATGGCCTGTGCATAGTTAGTCGCCCCTTGTTGGCGCTGCGTCAGGTTGTAATAAAATGAGGGCGTATTACCGCCCACCACCCAATCGACTTGAGTGATCCCTGTGACTGCGTGGAGTTTTTTATCCATCAACTGCACTTGGTTCAAGGTGTTTTCTAAACTCACATGGGGCGCAAGATAGATTTCAATTTGGAACATGTCCCTGTCCGATGGCGGAAAGAATTGCTCCGTCATCTTACCCGAGGCGAAAAACCCTAATACTGGTGTAATGCCGATAAGCAGCGCGCTGACGATAGGGCGTTTAAGGGCAATTCTCAGGCTCGCTTGAAAATATTGGCTCACTAGCGGGAGGTTGATCCCGTGTTGATACCAGACATCCTGTTTACCTTCATGACTAAAACGTCCCGCGAGCCCTGCAATTAACGTATGGGAAATCACGTAAGAGCCCAGCAGCGCAAACATCACTGACATGGCAATGCCACCGACAAATTCTCCCGCAGCACCGGGCATGAGTACTATGGGCGCAAAAGCCAAAATAGTGGTGATAGTCGATCCCGCTAAGGGCAGCCAAAGATGGTGTAAGGTTTCGCTCACTGCGGCTAAACGGCTCATTCCTTGCTGACGCCTTTGTGATATGGCATCGACAATCACTATCGCATTGTCCACCATGATCCCAAGGGCGACGACGAGTCCTGTCACCGACATTTGATGTATCGGCAGGCCGATATATTTCATGCAGGCCAAGGTAAACAGCGCTGTGAGCGGCAATGAAATCGCCACTATAATGGCGTTTCTTAAGCCTAGGGTGAGGAGTAATACCAGTAAGATGATGACAAATCCTTGCAGCAGGTTAACCACTAGCCCGCCAAGTCGTTCGCTGGTGTAACTGTTTTGCTCGAATAGCCATTGGATCTGGATATTGGCGGGGACTTCGCGATTGAGTTCGTCAACGACGTTATTGACTTGCGCTTGCCAAAGATCAACACGGGTATTATCGATCATTCGTACTGCAACCATTACGCCTTGTTCACCATCGACTAACGCTATGCTATCCGCTGGGGTTTGAGCTTGGCGAGTCACTGTGGCTATGTCGCCGAGGCGAATAATTTGCCCTTGGCTATCAATTTTAAGCGGCACTTGGCGAATACGGGTTAAAGAATCAAGCTCGCCGGAGACTTCAACTAAGGCTCGAAATTCACGGTTGTTGATTTCACCCGCAGCAATTTTACTGTCGGCGCCGCTGAGAATATGGGCGATGGACGCAGGAGAGAGCTGTAACTGGCTCATCTTGTTACCATCAAGCTGCACTAGCATTTCTTCGGTTGGGGCGCCGTAAAGTTTGACAAAATCCGTGCCCGATAACAGCCTGAGCCGACTCTGTAATTCTTTTGCGTAGCGGTTTAGCATGTCGACTTGTACGGGCGTATTACTATTCCACACTAAACTTAAGATGGCGGTGTAGGCATAACCAATTTGATCATCGAGTGTGGGAGATTGTATGCCCTCAGGTAAATTAATTTTCGCATCGGCCAATAAATCCCGCGCTCGAGACCATACAGGAGCCGTTTCTTTAACTGTGTCTTTCAATTCTAACTGTATAACTGAAATCCCTGGTCGAGAGGTCGATTGGATCAACTTAATTTCTTCCAAACGCCTGAGCTGGTTTTCAATGACTTCAGTCACTAAGGCTTCTACCCGTTCGGCTGAGGCGCCAGGATAAGGGGTGATCACTGAGGCGAAACGGTTAGTTATGTGGGGATCTTCAGTACGCGGCAGGCTCGATATCGCACCAAAGCCTGCGACAAGTAATAGTGCAATAACGAGGCTGACTAAGCGGCCGTTTTCAACAAAGGCTTTAATCATAATTACCTCGTGGCTGCAGCAATGGGAGATACAGTTTGGCCGACGACCAGCTTATGCAGCCCTTGACTTACATAGATTTCATTAGGCTGAATCGCGCCTTGAATGTAGGCCATGTCTTGGGTGGTGTAGAGGATTTCCACATCGCGGCGCTCTATGATGGATTGCTGTTCATAGTTTGCGATGACATAGAGATTCCATAATCCGCGAATACCATCCGTCAGTGCGGAAATGGGTACCCAATAGCCCGGTTGCGGGATTTGCTGTTGTTGATGCAGATACGCAATTTCGCCGTTAATCACACGGGCATCTCGGGGCAGGCTTATTCTCAGTTGTAGGGTACGACTGATGGGATTGACTTCAGCGCTAATACCGGCAATTTCAGCAGAAAAGGTTTGATCTCGTACACTAACTTGCACTTGCTGTTTGGTGTTAAATTGCTCCGCTAGCGCAACAGGAACACCAATATAAGCTTCAGGATTGATGTTACCCACTAAGGTGAAGATAGGACTGCCCACGGCAATCACTTCGCCAAGATTATGTAGCCTTTGGCTTATGGTACCGTCAAAGGGAGCTATTAAAATGGATTTATCGAGCTTAAGTTGGTTGGCATGCTGCGAGGCGAGTAGACGGTTTTTCGCTGCGGCTAAGCTATTTAATTGTGAGCGGTTTTCATCTAATAGCTGTTCAGAGACATAGCCCGATTTTTTCAATTCTTGATTACGTTTTAGAGTGCTGGTGGCCAGATCAACATCGGCTTGGGTTTGTGCCAGACTTGCTTGGATCTCTTGACGCTCGGCTTCGAGTAGCCGGGTATCGAGAACTGCAAGTATTTGTCCTTGCTTAACTTTACTCCCAGAATCGACCTGTAAATTGTTTAACTTTCCCGCTAGTTCAAAGCCTACACCTGTGGTATTACCTGCACGGATGGTGCCAGTGAAGGTCTGAAAGTGTTCATAACTTGGGGTCTGGATCAACGTTTGGCTTGTGACTGTGGGTAGCGTGGCTGTCGTAGCGTGTTCGGTGACTTCCTTTTGACAGGCGGATAATGTGGCTAAAGCAAACACGCAGACGCTAAGAGTGCGCCAAGAAAGTCGGGCAGTTCGATCCATTTTAAAGGCTTCCACTGTAAGTTAAACGTTAATACTATGTAACTAGACTTGCTAGTCTAGTTGCACGAAACTAGACTGTCTAGTCTATTTTGTGCTTAACTAATGCCAATTAATTATGTCTATCCATTTGAGAGTTGATATGACGCATTCCTCTGAGACGCAATTACCTTTGAGCCGTAGTGAACAAAAACGTCAGCAAGTCCTTGTGGCTGCTATTGATTTGTTTTGTCGTCAAGGTTTCCCTCATACCAGTATGGATGAGGTTGCCAAGCTTGCGGGCGTGTCGAAACAAACCGTATATTCCCATTACGGCAGCAAAGATGAATTATTTGTTGCGGCAATTGAATCTAAGTGTGTTGGCCATAATCTTAATGATGATTTGTTAAGTGATCCCACTAAACCGGAATCGGCATTAACCCAATTTGCCTTGCAATTTGGGGAGATGATTGTCAGTCCTGAAGCTATTACTGTATTCAAAGCCTGTGTGGCGCAATCCGAAAGTCATCCTGAAGTGTCGCGATTGTTCTTTGATGCAGGCCCTAAACACATAGTGGGCTTATTGGCGGATTATTTAGTCGCTGTAGAGGCGTTAGGGCAATATCGATTTGGTAATGCTCACCATAGTGCAGTGCGTTTATGTTTAATGTTGTTTGGTGAGTTAAAACTTAAATTAGAATTGGGATTAGTGGCCGATGAACTTTTTGACGACAGGAATCATTATATATTGGGTTGTGCTGACATGTTCTTGAGGGCGCATCGGGTAGAGTGAAGGCTTGTTTGTTTCAGAGGTATTAGTTTGTATCTTCATTTTGAAAGTGTGAACCTTTTTATTCAATAGCGCGTATTATGCACAAAAATTTATCCATTATTTTAAATGCAAGGAGCTAGCGTGGCTAATCGAAAACTCGCACCATTAAGCGTAAAACAGCGGTTGCTGAAAAGCAGTTTGTTATTGTTACCGTTAATGAGCTGTGCCGCTATTGCAGCGGATAAACCTTCGCAGGAATACAAACCTTTTAGATTAAGTGTCACACAGATCAGCACCCAAAGCGCCGAGGTAGCTAATGGCAATACTGAGCTACAAAGGGACAGCTTATTACTGAATGCTGGGATGAATGTATCACTGGATAAGCAATGGTCGCTAGGTTTTCGTGTGGGCTATGACCGACTTGATTATGACTGGCGTAACATCACGCTTACTGGCGCAAACAATGTCGCACCGCTGTTTGGCACTGACGGACAGAATTGGGATCATATTAATCGTTACCGTGCCGGAGTGTCGTTAAATTATCGCATGGATAAACATTGGGCCTTCTTTTTAGCGCCGCAGATCCAATATGCCTACGCCGATACTGCATCGGCTAGCCAAGCTCAGAGTTACGGTATTGTGGCATCGGCCATGTATGCATTTGATTCGGGAAACATGATTGGCTTTGGCGTCGCGTATCTTAATGATATCGATGAAGTTCGCACAGTGCCTTATCTTGCCATGCGTTGGCAGATAGATGAACATTGGACACTGGCTAATCCATTCCAAGCTGGTTTTAGTGGTCCAGCAGGACTAGAGCTTAGTTATCAATTCAATCCTGATTGGAATATTGGTTTGGGTAGTTCACGTCGTACTGAGCGATTCCTTATTGAGGATGATGATATTGCTGTAGAAACGAACGAATGGGTGAGTTATCTGCGTGGCGGTTGGCGAGCAACGCCTGCTCTAACCGTAAATCTCTATGCTGGTTATTACTTTGATGGTGAGTTAGAAGTGACAAATCAAGCCGCGCTTGAAATGGATAACCAAGGCGCAGCGGCCTTGGATATCGAATTCAAATTCTAACGTTAATGTCAGTTATTTGCCCAGCATGGCCTCTTTGAGGCTTTTCTGGGCTGGCTTATCACCTAGCCAAATTTTTAACAGTGCTTGACGGAACATTTCACCTTCGATGGTGGCTTGTTCCTGACCATTTTTATAGGTTGTCACGCCACGGGCTTTATTGGCGACTAAGGTAAATTGGTCACCTTCTTTAATTTCTTCCTTAAACAGCGCCATAAAGGTATCTATCTGCGGTTGAATATCGGCGGTGTTTTCTGCCGTCGCTTGCTCAAAACCTTCAGTGATCGCATCGCGCATTTTTTCTGAGGTGATCATGCCAGAGGTAATGTTAAGGCGTATCGCTGCAACTGGTGCATCAATAACCGCTGCAGTGCTACTTAATGCTGCTGGCAAATACAAACTGCCTACATATAAATCCATAAAGAACTTACTGCGAACGCCCGCACCATTGAGGTGTAATGTTTGGCTATCTAATGTCACTGTCTCGGCGACTTGCACTCCTGAGACTTCTTTGGCCATTAATGTGTGGGGTAATAACAGCGCGCTTGCTAGGGTAAGAGTGGAGAGTAACTTCATAATACACCTCATTTTTCTATTTTAATTATTGGGTTTTAAGCAGATTTTTTATGAGTATTTACAGCAAAAAGTTGACCCCCAACTTCTCAAATACTCGGCACCGAAAACGGATGTTAATCTAAAGAAGAGGTGAGTGATAGGCTAATTGTGCTTACGCATCATTCAAACATGGTTAAATATGGCATACTCATCATTAAATATGAGCATGCCAACAAGATGACTCATCGCGCTAAATTATCGGCGTAAAAGTGTTGGCGTAAAGCTATCGATGGGAAATCATCAGCGTTAAGCACCCTGTATAAATTATCTGCGAGTGCCTAGCTTGTACTGACCACTCTGTTCGAACATCACCGCTTGTTTCTGTTTTGGCGAGATCAAAATGGGACCGTCATCAAAGAAAAGAAAACACTTCCAATTGCGGACGAACACATCCCAACGAGTTTCAATAATCTGATATTTTTCATAGCAAAAATACACCGGCGTCTCATCGGGCCATTTTATAAACTCAGCTAACATGGTGGGTAAACTGCTATCTTCACTATCCCAAGCGCTCTGCCAATGATCTGTTTCCACCCAAGCATCAGCCTTCGCCGCCCAGTCTCCCTTAGTAAATTGCTCCGCACGACTACTCTTGTTGCTGATCCATTGGCTCCAGATTTCCATCGCACTTTTATCTGTTAACGGCAGGATGTGCGCCTTGTCCTCGTCGGTGACAGGCAAGTCTTTGTGGTTGAAAATCCACTTACGGCGGTAAGTTTCTAAAGGTATATAGGTATGAGCCAAACAAAATCTCCTAGGATATGCAGATGAGCAATGCTGAAACGAGGCTAATTATACGGTCTAGCGAGGTAATAGTGAAATCACCGAACACGAATATGCGAGTTCGGTGATCTTGAGCCTGTTATTGTGAGACGTTCATTAGTCTTGTGAGTTCAGATAAGTAATCACGTGCCACTTGATTATCGGGATCGGCATTAATTGCATTAGAAAATGCAGTATGCGAAGCTTCTATTTGATTGATTTCAAACATGAATAATCCAAGTTTTATCCATGTTTGTGTATCTGATGGATACTTCTCTAGGTAATCTAGGTAGACATTAACTGAGTCTTGAATCTTGCCTTGGAGTTTTAAAATATGCGCATACTGAGGCATGTACTCATCACTATAAGCCAAAATTTTGACTAGAGTTGCTGTTGCAAGCTCAAGGTTACTTAGTTTGAGCGCCAGTAAAATAATATGCTTTAACTCCATCTCAGTACAAAGTTCTTCAGGCAGAGCAAGTAAAGCATCTAATGCCTGCTGCGGCTGCTGTTCAAGGCTGAGTTGGAATGATAAGGCGAGGTGGTACAGCCTTTTAGCTTCATTGTCAGATTCAATTAAGGGGAATAAGTTTTGGACTGTAAGTGATAATCCATAACTATTTTCATTCGAGTTTAGTCCCATAATTTTTTTATAGACGCGTTCCATTCCAGAGGCTTTATTTAGCGTATCGATATAAGCTTTTCGTACTTGAGTGATATCTTCTTCAAATTTATCTTTTAATTGTGAAAAAATAAAATTTTCATGCGAGTCAGATAATGCAACTTTATGGTTTTTGCACCATAAGAAAACTCTACCAGGTTGATGATTTTCTAGCCAGACAGGGGCGAGTGGAGCTAATGAGCTAGAATCAATTTCTAATATTCTAAAAACTATTTTTTTGTAAGATTTTATTACTAGTTTAAGAATGTTATGGCAGGTCGTATTAAATGCATTATAGTAATTTATAGTCATTTTATTAATGTGTGATTGAGTCCAATTTTCTGTTTCTCTTGTAGTTAGAAACTTTGAAAACTCAAGATATCCATAGGTTTTAATTAATCTTGTTAGCTCTGGGTACTTTGAGTTTATACTTTTTTCAATCTTATTGACTTCATCAAGTATGACATCAGAGTTCAATGAGTTTAAATTGAGTTTTTTAGATAGCGCTAACGCTTTCTTTGTTAGCTTTAGTAGCTTGGTGAGATCGTCTTTAGCTTTTTTACATTCATCTAATGTTTGTTCTAAGTCAATTTTTTTATTTTGGGTGTCGCACTTTTCTAGGCAAGAAATTATTTTACTACCAAGTTCATCAAGAATAATATTTTTAGTAGAAATATGAGAAATGCCTTCGATTTTTGCAGCATTTTTTGACAAATTTATAAAGTCAACATTAGGATATTTTTTAGCCTCAGATGCTAGTGACTCCATCGCATGGACAAGCTGTATTGGAGTTTCAGCTTGGTAGCCTGCATAGGTTTCGACCCATTTATTATTATGTCCTAAATTAGGGCCTAGATTAGCTTCAACTGTTCCGTTTGCATGAGTGTATCCAGATCTTGAGTAACAATAATCAACACCACTTAATAGTATTTTTTTGAACCCCATCTCAACAGCTAGGCGAATCGAACTATTAGTAACTGTCGGCCCGACAGTAATGATGTTGTCGTGATCCTTTTTGCCACTCCATGGATATCGTTGACCTAGATATATACTTTGTCCTTGCCATTGTGAAAGTACTTTTGGACTAACGTGGTAAGAGTTTACTAGAAGTGTGTTTTCACTTAATGCAAAAATTTCTCGACTAACATCAAAGCTAAACTCTTGTGGATCAACGCAAGTGATAATATCAACTGAAATAGAGTGTTTAGCTAGCTTACCTGCAATACGCGACACTGCAATAATGAAAAGATTGTCACTGTTCTTTATTATCCAATCAATATGCTCATCAAGTGAGGGGCCGCCAGCAACGACCAAGCAAGTTTTCCCTTCAAATTTGTTTCTAAGAAGCTTTGCAGGTGTGTGATTGTCTGGGATATTCTCTAGTTGAGTCTGAAAGAATATTTTTTGGGTGAATAAAACCCTATGATTAAAATATTCATCTTGGACTTTGTTTTCTATTCTGCTAAATAGTGAGTTATAGGCTTCTAGGTGTTGGGATGTGACACCAAGAGAAGCATAAATCTCATACTCTCCTTTAGCGAGATATATTTTTATATCCTCTTGTTCTAACTGCTCTAGAAAATCAGTTTCATTTACTATCTTAAAGTTTTTTTGCTTAGCTGACGGGATATCTATAATTAATAATGGTAGCACTTCATCCAATTCGATAAATATAAATTTAGACCCTAAAGCGATTTCCTGTTCTAATGCATAACTTGCTAGCAGTCCTGAGTCCATTCCAATAATAATATTAAGCTTATCTTTAATCGAAAATGCCTTTTTAAACTTATTGTTATAAATTGTTTTTGAGTCAAGATTTTCAAAAGTATGGCGATTTATGCTAGGTAAATAGTATTCATTAAATCGACTTATTGCGAAACTATTCAATATTTTGTTCATTAGTTATACATTCCTATTGGTCGGCAAGTAAGTCAATACGAGCTCTTATCTTATATGCCAAGGCAAAAAATTGCTCAGGTAGAAAACAGCAATAAATGCGCCATGTTATTTTTTTGACAGTTTATATTGACATTTAGCCCTCAGGTGTTGATTGACTAGTTAGAAAGGGCTGACTTGATGCAATAAAGTCGAAATTAGCCTATAAAATCATGTAAATTTTACGAGTAACTACCTATACTAATAGAGCTTTATAGGTGAGTAAACTACGTTCTAGTAATGATTTTATGCCATGTTGGCTTGTTTTTTGCTTTGATTTAATTGCTTTAGCAGTAAATCGTCAATTGTATAGGTTGCTACGGTTACATTATCAAGATGGAAAGCTAAATTGAGCCACTGGGGAGGCCCTATGTTTGATAACAAAACAATTTTAATTACAGGTGGCACTGGGTCATTTGGGCAGAAATACACAAAAACAATTTTAGAAAGGTATAAGCCCAAACGGTTGATCATTTTTTCCAGAGATGAATTGAAGCAGTTTGAAATGCAGCAGATATTTAATGCTCCCTGTATGCGTTATTTCATTGGAGATGTGCGTGATGCCGACCGCTTAATGCAAGCATTGCAAGATGTCGATTATGTTATCCATGCAGCAGCATTAAAACAGGTACCTGCTGCAGAGTATAATCCTATGGAATGTATCAAGACAAACATTTATGGTGCAGAGAATGTTATTAAGGCCGCTATTGCTAATAAAGTAAAAAAGGTGATCGCCTTATCGACAGATAAAGCTGCGAGTCCAATTAATCTTTATGGTGCGACAAAGTTGGCTTCTGATAAGTTATTTGTTGCAGCCAATAACATCGTAGGTCCTGGGAAAACACGCTTTGCTGCCGTCAGATATGGAAATGTCGTAGGTTCTCGTGGTTCTGTCGTTCCTTATTTTAAGCAGTTGATTGCTAATGGTGCTTCATCTCTTCCTATTACCCATCCCGATATGACACGCTTTTGGATTACACTCCAAGATGGTGTTGATTTTGTTCTTAAAAATTTCTCTAGAATGCAAGGTGGAGAAATTTTTGTACCTAAGATCCCTTCAATACGAATTTCCGATTTAGCGGATGCTTATGGTAATGGATTACCACATGAGATCGTAGGTATTCGTCCTGGTGAAAAAATGCATGAAGTTATGTGTCCAGGTGATGATTCTCATCATACGATAGAATTCTATGATCATTTTGTTATCACACCATCAATTAAATTTTTTGGTCGTGAAAGTGATTTTACAGTTAATGCTTTAAATGAAGTTGGCACTTTAGTTAATTCTGGCTTCGAATATAACTCTGGTAGTAATGTTCATTTTTTAACAGTCGAAGAAATATTAAAACTAGATGAGGAGTCATGTTCATGATTCCATATGGAAGGCATGATATTAATCAGGATGATATCGATGCTGTGCTTGCGGTATTGAAATCAGATTACTTGACACAAGGTCCAGTCGTTCCTGTGTTCGAACAGGCTGTGGCACTGGCTGTTGGTGCAAAATATTCAGTAGCAGTAAATAGTGCTACCTCAGCATTACATATAGCCTGTCTTGCATTAGGTGTAGAAAGGGGGGATTTAGTCTGGACATCTCCTATTACGTTTGTCGCATCAGCAAATAGTGCGCTTTATTGTGGCGCTGAAGTAGACTTTGTTGATGTGGCTCCCTATACCGGTAATATGTGTCCTAAGGCTCTGGCAACAAAACTGCTTCTTGCTGCAGAGGTAGGAACTTTACCAAAGGTGGTTATTCCTGTTCATCTATGCGGTCACAGTTGCGATATGCAGGCCATTTCGGCACTCGCTGATGAATACGGATTTAAGGTTATTGAGGATGCTTCACATGGAATAGGCGGTAGCTATCAGGGTCATAAACTTGGCAGCTGCGAATATTCGGACATTACAGTTTTTAGTTTCCATCCGGTGAAGATTATTACCAGCGCCGAAGGTGGCATGGCAATGACTAACTGCGCAGAGTTGGCAGCAAAAATGGCTCTCTATCGGAGTCATGGAATAACCAAAGTACCTGAAATGATGCTTAGGCCTGATGAAGGGGACTGGTATTACGAGCAGCATTTACTTGGGTTTAATTATCGAATGACGGATTTACATGCTGCTCTGGGACTATCACAAATGAGTCGTCTAGATAATTTTGTGACTAAGCGAAATCAATTGGCTGATATCTATGAGCAAGAACTAGCAGGTTTACGACTGAATGTTGTTGACCCTATACCAGATTCTATCAGCGCTAGACATCTCTATATGGTACGGCTACAACATGCGGATCAACGTCGTATAGTTTTCGATACAATGCGTCGTAATGATATTCAAGTGCATGTGCATTATTTTCCTGTACATTTGCAGCCATTTTATATTTCTCTTGGTTTTCAGACTGGCGACTTTCCTAATGCTGAACGTTTTTATGAAGAAATTCTCACACTTCCTTTATATCCCACATTGGACCGGTCTGAGTTGCAATATATCGTAGCTACGCTTTTTACTTGCATAAGTTAATCTATGCTAGCCAAGTACCATTTCGGCAGCCTCTGGCTGCGAGTAGCATATATCTACTTAAATTTTGTATGGTTTTAGACACTATTGTTCCAATAGCCGTTGAATATCTTCCATCAGATTTATCATACCTGCGTGGTCGTTAAATACTCTGCTTGCTTCTTTTTGTAGTTTTTGTCTTGCGTTGCAATCACTCAATAAATCTTTAAGTTTTGAGATTGCATCAGGAAGGGAACTACTCGTAAGGCAGCAGTGCTCTTTGATAAGCAATTCGAGTTCTACGCTATCACACAAATGTTGTGTCGGGAGTAATATGCTAGCAGCACTTGAGAAGATGGATTCGAATAGTGACAAGCCATAGCAAGTTAAAATAATTTCTGACTCTGCGATTAACTCATGAAGATCATCGGGATCTGTCAGTACGCTTATTGTTGAACTTAATGGCAATAAGGGGGGGGAGGCCAGTGGTCCTTGTACCCAAATAATAGGCCAATCAGTACAAAGTGTTGATAGTAGCGTGGGTAAAATGGTGCCGTAAGCAAGTGCATCACTGCCACCTGTTAATACAAGAATTTGGTGTTTCTTTGTTTGTTGGGGCATTGAAGAAAATAGATAGTTTTGCCAGCCGACAGAGACCTTAGGATGCTGAAATGATTTATTGAAGCTAGGGATAAATAACCAATCAAGCTCATTTATAATTGATATGAGTTTATCTATCCCTACAATTTTAGTATTTTTATCTCTGAGTGGCTGGAGTGTCTTTCTAAGTGCTGGAAGTGAAATAAAGTCTGGATGTAGATCAAGTAGAATGAGTGGATTTGGATCCAAAATCATGGCTGTTAGCAACTCATTTTCATTCTTATACCAGTGAAGTCGAGGTGATGTTTTTTCAAGTTGTGGTCCTTCATATTGGACGTGTACTATGGCCCCAATTCCAAGATACTCTTGCAATGCATCGGCAATCGATTTGGACCGCTTGTAATGTCCCAAGCCAATAGAGGGTCCTAGATGACAATAGATACTGGCCTTTGCGTACAGTTTATCTGCCGCTTTCTGTTTCACATGATTGTTGATAGCCGCTAGCATTGGATCTTCTAATAACTGTTGTTGCACCCATGCTAGGCTGACGATGGTGTCTACAGTATGGATCTTGTACCAACGGCGATATACTTCTTCCATAAAGCGATAGTCGGCTTGAGTATCTACTGATATTCGGTGTTTTATCTGCGAATAATTTGCGCTATCGGTAATACTTAAGCAGTCAAGCACTGGGGTGATTCTGTCCGCGTAACCCACGTGCTCCCTCGACATGGCACATTGGCTTACAGACATCAGTTTTTCCCATCCTTTGCGACTGTAAAATGCCATGCCTTCGTGAATAGAGATGACTCCATCATGGAGTTTGATGCTGTCTTTGCCCGAAGCCTTAAGCATTGTCAGGGCATGATCGATAAAATCAGGAGCAATGAGTGGGCAGTCACCGCAAATATAGATAATAAAGTCAGGTGCTTGTCTTTGGATTATGTTATCGAGTCGTGCCATTAGATCGTTAACATCTCCTTTAAAAGGATGGCAACAAATTTGGTGGGTATGTGCCCAATTTATGAGAGGTTTATTAAAATCATCAGCAGTGGTAGCCAGTTCAAAACTATTAACCTCTTGGCACAATGCTAGGCGGCGCCATAACTGTTCAATTAGCGGCTTCCCTGCGAGCTCTAATAAGTGTTTGCCTGCGAGACGACTAGAGTTAAGGCGAGCACCAACAATTGCAAGGGCTTTAGACATGACAAGGTCTCATGGTTGGAGTGATACAGATGGCAAAGTTGAGTAAATGCCCCCCAGATTTTAGGGTTTCATCAGCTTCAGCAAGGGAAAACCACAGACGGTTCAAATATTGATTGTTAATTTTTTTACTTGAGATCATTGGCAGTGCTGCACAGTTGGCAGGGTTCCAACTGATGTGTATTCCCCGAGTCTTACTGCCAAAGCTGATGGTACCATTTGTAGCGCCTAGTGCACTTGAGGAGGATACGATGGAAGATACTGCGGCTCCTTGATCCATGTCATCAGTAATTTGGAAAAACTCATCTTGGTTTCCACCTAAACGTGTTTGGTACCATGCGCGTTGTTCGCAGTCTAATAAAGTCATAAAACCAAGACGTACCGAGGCTTCGGGCCTATGGCTGTCCTCAAAACAAAACCCAGTGTATAAGCTTTCGCTATCCAGTTTATACCATTTAATTAGACCGCCACTGTTTAGTGATTGTTTACAAAAGATAATAAGGCAGCTATCCAGTTCACCTAGTTGATATTCAACTAGGTTGAGATCGGTCACCCTGTCTCTATCACGAAAGCGCTCGAGTAATAAATGGTTGCTATAAAAATCAGCTCCATAGCTGATATGATCGAAATAGCCATGTGAAAGAGTGCCTATAATGGGTTCAAACCCTTGACTGGAAAAGGCTAGAGTATCAATAGCAAGACCTCTATTACCATTGAGAGTTAGGTATAGATAGGGTGTTCGGATATGCAGTCTGCGTCGTTCCGCATCGTAATCTAGTATTACATCTGCTCTGGGAATCCATGGAGCGAAAGTTGGTGACTTTGAGGATGGTGTCGTTAGCTTTAGCGCGTTATAGCGATTTTTTGTTAGATGGGTTCTAAGATCGCTGGCCCAAAGACGGCAAAGGTTTCGCCATTCATTATCATCTGCATTAGGCTTAATTTGGAGTGAGGCGAGGTGTTTATAACATTGGGTATTCAGCAACAGATCGTTGCGCCCGCTTAATCCCCAACGGCACAGATTATATTTGGCTTGTTTTTTTACCGAGACGGGATGATGGGCATTAGTCAATTTCAGTGGTTTGCTCGGCTGCCAAAGCGACAAAAGGCTGGATGGGCATACCCATCGATACTTTTTCATTTCTTTAATAGCATTAAATAATGTTTTAACTCGCTGCCATTCACCTGTTACTTCATTGGCTTCTGTTAGGTAGCGCCCTGGACGAAAATCAAATACCTCAGCATCGCTGCCATACACGGGAAAAGCGATTGTGCCGGGTTTAAGTACTTTGAGCAGATAATTGAGGTAATCTTCCTGTGTTAGTTCTCCATGAACATAACGCTGAAATTTTTGAAAGGCTATAGCGTGGTTCCAGATAACTTTAATTTTTCGGCCGCTCGCGCTTACTAGTGACTGAGGGCGCTCAAGTAACTCAGTGTGCCAGTCAGGATTGTGGGAGAAAGGATTGTCCCACTCTACAACCACTGCTTCGAAACCTTCATCAATATATATATCTAAGAGACCTGCTGAGACCGCCTGCTCATTGAGATAGGCAATATTGGGTTTAATTCCTAGCTCCTGCTGGTAGTAGTCTTGGCCAAGTCTTAAGTTGATTTGGTTTACCTTGGCAGGAATAAGCGGACCAATGATCTGACTATCGCCACTGGCTACTAATTCGCACTTGCCTAATAATAATAATGACTTGAACGCATTGATCCATTCAGGATCTACAGCCTTAATTGCTTCGAGGGTATTTGCTGTCATTTCTAAGCCAAGGGCTACGTCATCTTGGGCTAATTCCAGTAAGGGCCAGTAACAACGTTTAACTACCTCGCCATGCTTCTCATTTTCAATGGATGAGAAGGCAAGGTTTAAGTGGAAAACCGTATACAGGGCAATGGATTGATCCTTTGGCATTTTTTCACTTACCCTTTAATTATTTAGCCAATAATGATAATTGAGTTTAAAAAATTGCAGAAGCAATATATGTACCGCTAGTGAGTAATCAGATGCTAAAATCTTAGCAGCTATAGGGAGTTTGTTACAACTTCATATTAATTGGCTTGAAATTTGCTAATTCTTGGAAAAGCCAAATTAGTGACGCCGTCCATTTGAGGAATAGAGATGCATCAAAAGACTTCTGAACAACACATCGGACATCTTGTCGATGATGTTAATGGTTTCCAAGTGATTGAATGTCAAAGTTGCGGTTTCAAGCACGTGCACCCTCTTCCTACTCTAGATGAACTTGAAAACATATATAGGCACGAATATTACACTACGAATAAGCCTTTGTTTATTAAGGAAAGTGGTGAGGATAATTCTTGGTGGGATCAGGTTTATGCTGATCGTTATGAAACATTAGAGTATTTCTTAACGGATACATCACGACGTATTTTGGACGTGGGATCTGGCCCAGGGCATTTTGTTAATTATGGTCGACGGCATGGATGGACTGCATTGGGAATCGAGCCATCAGCGCGGGCGTGCGAGCATGCAAGAGGTTTAGGAGTAGAGGTTGTTGAGAGTTTTTTTAATCAAGAGACAGTCAATATTCTCGGAAAATTTGATGCAATTCACGCCAATGCAGTCCTTGAACACATACCAAATCCTAGAGAAATGTTGTCACTATGCAGAGAAGCACTAGTACCCGGTGGTATTTTGTGTGTTGTAGTTCCAAATGACTATAACCCATTTCAGGAAACGCTTAGATCTTATGAAGGTTATCGCCCTTGGTGGGTTGCTCCTCCACATCACCTTAATTATTTCAATTTCGAAACCTTAGGTAATTTGCTTGCTTCTGTCGGCTTTGATGTTGTCATGAAGGAAACAACCTTTCCAATAGATATGTTTTTGTTAATGGGTGACAATTATGTTGAGTCACCGGAACTAGGACGTGTTTGCCATAAAAAGCGTATGAGATTCGATACCCAGATGTCGAAAGCTGGTAATAATCAAGTCAAAAGAGATTTTTATCGAGCGCTTGCCAGCGTAGGTATGGGGCGAGAAGTTGTCCTTTTTGCCAAAAAATTATAGATAATATGCCATGTAGGGGTAGATATGAGTAATATCAAAGTATTGATTCAGGCAAGTTCTCGCTCTTGGGCTGGAGGTAGAGATATTTGCATGGGATTGGTTGACGGTGAAATTGCCATAGTAAGGACAATTAAGCGTGCATTGACTGCATTTCCCGAGGCTCAGTTTTGTTTAGTTGCCCCAGAATTTGATCGTGGCGGCGAGCTAAAAGGGATTGTTGATGAAATTGCCGATAAACGATTGCAAGCATTTTATGGATTTGATGAAAGCCCTCTCAGACGTATGGTTGCTGCATCAAGCGAGTTGAATGATGATGATTTCATTGTCCGAGTGGATGGTATTCATTTCTGCTTCGATACTAATCTTAGTCAACAGATGGTTAGTCTCGCACAAAAAAATAATCTTGATTGTATCAAGCTACCTGCTGACTTTCCTGTTCATTTTAGCTCTGAAGTCTTTCGTGTCGGCGCACTTCGGATGCTGGTTACAATTCTTGATAAACCTGAGTTAGCAAAATTTCACGTTCATCCTAAAACTTATTTTGAACTCAATCGATATGATTATAAGTTTGAACATCTCGAGTCCTTACCTCAATACACGGATGACTATTTAAGAGAGTGTAGGCAGTTGGCACATGCTATCTATGAGATACCACGTCAAGAAGTGAATAATCATCGGATTGCTTCGGGTGACAGGCTTGGTTATCACTATCAATTAGCGCTTAAATACCTCAAGTCCAATATGAAAGTATTGGATATAGCTTGTGCTGATGGTTACGGTGTTCGAATGATGTCGACATCTCTTGCCACGGTGCACGGAGCTGATCTAGATCCAGAAAGTGTTGCCTACGCTAAAGCTCATTCATCTCAAAAAAATGTTGCGTTTTTTGTTGAAGATATTACTGACATGTCCTTCGATGATGATAGTTATGATGCAGTTACCAGTTTCGAGACATTAGAACATGTGTCTGAAGAAGCTTGTTTGAAAGAGCTACAACGTATCATTAAACCTGGCGGCATGTTAGTTCTAAGCACACCGCAAAACAGTTATGGTCATATTCCAGTGAATTCTTGCCATATAGTCGAATATAGTTTGGATTATCTTCTGAACTTAGTTGGACAGTATTTTCACATTGTCAAAGTGATTGGTATTAAGGCTGGCATTATACACGATGATGCTGATCCCTATGGCACCAATACTGTTCTTGTTTGTATAAAACCTATTCGTTAATTTTTAAGGATTTTTTATGGCAGCCATTGATTATATTGAGTTTGTAGGCTCTCCAGCTGAACTTAAAAAATTGCCAATTGAAGCTCTGGATGGACAGGCCGAAAAAATACGTTGTTTTTTGATAGATAAAATATCTGCCACCGGTGGTCATATTGGTGCCAACCTTTCAGTGATTGAGCTAACCTTGGCAATTCATTTTGTTTTTAATTCTCCTTTTGACAAAATTATTTTTGATACTGGTCACCAAGGATACACCCATAAGCTTTTAACTGGGCGCCGTGCCGCATTTGACTCCCTTAACACTTATAAGGGGATGAGTCGTTTTATCGCTAGGGAAGAAAGTGAGCACGATACTATCGACGCCTCCCACGCTGGTACATCAATTTCATTGGCGACAGGTATCTCTGCTGCGCTTAAAAGCAAAGGAAGTAGGGACTTTACAGTTTCAGTCATCGGAGATGGTTCTCTAGTTGAAGGAATGGCATTTGAGGCTCTAAACTTTGGCAGTGTAGATCGGGATGCCAAACTTATTCTTGTGGTGAATGATAACGAAATGGCAATAGCACCGTCAGTAGGCGGTGTTAGGCAGCTCACTATTGGTGATAATTGGCAAGAAAAATCCCAACACTTTTTTGAAAGTTTAGGTTACGGCTATTTGTCTGTTGCAAATGGTCATTGCACAAAGTCTCTTGTTCAGGCTCTTAAGAATGCAAAGACTCTTGGGCGTCCTACAGTAGTGCATATCAAAACTCTAAAAGGAAAGGGGTTAGATTGCGCAGGTTCTCATCCCTATAAAATGCATTTTTCAATGCCTTTTAATCCAATGACTGGTGAAGGTGCGTCACCTACAGTTGCTGGAAAGACATTTGCGGTTGTTTTTGCTGAAAAATTAGCTGCACTTATGGCATCGGATCCTGATATTCATGTTATCACTCCTGCAACACCCTATGCTTCGTCTTTGGATGGTTTATTTGCCTTGTTCCCAGGTCGAGTCATAGATGTTGGAATGGCGGAGCAACACGCTGTTGGAATGGCTTGTGGTATGGCGCTTGAGGGATTAAAGCCTGTAGTATGTATGCAAACTACCTTTATGCAAAGGGCTTTCGATCAGTTGTTGCATGATGCTTGTTATATGAATTTACCCATCACTGTACTGGGCGTCAGGGCTGGTTTTGCGGGATACGATGGCTCTACTCATCATGGGATTTATGATATTCCGTATTTAAAATCATTCCCGAATATGCAAGTAGAATATCCGATTAATAGTATCGAGGCGCAGAGATTGTTGGAAAGGCGTTTAGTTTCGCCTGTGGGTCCCATGGTTATTTTGCATCCCTATGAGCCTTTAAGTACTTCAGAGCCTGATACTGGAGTTCTTAGCAAGGGGATGTCTATCGCCGCCAAAGGTAAAAATGGTTATATTATTTGTCTTGGAAATACTTTGGCAAAGGCTTGGGAACTCAAATCACTATTGGCAAATTTAGGTAAAACGTTTGGTATTATTTGTGTTCAGAGCATCAAACCTTTTCCTGTAAATGGCATTCTCGATTTGTTGGTTCCTGGAATGGACATTATCACCCTTGAGGAGAGCGTATTAGCGGGGGGCTTTGGTTCTGTATTACTTGAGACCATAAGCGATTCAGATATTAGTCTCAGGGTTTTTAGAAGTGGTGTCGAAGATAGTTTTATAAGGCCAGGAAGTAAGCAAGAATGTAGTGATGAAGCTGGTATTACTGTAAAACAGATAGTGGTGAAAATCCAGCAGCGTTGGATCGAATATCAAGAGGAATAACGAGTGGGTAGACTCACAGGTAAAGTGGCGCTTATCACTGGTGCATCACGAGGGATCGGTGCAGGTATTGCTGAAGCTTTTGCCAGCGAAGGCGCTGATTTAATCATTAATTATCGTACAAATGATGAGGCGGCTTTTCGTGTTGTTAGTAAGCTTAAGAATTTGGGGCGTAAAGTGGTCGCGATCCGTGCTGATGTTTCTAAGCGAAGTGAGATCCAAAATTTGATACACCTAGCGCAGATTGAGTTCGGTCGCATTGATATTCTGGTAAACAATGCTGGTATTAACCAAAGAGGCTGGTTTGATGAAGTAACTGATGAGGCCTGGGATATGATAATGGGGACCAATCTCAAAGGCCCCTTTATGTGCTGCCAGGAAGTGTTTCCTTTGATGAAGGCTAATGGCGGCGGCAGAATTATCAATATTTCTTCTGTTGCTGGTCAGTATCATGGACCGAAGACTGTGCATTATGCGGTATCAAAGGCTGGGTTAAATAGCCTGACTAAAGTACTTGCACGTTATGGCGCTGAGTATAATGTTCTTGTTAATGCAGTGGCGCCAGGATTGGTTAGAACAGATCAAACTGCTGATGAAATAGATTCCCCTGCAGGAGCTAGAGTGCTAGATATGACTTTGTTGAAAAAAGCGGGAAGAATTGAAGATATTTCAAGTGCCTGCGTATTTTTAGCATCGGATGAACAACAATATATGACAGGGCAAATTCTTGCGGTTAGTGGAGGAGCAATTCTTGACAATTGAAGTAAAAAATCTCCTACTTTTAGGTGCGAGTGCCGATCAAGTTTTTGCCATCAAGACAGCAAAGGCGATGGGTTTGCATGTCATTGTTGTAGATGGGAATCCCAATTCTCCAGGATTTGCGCTTGCCGATCAGTATGCGATTGTCAGCACAAGAGATTTACCAGGGCTTAAAGCTTTTGTTGATCGATTACAAATAACTGTTCACGGTGTGGCGGTAATGGGTAGTGATATTTCTCAGTATGTATCTGCTCTTGCCGAGTATCTTTCAGTGCCTTGTATTCCTTTGGGAACGGCCCTGATTACAACAGATAAACTTCTTATGAAACAACATTTTGCTGAAAAAAATGTTGCTATCCCTTGGTTTTCTGCCGTTGAGAGTTTTGAGCATTTATGTATTCTGGTGGCCGAACGCGGTCTACCTTTAGTGCTAAAACCAGTAGATCGGTCTGGTGCCCGGGGAGTGTTTCTTTTGAAGGAGGGCATGGATATAGAAGCTTTATATCGGCGTTCAATAGAAGAATCGTTTAGTGGGCAGGTTATCATCGAAGAGTATCTACAAGGACCGCAGGTTAGTACCGAAACGCTTTTTTATCAAGGAAAAGGATATACTGCGGGATTTGTTGATCGTAACTATGAGATGTTGGATGTTTTTGCCCCCTATATTCTCGAAAATGGCGGTTGGCAACCAAGTCGTTTATCCAAATTACAGCGAATTGAAATCGAGAAACTTATTGATGATGTTGCTAAGGCATTAGATATTGAAAACGGAGTCATCAAAGGTGACATTGTTTATACTGAGACTGGAGCAAAGGTTATCGAGGTTGCAACTCGACTGAGCGGTGGTGATTTTTCTGAAAGTCTTGTTCCTTTGGGGTTGGGAATTAACTATGTACGCACTGCGTTAGAAATTGCACTGGATATTAAGCCTGACTTTGAGGCCTTAATCCCAAAACAAAATCAATTTGTTGCTAATCGATATTTTTTCCCTGAAAAAGGTCAACTCATTGGAATTCATGGAATTGAACAAGTTAAAATTCAGAGTTTTGTCAAAAAGCTAGAGTTTTTTATTAATGTAGGTGAAAAAATACAACCTATTTGTAGTCATGCGGATAGGGCTGGTGTTTTTATCGTCACAGCGGATTCTTTAGAAGAGCTAGAGAAGCGAGTATCGTGGGTTTACAAGACTATTAAGTTTGACATTAGCTAAAGCTATAACTAAACACCTTGTATGGTACTCGGTGTTTAGTTATGAACGATGAATGATTGGCTAAAAATACGGCCTGATGTGTTTGAGTGGACGTAATCCATCAAGGGGATCCGCTCGCCATTCTCTATCTGAGGCTTCACTAGCAACAAATTGTTTTTCTGGTTTGCCATCAATCACATTGGCTAATTTTATACCTTGGATTACGGGTGCTATCTGTTGTGGCAGCCAACAATGTCCTGAAGCATATTCATCACCTTTTTCATCTAAATCTAAATGAAACTCTATGACATCGGCTCGCCATTTGTGTACAGCTCGGTTAAGTACCGCACTAGAGACAGTATGATCAGACCAGCCAACGTTAACTTGATAGCGGTTTCTAAAGCTTTCTAATACCGCAAGATTACATTCATTCTCAGGAGTTGGGTATGCCGATACGCAATGGAGCAAGGTGATGTCTTTCGCGCCATTTTCTTTTAGCGTGAGTACCGCTTGATCTATCTCTTCTAAAGTAGCCATGCCAGTTGAAAGAACGACAGGTAATCCGGTTTTTGCACAGGCTACCAGTAGATCCGTCCATAACAATTCGTAGGAGGCAATCTTATAAAAATCGACATATGGAGCCAGTTCTGCCACTGCATCTAAGTAGAATGGTGTGCATGAAAACTGAATGCCATATTCATCACAGCTTTGTTTTAATTCAGGCAAAAAACTGACTGGGAGCTCCCAATCTTTGCGCTTTCGATGCGTTTCACTTTTAGCCAGAATCTCGGGAGCGAAAAGTTGCTCTATTTGGAAAAGCTGAAACTTTACGGCATCGCAACCAATGTCTGCAGCAGTTTTAATAAACTCAATGCAACGCTGTAAGTCTCTATGATGGTTGCTGGAGACTTCAGCGATAAAAATAGGTGAATGTGTAGTCATAGTTACTCGCAAATGGCTCGGTATAGTCTATTAACGGCAAGTCTCTGGGAAGCTTGATGCCCTGTTGCTCTTGCTTTATCAGACTAGTTCTATTAGTTCATACTCTAAATAATCGGCAAGGCTTAACCAATCGTGTTGCTCTTGTGCCTGAAGCATAGCAGGCAATATTTGCTGAAAAGTCGAATTAAGGACAAGTTCTGGGCAGTTTTTTTCTATTTTATCAAGACATAACCGTAACTCTACTGAAGCCTTTGCTTCTTGACCGAGTCTAAATAAACCTGCCGTTTGCCGCAGTGAATCTTGTAGACTTAAGCTCATAATATGAGGTCCTTATACTGAGAACCGCGAATTTTAGCGCCTGATAAACTCGCTTGGTAAAACTTTACTTCTGGATGCTTAGCGATGTAGCGTTCCAAGTGCCTGAGATATGCTCTTAGGTTTAGATCCGTCGCTATCCGCTGGCCTTTGCCATTGATCAACCAGTGTTTAGCTTCCTTCACTTTCTGAATAACCGCATTAACCCATATTTGTTCTTTTATATCGTTTTGACCAAATTTGTGATCATTCCAGAACGCATGACTCTTGTTATTGCAATAACAAAAATCACACCCTAATAGGGTAATTTCTTTTGCCTTTAATTTGATCGCTAAATCAATTGCCGGATGAATGACGCTTCCACTCGTGAACAGTCTTAGTTTGGGATATCGAGAAGCGAGCTGGTCGTATATTTTACTGCCTCCATAGGCAATAAATCTTTGGCCTAACCAAGCATTAAGTACCATTGGATCAACCCGGGGAAAATAAACAAGATTGATGTTATGAGTCGAGGCTAGCGGTAAATGGTATTCACCTATCAATCCGTCAATGCAGATCACAATATCTGGTTTTATATTATTGTGAAGTAAACCACGTAATGCAGTATCTGCCGCAATGATCAGTGGTCTATGGGAACTTGAACTAATTTGTTGCAGATAATCATAATGCTCTTCTAAAGAAGGGCCCGAGCCAATTACGATAGCTTTATAACTACTATGACTATTTATTAAGCTCGCGGCATCAGGATCGTGAGTAATATAGAGTTGGTTATCCTCGAAGCGTTTTAATATTGCAGGATCATCAGATTGATGTCGTTGATTAGAGAACTCACGATTGAGCTCCATGACTAATAAGTCTCTGAGAGTCGCATTCTCATCACTGACAAGAGTGAGATCTGGTGTAATTGCGATATTTGGAAAATTTAACTTTACGCTTGGAAGCGCTGTCAAATTAATGTTTGGATGCTTTAACCATTCGCTTTGATCAGTGTAACTGATGAGGAGGGCAAAAACGCTGAGGTTTAAAATGCAAATATCAATTGAAAGATACTGTGGATTATCGATAAGTAAACTTGGTACATCTCCCATACCGACACCGTAGACGGTTACGTGAGTTGCATCTGCAGGTAATGTACTGATAAAGAGCCGTGCTTCGGCGATGCGGTCATGACGACTACTGAGCTGAATACCATTAACACTGATAGTTTGATTACGACCGTTGATAAGGTGAGCATCTAATTCATTGATGGTTTGGCTTTTGACCGCAGCGGCCACTATAGGCCAACGCTTAACGATAATATTGAGATTAGACGCAAATAGCTCGGTCATTCCGTTTCTCCGGAAGATTTCTGGGAGTTTGATATCACCAAGGTCACTATCTGGTCTCTCCACAGGGACTCGAACCCCGATCGGCCGCTTAGGAGGCGGCTGCTCTATCCTGTTGAGCTATGAAGAGACGACAGTGATTATACTGGTTTTATCTTTGATTAAAAGGCTTATGATTTAGTTGCTTAAATCTTAAGCGCTATGTCGTTTATCTGTACATTGTAGGCGGCATTTTGGTCTACAAGTACTGCGGTGGCGCTTTCTTCGCTTACTTGCTCAATTTTTACCGTTGCACGACTTTTGGTCGCGACGGCGCGCATTTCATTGAGTCTATCGGGTAAGTTTTGTTGTAATACTACTTGGAATTTATCACCGACACGAATGCCATGTTTGCGGCCTAGATTTAATATAATCCTGTCTGCTTGTCGGCTAACGACTTGGCCAAGTAATGGCCTGCAATTAAGTGTGCTGTCTAAATCTCGGGTAGCTTGCAATATTAATTGAGTAATACTTTTTCCATAGGAGGAACGCCAGAATCTATTACTGTTGGGAGCAATGATAGCCTGTTCTTCAAATTCCCATGGGGCCGATGTGCTGTAGCTTTTGCTCCAGACCTCTTCGCCACTGATCCCATGATAGAGGCTGAGTTTGAATTGAAATTGCCTTAGCGGAGCTTCATCCCAAAATCCTAAGAAGGTGGGTTGTACAGGCTCTATCGATATATCAATGATCTGCGGTTGAAGAATATATTGGCTGTCGGTAATTTCACTGAGCCAGCTTGGGAGTCGATAACCGCGAATATCCACTAGGTCTTGTTCAATATCGAGTCGCTCGTTAGCATGGATGTGACTAAAGCCAGTTGAAGAGTAATCTTCTATAGTGTTCCCTAACGCCTCTGAAATGACCTCTTCAAAGCCTGAAAGTTGTCCATATCTAAGCTGAGAACGATCTTTTATTTGTGTTTGAGGTATTAAAATAGCGGCCTTTAATTGGCCATTAGGACACTGTTGTGTTGGATCATCATTTAGATCGAGGCGTAGGGATACATATATTTTATTTCCCTGAATTTGTTCACTTACGAGTTGGATGTTTATGGCTTGGGCGTTGCGATTTATCGCAAAGTTATTTTGTGTGAGGTTACCATTAGAGGTTTGTTGCTCGCTGGATATTTGAATACCTGTGCTTAATGTCGCATAGCTAACAGCTTGATTAATTGCTTCTTCCCTTGCTTGAGCTGTATTACCATTGATAATAGTTGCTTCTCCGCTGGCTTCTATCCATTCGGCTCTGGTGGGCAAAGAAAGTAGTAAAAGGCTCAAAATGATGAGCGAAGCTGAACCTGGTATGTGCATCAATTCAATCCTTATCGCTAAGCTAATGGCGATATTACCAATCGAGCCAGTTTTCTGACTCTTAATCTAATATGGCAATAAAGCAAATTTCGTGCCTGAGTATGAGAACTTTTGATAAAGTTTCCATTGTTACAGTCGATATACTGCGTAATAGAAGAATATTGTCGGACTGAGGTTAATGTTGGTCCGAAGATTGCTGGTTTTTGTTACTCATTAAAAATTTGAAGCTTAGAAAGTGAGTCACTTGACTGCCAATGCACCCATAGATGAGGTAAATCCAATGCTAAAGCGTGTGATTATTCCCTTAACATTGATAATGTTAGGTGGATGTGTTGCTAAACCGGTTACGCCGCCCAAACCGAGTTTAGTGGATGGCAATGGGTTGCCGCCAACGGCAGTGATTAACCATTTAGCACAGCGAATAGTGACTGAGCTCGTTAAGCAAAATGATGCCTTGCGTTCTGATCAACCTATCGTAGTTGCAACACCAGTATTAGTGGACGATTTGAATGGCACTAATGCGTTAGCGCAACAGTTACAGCAAGGATTAATGACATCGCTCCATAGCTTTCAGTTTAATGTGGTGGATTTAAACTTAGCTGATGGCTTGAGAGTCACATCTGACGGGGATTTTATTTTGACGCGAGATTGGCAAAAATTGTCGAAAGATCTTCCTGTTGAGCATCTTGTCGTTTCGACTATGAGCGTAGTAACCAATGGTATGGCGATCAATACTCGGATTGTGAACATTAGTAACAATCGCGTGGTATCGGCATCTCAAACTTTTGTGACTCAAAAAGAGTTGGCAAACTACATGCAGCCTTCGGAGCAAATTGTGTCACAAAATGGCATCTTATATCGTCAGGCGAGTCCGGGTATGAATGAAGTACGTGTTTTAGGAGATGGAAAATGAAACGCTACCTTTTAGTTATTGTGGCGCTAATGCTAACTGGCTGCGCTGCTAAAGATAGATATGTGCAATGGGAAGATGTGCCGCCGCCGAGTTTTCCTAAGTTAACGGCTATAGGATATGCGCCGTTAGCGACTCAACCGGCTAAAGAGCAATCACAAAGAGTGTTGATGGCTATGCAGGCATCAAAAATTGTGGCTTATCGTGAATTAGCGGAACAAGTTTATGGGCAGAAAATAACGGCAAACAGCAGTGTCAGTGATTGGATGTTGACGGACGATAATGTCAAAGCGTCAGTTTCTGGCGTGATCCGCGGCGCACGAGTCGTTAAGAGTTATCCAGCAGGCGAGCATTATGTCACTGAGTTAGAACTTGATTTTTCACAGGTTTGGGCGCTTTATCAACAACAGAACCGTCCACAACGAGTGAAGGAAGTGACGTATTTCTAGCGTTTTTGAGAGTATGTTCAACAGCATGTATTGAGCCGCGTATTTACGCGGCTTTTCTTTTTGTAGAAGACATTAATATCTAATCAGAGCTTAGAAAAGGGAATGCTAAGTGGGAGTGATGCGCTTGTTAGGCCTTTAAATCATTGCCTAAACTTGAGATAGTCGAGGTCTTGCCTTTATCGTTATAGGTGAGGCTGGAGGCGTTTCTGCTGGCTTGTAAAGCTTGAGCAAAGCGATTTAAACTCGCTAAATTCATCTCAATTAAACTGGCATTTTGTTCGTTTAATTCTTTGCATTCAGTCAATGCGTCTTTGATCTCGGCCATTTTATGTACGAGTTCGACTTGCTGAGTGAGTAGCGATTTATCACTGTGTTTTGCCAGAATATCATCATTAGTCTTTAGTTCTTTCAGACATTGCGATTTTTCGTTAGCAAGGGAAAGCAGTAAATCGGCGTTTTGGTCAACCAAAGCGCCTTTTTCCTTGAGTATGATTTGCTTAAGAACAGCCAAATGGGCGTGTTGTAGATCTACCAGTTTAGCTATTTCAGTCATAGTTACTCTTTATTTAAGTCATTAAGTTCGGCTTCAAAACTTGCAATATTGGCAGCCAACTTTTCAGGGTCAATTTTATAGCGACCTTCGGCAATAGCTTGTTTGATTTCGGCTACTTTCTTTTGATCAACTTCAGGAAGGCTAGCCATTTTAGTCTGAGCTCCTTGAAGTTGTTGTGCCTGGGCCGTAATGACCACTGAGTCGCTTCTTTGTGGTGTTGTCGATTTTGTAGCAACTTGAGCAGATTGATCGCTGCTCGTTTTCGTTGCGCCTGAACGAACTTGCGCAGTCGTTGCAGTGTTGAGTTTGCTAATATCAATTGCCATTTTAGGCTCCAGCGTCGTGTGTACGGGATTTCTTAACTGGGGTATCGGCAGCTTACAAAAAAGCTTTAGATTATTTTACATTCTTACTTCAACTTCGCCAATGCCTGTGACTATAGCATCTAGTTCTTTGTTTGAACTGCTATTTTTGACTCTGATCCGATCACCTTTATTGCCATCTTGTAGGGCTTCGCCCACTGTTTTGAGCTCGAATGAGCCAGAACGAACGTAGATAGATACCGAATCATTTTTACAAACGAAGCATAAGTTGTTGCTTAATACGGGATTATCTTTTGCTACTCGTCGTTTTACTCGCACACCAGCCAATTTACTCGGGTCATCGAATTCGGCACCTCTCAAGCTATTTTGTTCAATGTAACGGACTTCTACTTGACTAGGAGAGATGAGTTCGCCTGGTGCTAAGATTTCGGTTGAGACAACAACGGGGAATAAGATATCCACCCGAACCGAGATATAGATTTGCCAAGGGTAAGCTAAGTCTTGTGTATCGCAGCTGACTTTTAAGGTGTTATTACGGCTAATTTCCCTATCGCTAGCCAGTTCAACTTTCATTGGAGACGAACATTGTGACGGCAGCATTCTTGCGTCAACCATCTGTGGCGAAATATTTACTTTGGCATTTTCTGGAACGGATATTTTTTCTGAAATAAGCGCTTTAGCTAATTCTGAGATTGCCGATACGGTGGGGACAATAGGCTCTGCACTCGCAAAAGCGGGCATGAAGAGGGTGAAAAGACTAAAAAAACAGACTAAATTTACTTTCATAATGAAGAGACTAGCTTGTAACGCCAGAATGCACCTATACTTTTATTAAGTTCGAAGCTGACCACTGTAATAATAATTTGCATCACTGTCAGAAGATTGACTCAGTTTCGACTATGTTTATCGATAGATAAGACGTAAGCAATTAATATGCCTATACTCAACTGAGTTATAGGGCCGAACATAAACAGAACAACAAGGCAGAGTTATGTCGAGTATTCTTGATTCAGTCAACAAACGAACCCAGCTCGTTGGACAAAACCGTTTAGAATTGCTGCTTTTTAAATTAAACGGTCGTCAACGGTTTGGGATTAACGTGTTTAAGGTGAAAGAAGTACTGCAGTGTCCACCACTGACCACTTTGCCTAAACTTAATCCTTATGTGAAGGGTGTTGCTCATATTCGTGGAACAACCATTTCAGTGATTGATTTGAGTGCGGCAACAGGGGGAAAACCTTTAGCGAGCACTGAAAACTGTTTCATCATTATTTCTGAATATAACCGTAGTGTTCAAGGCTTCTTGGTCAGTTCTGTTGAGCGGATCATCAACATGAATTGGGAAGCGATTATGCCTCCGCCGCAAGGTGCTGGCCGTTATTCTTATCTGACAGCTGTGACTGAAATTGAAGGTGAATTAGTTGAAATTCTCGATGTGGAAAAAATCTTAGATGAGATTTCACCAGTTAAAACGGCTATCAGTGAAGAAGCCAATGAAAAACTGACCCTCGACAGAACTCAGCATTATCATATTATGGTTATTGATGATTCTGCCGTGGCGCGTAAACAAATTATTCGTTCACTCGAGTCATTGAATTTACAAATTGATACCGCAAAAGATGGTCGCGAAGCATTAGACAAGCTTAAAGAGATCGCCAAAGAGATGGATAATGTGGCCGATGAGATCCCCCTCATTATCTCTGATATTGAGATGCCTGAAATGGATGGCTACACCCTGACCGCTGAAATCCGAGATGATCCTAAGCTTAAGCATATTAAAGTGGTACTGCATACTTCGTTAAGTGGTGTATTCAATCAGGCAATGGTTCAAAAAGTGGGGGCTAATGACTTTATCGCTAAGTTTAATCCCGACGAACTGGCCGCTGCTGTGAATAAGCATTTAAGTTTGTAATTGCTGTAGGTTAGTACCTAGATACGCTTTACGCTATAATCTCGACTTTATAACATGATGGTTTCGCACTGATTTTGGTGCTTGCTATAGGATTTAGGATGTGAATGTGCCAAATAAATCACTCGCTGAGGCTGAATATAATCAATTTAGGTTGTTCTTAGAGCAACACAGCGGCATCGTACTGGGTGAAAATAAGCAATATCTTGTGCGCAGTCGTCTTGCTCCTTTGATGGGCAAATATAACCTGCCATCCTTATCTGATGTGGTTAAGCATTCGATGAAGCCTACTGAGCGTGCGCTCAGAGCTGAAGTGATCGATGCTATGACGACTAATGAAACCCTTTGGTTCCGTGATCGTTATCCATTTGAGTTGTTGAATAATGTCCTACTACCTGAATACAGTCGTCTGGGGCGTCCGCTTAAAATTTGGTCTGCGGCTTGCTCGTCTGGCCAAGAACCATACTCATTGGCTATGACTATTCTTGAGTATCAACAGAAGAAGCCTGGTGCCTTGGCTGGTAGTGCTTCGATTCAAGCAACGGATCTATCTCCTTCCATGTTAGAACGCTGCAAAAATGCCGAGTACGATAGTTTGGCATTAGCGCGTGGTTTATCTGAAGAACGTAAGCGTCAGTTTTTTGATGCATTACCTTCAGGCAATATGAAGTTAAAGGATAATGTGAAGCGGTTGGTGAACTTTAGAGCGCATAATTTGCTTGAGAGTTATAGTCTGCTTGGCAAGTTCGACATTATCTTTTGCCGCAATGTGCTGATTTATTTTGCACCAGAGGCAAAGGCAAAAATTTTGCGGCAATTTGCTGCCGCTCTCAATCCCAAAGGGATTTTATTTCTCGGTGCATCAGAATCTATCGCTGGTTTAACGGACGAGTTTGATATGGTTCGTTGTAACCCTGGCATTTATTACCAGAAAAAGACTTAACTTAGCCGCTCTAAAGAAAATTACCGACAATTGTCGGTAATTTTTTACCCATCACTTGCTCATCCTTATTGTTATTCTCAAAATTTTCCTGATGTTGGCACATGAATTGCTTTATTTTCGTGAGAACACGAGGAGGCAATTTTATGGCGATCAATTTTGATAATGCACTGGGTGTGCATCAATACACTCTCGGTATTAGAGCGCAGCGGGCAGAAGTCATTTCAAGCAATATCGCTAACGCAGATACGCCACATTACAAAGCCCGCGATGTTGATTTTTCTGCGGCAATGCAGGCCGCTCGAGGCCAACAGCAGCAGCGAAATAGTCTTGAAATGCAAGAGCCAGATAAGCATTTTGGGCTTGCGGAGTTGACTGGGCAATTTGTTAAGTTCCGTGTGCCAAATCAACCCGATACCGGTGATGGTAATACTGTTGATATCCAACAGGAACAATCGGCATTCATGCAAAATGCACTTGAATATCAAATGTCGCTAGGTTTTTTAGATAGTAAGTTTAGTGGCATGAAGAAAGCGTTGAGAGGGGATTAATCATGAGTTTATTTAGCATATTTGATGTTGCTGGCTCGGGAATGTCTGCTCAATCGGTCAGGCTAAACACCACCGCGAGCAACATAGCTAACGCGGATTCCGTCTCGAGTAGTGTAGATAAGACCTATCGTTCCCGTCATCCCATTTTTGAAGCCGAAATGGCTAAAGCCCAAAGTCAGCAACAAGCTTCTCAAGGCGTTGCAGTAAAAGGCATTGTAGAAAGTGATAAACCACTACTGAAAGAATACTCGCCCGATCATCCAATGGCGGATGCGGACGGCTTTATTTATAAACCGAATGTTAATGTCATGGAAGAAATGGCAGATATGATTTCTGCTTCGCGCTCATATCAAATGAATGTTCAAGTCGCTGAAGCAGCTAAGTCTATGCTGCAACAAACACTTGGGATGGGTAAATAACATGTGTTACTTAGGAGGTAAGCTGTGAGCCTCATTAATCAAATTAACCAAGCGTCGGCGCAGACGGCTCAAAATAAGAGTCAGCCAAATGCCGTTACGACGAATTCATCAACCAGCTCAACGGGTAATCCGTTTCTTGATGGCATACGTTTGCCAAAAGATTCAATAGTACCGGAAGCAAAAAGCCAGCAGTTAACTCAAGATGACTTTTTCTCGTTATTAAGCCAACAGTTATCGATGCAAGATCCCTTTAAGCCCGTCGACAACGACCAAATGATTGCGCAGATGGCATCATTCTCGACGGTTGATGGTATTACTAAGTTGAATAAGGAAATCGTTAATTTAAACGGTGTTATGACATCAAGCCAAGCATTACAGGCATCAGGACTTGTTGGTCGCAAGGTATTGATCCCAACTGATACAGGTAACATTTCAGCTGAAAGCCCAACAATAAAAGGTGTGATTAGCACGCCAGCTAAAATTCCTGAAGTTACTGTACGTGTTGAGGATGAGAAAGGCCAAGTTGTGACCACCTTTAAAGTTGATGGCAGTAAGGGGGGCAATGTCGATGTTAACTGGGATGGCCTCGATAAAGATGGAAAACCTGTAACCGCAGGTAACTATACGATCAAGGCGAGTGGTTTAGTGGATGGGAAATCCCAAGAATTGCCAGTCTCGACCTATGCTCATGTGACCAGCGTTTCTCTCGGTACGGCCAGTACTGGCGCGATTCTTAACTTGAGAGGCGGTATGGGCATCAAGTTAACCGATGTGTTAGCTGTGTCTGAAACCTAAGCTTGTATAAAAGAATTTTTGCAGCATCCGAATTGGGCGTAAATCGCTCATAAATGAATTGAGTCAAGTGTAGAGGTGAATTATGTCGTTTAACATTGCATTGAGTGGCATTTCTGCTGCGCAGAAAGATTTAAACACTACGGCGAATAACATTGCTAATGCGAACACCATTGGCTTTAAAGAGTCACGTGCTGAATTTGCGGATGTTTACGCTAATTCTATTTTTTCAAATGCTAAAACTGCTGTCGGTGGTGGTGTTGCGACGAGCCAAGTGGCACAGCAATTCCATCAAGGTAGCTTACAGTTGACGAATAACTCCCTTGATATGGCGATTAAAGGGGGTGGCTTTTTCGTTACTGCTTCTGAACTGGGTACATTAGACCACTCGTTTACCCGTGCTGGAGCATTTAAGGTAGATAAAAATAATTACATGGTTGATTCTGCTGGTAATTATTTGCAAACTTTCCCAGTGGATAAAGATGGGAACTCAACATCAGTGAGTTTAACGACGGCTAAGCCGGTACAAATACCAGACACTGCGGGTAGCCCTGTAAAGACTGAGAATGTTACTTTACAAATGAACTTAAATGCTAAGGAAAGTGCACTCGACCCCGCGGCATTCGATCCTCTAGATGCAAAAACCTACAATAACGTTACATCAATGACAATTTATGACTCACTCGGTGAGCCACATATTATGACCACTTATTTTGTTAAGCCCAAAGATGGTTCGTACAATGGTGAGAACAATTGGGTGGCTTACTATGCTGTTGATGGAAAGCAAGTCGATTTAGCCGGTCCTGCTGGTACTTATCAAACAGATACCACCGGCGATGGTACGCCTGATGCAACGGGCACAGCTCAAACTGCTGGTGGTTGGAAAGGCTCTGTACTCAAGTTCAATTCTGTTGGTGTCTACACTGGTAGTGATCCTGCTATAGTCAAGACTGAGGCTTTGGGCGTCAGTGGTGCGGGTGTTTTAGGGCCAGGTGCCGATGGTACTCAAGAGTTGACTGTGAAGTTTAATGCCCCAACGCAATATGCTGCTCCTTTTGGTGCAACTGAGTTGACGCAAGATGGTACGACTGTAGGTCGCTTAACTAACGTTGAAATCGGCGAAGATGGTTTAGTGACCGCGAGTTATTCTAATGGTTCAACCGTGCCTTTAGCACGGGTTGCTTTAGTTCGTTTTGCTAACGAACAAGGTTTAACGCAAGTGGGTAATACGTCGTGGAAAGCCAGTTTAGCTTCAGGTCCAGCGTTAGCGGGTGAGGCAAATAGTGGAACTTTTGGTAGCATCAGTTCATCGGCGTTAGAGCAATCGAACATCGATTTAACTACTGAACTGGTCGATTTAATTTCGGCGCAACGTAACTTCCAAGCGAACTCTCGTACGCTTGAAGTGAATAACACGCTGCAACAAACCGTATTACAAATCCGCTAATCATTACTTTATTTAACTAAGTGTTGCCGCCAGTGGCAACACTTAGCCTTTATCCTGCCGTCAAATCACTTCATTTTCATATTTTTCAATTCTATCAGTAAATTAAACGTTATTTTTTGTTGGCATGATGCTTGCTTTGATATTGTCATGTAGAAAATTTGACGGAGCAGTCTGTGGACAAATTCCTTTATGTCGCCATGAGTGGCGCTAAGCAAAATATGAATGAGCTGGCACTCCGTGCGAACAACTTAGCCAATGCTAATACCGATGGTTTTAAATCAGATATGGCGCAGGCCAGATCGATGCAAGCCTTCGGTGAAGGGTTGCCTTCAAGGGTGTTTGCGATGACAGAATCTCCGTCAGCTAATTTTCGCTCTGGTCCGATAAAAACCACTGGACGGGATCTCGATGTTGCCATTAAAGGCGATGGCTGGTTTGCCGTTCAGGCGAAAGATGGCAGTGAAGCTTATACCCGTTCAGGTAGTCTCAGTTTCGATGCGACGGGCATGTTGTATAACGACAGAGGCAATCCCGTGATGGGGGACGCTGGCCCGATAGTGCTGCCATTACCTATTGATAAAGTGTCAATTTCACAGGATGGCATAGTGTCTGTTCGCCCTCAGGGGGCGACTGCTGAAGTGATAGAAGAAGTGGCTAGATTGAAGTTAGTTAATCCCGGCAATGCGCAGATGATGCGTGGTGAAGATGGATTATTTCGACAAATGTCAGGCGAACCAGCACCAGCTGACCCTTTCGTCGCAGTTGAAAGTGGTGCCGTAGAGGGCAGTAACGTTAACCCTGTTGATGAAATGGTGTCTTTGATTGATCTTCAGCGCCAGTTTGAATTGCAAGTCAAGATGATGAAAACCGCGGAAGAGAATGATCGCGCTTCATCTTCATTAATGCGTATTAGTTAGGAGATAGATTATGCATCCGGCGTTATGGATTAGTAAAACTGGCTTAGACGCACAGCAAACTGATATTTCAGTGATTTCAAACAACGTAGCGAACGCTAGCACTGTGGGCTACAAAAAAAGCCGCGCAGTATTTGAAGATTTACTCTATCAAACAGTTAACCAAGCGGGTGGTGTTAGTGCATCTAACACTAAGCTACCCAACGGATTAAACATAGGTGCGGGTACGAAAGTCGTCGCCACTCAAAAAATGTTTACTCAGGGTAACATGCTGACGACGGATAACTCACTGGATCTCATGATTGAAGGTCCTGGATTTTTTGAAATCCAGCTCCCTGATGGAACCACTGCTTATACTCGAAATGGTCAGTTTACCTTAGACGATACAGGGCAGATTGTGACGCCAGGTTCTGGCTATTTGCTACAACCCGCGATCACTATTCCTGATAATGCGACCAGTATTACCGTTTCCGCGGAGGGTGAAGTTTCAGTAAAAACGCCGGGTACCGCAGAGAACCAAGTCGTGGGTCAGTTGACTATGACGGATTTTATTAATCCATCGGGTTTAGATCCTATGGGACAAAACTTATATACGGAAACTGGTGCCAGTGGTACGCCCATTCAAGGTACCGCTTCGTTAGATGGCATGGGAGCGATTCGTCAAGGCGCCTTAGAAACCTCTAACGTTAACGTGACCGAGGAACTGGTGAACCTTATCGAAAGTCAGCGCATTTACGAGATGAACTCTAAAGTGATTTCAGCGGTAGATCAGATGCTGTCTTATGTGACTCAGAATTTATAGAGGCAAACATCATGGCTAGATATCTTGTGTTGGCCGTCGCGTTATTGCTTGCAGCTTGTAGCTCGACGCAAAAGAAACCCCTTGCGGATGATCCCTTTTACGCGCCGGTATACCCAGAGGCACCGCCGACAAAAATTGCCGCAACTGGCTCTATTTATCAAGACAGCCAAGCATCTAGCTTGTATTCGGATATACGCGCCCATAAAGTCGGTGACATTATCACTATCGTATTGAAGGAATCGACTCAAGCTAAGAAGAGTGCAGGCAATCAGATCAAAAAAGGTTCAGACATGAGCTTAGATCCCATCTTTGCTGGTGGTAGTAATGTGTCCATCGGCGGAGTGCCAATTGATTTGCGTTACAAAGATAGCATGAACACTAAGCGTGAATCGGATGCGGATCAGAGCAATAGTCTAGATGGCAGCATCTCGGCAAACGTGATGCAAGTGCTAAACAACGGCAGCTTAGTGATCCGTGGTGAAAAATGGATTTCAATCAATAATGGTGATGAGTTTATTCGTGTCACTGGTCTCGTTCGCTCGCAGGACATTAAACCCGATAACACTGTCGATTCAACGCGAATGGCTAATGCCCGTATCCAATACAGTGGCACAGGCACTTTCGCAGATGCTCAAAAAGTGGGCTGGTTAAGCCAGTTCTTTATGAGCGACTGGTGGCCCTTCTAAGGAGTCGTATCATGAAATATAAACTGGTGTTAGCCGTTGCCATGCTAGTGTTTTCTCTATCTAGTCAGGCTGAACGAATTAAAGATATTGCCAATGTGCAAGGTGTGCGTAGTAACCAGTTGATTGGTTATGGCTTAGTGGTCGGTTTGCCGGGAACTGGGGAAAAAACCAGTTATACCGAGCAGACCTTTATGACTATGCTTAAAAACTTTGGGATTAATCTTCCGGACAACGTCAAACCGAAAATTAAAAACGTTGCAGTGGTAGCCGTACACGCGGATATGCCCGCCTTTATCAAACCTGGTCAAGATCTTGACGTGACGGTATCTAGCTTAGGCGAAGCCAAAAGCTTACGCGGTGGCACCTTATTACAGACCTTTTTGAAAGGGGTCGACGGTAATGTGTATGCCATAGCCCAAGGTAGTTTAGTGGTGAGTGGTTTTAGTGCCGATGGTTTAGATGGTTCAAAGGTGATTCAAAATACGCCAACTGTAGGTCGTATACCGAATGGCGCGATTGTTGAGCGTAGTGTAGCAACCCCATTTTCAACTGGCGATTATTTGACGTTTAACCTACGTCGTTCGGATTTCTCTACTGCGCAGCGCATGGCCGATGCGATCAATGATCTATTAGGTCCAGATATGGCGCGTCCTTTAGATGCGACGTCTGTTCAGGTAACGGCTCCACGTGATGTATCACAACGAGTCTCCTTTTTAGCAACGCTTGAAAACCTTGATGTTGTTCCCGCAGAGGAATCTGCCAAAGTGATCGTTAATTCACGTACTGGAACCATAGTGGTTGGGCAAAACGTACGCTTACTCCCTGCGGCGATTACCCATGGCGGCATGACTGTCACGATTGCGGAGGCGACACAGGTTTCGCAGCCTAACGCGTTGGCAAATGGTCAAACAACCGTCACGAGTAATAGTACGATCACAGCGACAGAAAGTGACCGTCGTATGTTTATGTTTAATCCAGGCACTACGCTGGATGAGCTGGTTAGAGCGGTTAACTTAGTCGGTGCAGCCCCTTCAGATGTGTTAGCAATACTTGAAGCATTAAAAGTGGCAGGAGCTTTGCATGGTGAACTTATCATCATCTAATTTCTGTCGGGAAAATCATGGAAAAGCTTTCAAGTTCATCACATTTTCTTGACCTGGGCGGGCTAGATTCACTCCGCGCCCAGGCTCAGAAAGATGAGAAGGGCGCCTTGAAAAAGGTCGCCCAACAATTTGAAGGTATTTTCGTGCAAATGCTGATGAAAAGTATGCGCGATGCCAATGCGGTTTTTCAGTCTGATAGTCCACTCAATAGCCAATACACTCAGTTTTACGAGCAGATGCGCGATCAGCAGTTATCGGTCGATTTATCTGACAAAGGTGTATTGGGCCTTGCCGATATGATGGTGCAGCAACTCTCTCCCGAAACAAGTCATTTCACGCCTGCATCGGTATTGCGTGACGATGGTGGCATGAAAATGCTCCACGACGATAAAGCGCTTAATGTGCCTATGCAGAGTTCAGCCGCTCCAGTGGTTGAACCCACAGTTGTAAATCATGGTGTGCCGGCTGCTATTGCTCGGCCTGTATTTGAACCGGATAGAGCTGAAGATGCAAATTCATCAATGGACATTGATGCGCCTAATCGTTCATTGGCTATCGATACGCCTAAGCCGAGCTGGAGTGAACAATCACTTTCAGTGGTAGAACCTGTGATTAGCGGCCAAGTTTTGCCGACGGCAGCATTTAGGGAAACCCAAAAAATTGTCAGGTTCGGTAGTCGAGAAGAATTTTTAGCTACCTTATATCCACATGCTGAAAAAGCCGCAAAAACATTAGGTACCCAACCAGAAGTATTATTGGCGCAATCGGCACTGGAAACTGGCTGGGGACAAAAAATCGTCCGCGGCAATAACGGTGCGCCGAGTCATAACCTATTCAACATTAAAGCTGATCGTCGTTGGTTAGGTGATAAGGCTAACGTCAGTACCTTAGAATTTGAGCACGGTGTTGCTGTCCAGCAAAAAGCTGACTTCCGAGTTTATAGTGATTTCGAGCATAGCTTTAACGATTTTGTGTCCTTCATTGCCGAAGGTGAACGTTATCAAGATGCGAAAAAAGTGGCCGCTTCCCCTACTCAATTCATCCGAGCTTTGCAGGATGCGGGTTATGCCACTGATCCTCGATACGCTGAAAAAGTGATTAAAGTGATGCAGTCGATCAGTGAAGAACTGAAATCAATTCTGCCAGGAGAAGACAAATGATGAATCTTACAACCCTGTTTGTTCATAGGAGTGTCAACTAATGGCCGTTGATCTACTGAATATAGCGCGAACTGGGGTGCTTGCCTCCCAGTCGCAACTGGGTGTTACCAGTAATAACATAGCTAACGCCAATACCGCTGGTTACCACAGACAAGTGGCAACCCAGTCGACTCTTGAATCGCAGCGTTTTGGCAGTAGTTTTTATGGCACAGGAACTTACGTTAATGACGTTAAGCGTATCTACAATGACTATGCCGCAAGAGAGTTACGCATTGGCCAAACAACGTTAAGTGCCGCCGAAGCCAGCTACGGTAAATTGAGTGAGCTAGATCAGCTGTTTTCACAGGTAGGTAAAGTTGTGCCACAAAGCTTGAATGACCTGTTTTCGGGGCTGAATAGTGTGGCTGATTTGCCTGCAGATTTGGGTATTCGGAGTTCGACCCTAACAAACGCACAGCAAGTTGCCAGCAGTCTTAATCAGATGCAGTCGTATTTGAATGGCCAGCTTAATCAGACCAATGACCAGATCACTGGTATGACTAAGCGTATCAATGAGATCAGTACAGAACTGGCAAATTTAAACCTAGAGTTAATGAAGTCGCCGAATCAGGATGCGCAGTTGCTTGATAAGCAAGATGCACTTGTTCAAGAGTTAAGCCAGTACGCTCAAGTGAATGTTATTCCATTAGAAAATGGTGCTAAGAGCGTAATGCTCGGTGGCTCAGTGATGTTGGTTTCTGGCGAAATTGCTATGACGATGGGAGTCCAAGCGGGTGATCCATTTCCGAATGAGCTCCAATTGACTTCAAGTATTGGTTCGCAAAGTGTCACTGTTGATCCGAGTAAACTTGGCGGTCAGTTAGGGGCCATTTTTGATTATCGTGATCAAACGTTAATTCCCGCGGGTCATGAGCTCGATCAATTAGCCTTGGGCGTGGCTGATAACTTCAATAAAATGCAAGCACAAGGTATTGACCTCAATGGACAAGTTGGTGCCAATATCTTCAAAGATATCAACGATCCTATGATGTCTTTGGGCCGTGCAGCAGGTTTTTCTGGTAATACGGGTAATGCAACGTTAGGCGTCACCATAGATGATACCAGTTTATTAACTGGTGGTGCCTACGAACTGTCATTTACCGCGCCTGCAACTTATGAACTGAGAGATTCGAAAACGGGGGCAATTACGCCACTGACGTTAAATGGCTCGACTTTATCGGGTGGATCTGGATTTTCAATTGACATAAAAGCGGGCGCTATGGCGTCTGGCGATCGTTTTGCGATACGTCCGACAGCAGGTGCTTCAAATGGCATTGAAGTGGTCATGAAAGACCCTAAAGGCATTGCCGCCGCATCCCCAAAGATTTCAGCAGATGCCGCTAACTCGGGCAATACCCAAGTGAAGTTGACTCAAATTAGCAATCGTAATGCCGCAAATTTCCCTGTAACGGGCAGTGAGTTGACGATAAAGCTCGATACCACAGTTGTGCCTCCAACCTATGAAGCATTCGACGCCGCTGGAACATCCCTTGGGGCTGCAGCCCCTTATACGCCTCCGAGTATCAGCGCTTTTGGTTTTACCTTTGAAGTTGACAGCAAAGCGGCTGCAGGCAATGACAGATTTACCTTCGATTTATCCTTCGCAGAGGGGGATAACTCTAATGCTGTCGCTATGGCTAAGTTGAGCGAAAGTAAGGTGATGAATGGGGGAAAGTCGACCCTAGCTGATGTGTTCGAGAACACTAAGCTCGAGGTAGGCAGTAAAACGAAAGCGGCTGAAGTGCGTGTTGGTTCGGCAGAGGCCGTGTATCAACAAGCTTATGCGCGAGTTGAGAGTGAGTCGGGCGTGAACTTAGATGAAGAAGCAGCAAATTTAATGCGTTTTCAGCAAGCCTATCAAGCCTCTGCGCGGATCATGACGACTGCACAGCAGATTTTTGACACCTTATTATCCTCAGTGCGTTAGGAGATTTAACTATGCGATTATCATCCGCGCAGATTTTTAATCAAAGCATTACCAGTGTGCTGCAAAAGCAAACGGCGACCAGCAAAATTCTTGACCAATTGAGCAGTGGTAAGAAAGTCAATACTGCTGGTGATGATCCTGTGGCGTCACAGGGTATCGATAATCTGAATCAGAAAAATGCACTCGTCGATCAGTTTATGAAAAATATTGACTATGCGACAAATCGTCTTGCTGTGGCAGAAAGCAAACTCGGTAGTGCTGAAGATTTAACTGGCTCTATGCGTGAGCAAGTTATGCGAGCGATAAACGGCACACTCTCAGGAACTGAGCGGCAAATGATTGCCGAAGAGATGAAAGGCAGCTTAGAAGAATTGCTCTCTATTGCCAATAGTAAGGATGAATCTGGCAATTATATGTTCTCTGGTTTCAGTACCGATAAAGAACCTTTTGCTTTTGATAACTCGACGCCGCCTAAAATAGTGTATAGCGGCGATTCTGGCGTCAAAAATAGTTTAGTACAAACGGGTGTTGCCATGGGGACAAACATCCCTGGCGATAGCGCGTTTATGAAAGCACCCAATGGACTTGGTGATTATAGCGTCAATTATTTGGCCAGCCAGCAGGGGGAGTTTAGCGTTAAAACAGCAAAAATTGCTGACGCTGCAACTTATGTGGCTGATACATATACATTTAACTTCACTGATAATGGTGCCGGTGGTACTAACTTGCAAGTGCTCGATTCTGCAAGTAATCCCGTCGCAAACGTAGTTAACTTCGATGCCACTAATCCCGTTAGTTTTAATGGTATAGAAGTTAAAATTGATGGAAAACCCAGCGCTGGCGATAGTTTCACCATGGAGCCGCAGGCCGAAGTCAGTATTTTCGATACGATCAGCAGTGCGATTGCATTAATTGAAGACCCTAATTCTGCCAACACTCCCCAAGGCCGAGCTCAGTTGGCACAGATATTGAATAACATCGATAGTGGCGTCAATCAAATTAGTTCTGCCAGAAGTGTGGCGGGGAATAATCTGAAAGTTGTCGAAAGTTACAAAGAGACTCATACCGAGGAGAAAGTGGTGAACTCATCAGCGCTATCACTCTTGGAAGATCTCGATTATGCATCAGCGATTACGGAATTTGAAAAGCAACAGCTTGCATTGAACGCAGTCTCTAGCGTGTTTAGTAAGGTGGGTTCTGTTTCCCTGTTCGACTTTATTTAACAGAAAGCAAGTACCTATCCATCTGTAAGATAAATTGTTAAAAATTTAGCCAAGCTCCAAGCCTTGGCGGTATAACTAGGAAGAGGAACTCAACATGGCTATTACAGTAAATACCAACGTGACTTCAATGAAGGCACAAAAGAATTTAAATACTTCCAGTAGCGGTTTAGCGACCTCAATGGAACGTTTATCCAGTGGTCTACGCATTAACAGTGCAAAAGACGATGCCGCTGGTCTAGCCATTTCTAACCGCTTGAACAGCCAAGTGCGCGGTTTAGATGTGGGTATGCGTAACGCAAATGATGCGATTTCAATTGCTCAAATTGCCGAAGGTGCGATGCAAGAGCAAACCAATATGTTGCAGCGTATGCGTGATTTGACTGTTCAAGCAGAAAACGGTGCGAATAGCACTGATGACTTAACCGCATTGCAAAAAGAGATGGATCAATTAGCAGAAGAAATTACTGCTATAGGTGATAGTACGGCGTTTGGTAATACCAAATTAATGACTGGTGGCTTTTCTGCGGGTAAAACCTTCCAAGTAGGGCACCAAGAAGCTGAGGATGTCACTATTTCGGTAGGGACAACTAATGCTGCAAGTTTATCTGTTAATTCGCTATCCGTAGCGACTTCAGCTGGTCGTTCAACTGCACTTGCGAATATTGATGCTGCCATTAAAACAATTGACAATCAACGAGCCAATTTAGGTGCGAAGCAAAACCGTTTGGCCTATAACATTAGTAACAGTGCTAATACTCAAGCCAACGTTGCTGATGCTAAGAGTCGTATCGTGGATGTCGATTTTGCGAAGGAAACTTCAGTTATGACTAAGAATCAAGTGTTACAACAAACGGGTTCTGCAATGCTTGCACAGGCTAACCAGTTACCTCAAGTTGCATTATCTCTTCTGGGTTAATGTTACTTGCGTGATGTTATATGAAGTGCTTTTGCCTACTTGTTCTAGAATTATCTAGAAAAGTAGGCAAAGTTTTATAGGAGTTGATATTTATGTTTATGATAATTAGAGTTATTTTTTAAAATCAAGATATTTTAAAAAATAACTCTAAAGTTAAAAAAGATACTGCCGTTAAATATACTGTAACCACTAAGACCCGCCTGGCTTAAGTAGACAGGCAAGTTCACAAGCCAGGTATAAAGAGGAAACGATCATGGCCATTACAGTAAACACAAACGTCACTTCATTAAAAGCTCAAAAGAATTTAAATACTTCCGCAGGCGGTTTGGCCACATCTATGGAACGTTTATCCAGTGGTCTGCGTATTAACAGTGCCAAAGATGACGCTGCTGGTTTAGCGATATCTAACCGACTAAACAGCCAAGTGCGTGGCCTTGATGTTGGTATGCGCAATGCTAACGATGCCATTTCAATCGCCCAGATTTCTGAAGGTGCGATGCAAGAACAGACTAACATGCTTCAACGTATGCGTGATTTGACAGTACAAGCAGAGAACGGTTCTAACAGCACTGATGATTTGACAGCATTGCAAAGTGAGATTGATGAACTGGCATTAGAAATTACAGCAATCGGTGATACAACTGCATTTGGTAGCACAAAATTACTGAATGGTGATTTCTCCGCAGGTAAGACCTTCCAAGTCGGACACCAAGAAGGTGAAGACGTTACTATTTCAGTAAAAGCAACGAATGCTGGCGCTTTATCTGTTAATAGTTTGTCTGTTGGAAGTTCTGCTGGTCGTTCAACTGCACTTGCGAATATTGATGCAGCCATTAAAACGATTGATAGTCAGCGTGCTAACTTAGGTGCTAAACAAAACCGCCTAGCATACAACATCAGTAACAGTGCTAATACTCAAGCAAACGTTGCTGATGCTAAGAGCCGAATTGTGGATGTGGATTTTGCGAAAGAAACATCACAAATGACCAAGAATCAAGTGTTACAACAAACGGGTTCTGCAATGTTGGCCCAAGCCAACCAGTTACCTCAAGTGGCCTTGTCACTGCTGTAGTTTAACGCAGAATAGTGAGAAAGTGATAAGGGAGGTTCGGTGACGGATCTCCCTTTGCCACTTTAAAGGTTAATGTAGTTTTATAGGGTAATTTTAATGTAACTATTTAAAGTTATTACTAAATTTGCTGAGGTATGGTTATGGATATCAATATAGCAAGTTCACCTTCTATGCTTCACAGTAAGGTTGATTTAGCTCAAACGCCACTAAAAGCATCTGCTCCAGATGCTGAGTTAAAGCGAAATACGGCTATTGAACAAGCTGCGGAACAAGATGTAACGAAAAATGAACAGAACCCGAGTAAGCTGGCTCAAGTTGCCACAGAGTTGTCTGATATGATGTCTATGATGCGTAAAGGTTTAGCATTTAAGGTTGATGAGAACTCTGGACAAGCTGTTGTGACTGTACTTGACCGAGATACTGGTGATGTGATTAGACAAATGCCGAGTGAAGAAGCATTAGCCTTGGCAGAAAAACTATCAGAAGTCACAGGGCTTTTGATGAAAACAGAAGCATAAATATTTGTAAGTACGTTTGATTGAGAGGTCTATATGGCATTAACAGCAACAGGCATGGGATCTGGCCTTAAAATTAGTGAAATTGTGCAAGTTTTAGTTGATGCCGAAAAAACACCGAAAGAAGCGATGTTTAATAAAACGGAAGACAGCATCAAAGCAAAAGTTTCTGCTATGGGAACCTTAAAAAGTGCGTTGTCTACGTTTCAAGATGCCTTAAAAAAACTTCAAACTGGCGATGCCCTCAATCTGCGTAAGGTTTCTGTTAGTAATCAAACTTATTTGTCAGCAACAACAGACAAAACCGCACAAGCGGGTAGCTATGGTATTAAAGTTGAGCAACTTGCGGTAAATCATAAAATTGCTGGAAAAAACGTTGCAGATCCTGGATTACCTGTAGGTGAAGGGAGCCTTGATTTTGGTATCAATGGTAAGAATTTCTCCATTGATGTTTCGGCTACCGATTCACTTGCTGCCATTGCTAAAAAAGTTAATGAATCCCCAGATAATGCGGGCGTAACTGCAACCGTTATTACCAGTGATGCAGGCAGTCGATTGGTTTTTAGTTCAGATAAGTCAGGTGAAGACAATCAAATTAGTATTACAGCTAATGACACGACTGGAACTGGACTAAATGATATGTTCGGTGCTGGTAATATCTCCACGCTTCAAGATGCTAAAAATGCAGTTGTTTATATCGATAATCAGAAAGTTACCTCACAAACTAATGAAGTTAAAAATGCTATTGCGGGGGTGACGTTAAACTTAACTGATGCTGATGTTTCTAAGACGACTACGTTAAAAATTGAACAAGATGATGATGCAGTAAAGACAAATGTGAAAGCTTTTGTCGATGCCTACAATAGTTTAGCGACTGCAGTTGATAAAATGTCGTCTTATGATAAAGAGAAAAAAACAGCAGCTGCATTACAGGGCGACTCTATGATCCGTTCTATAGAATCGCAACTCCGAAGTATATCGAGTGAACGAGTGCCAACTGATAGCGGCAGTTCGATAGCATTATATGATATTGGTATAAAAACAGATAGATATGGTAAGTTGTCTGTCGATGATACTAAACTTAATAAAGTCATCTCTGAAGATATGGCCAGTGTTGAGGCATTATTCTCGACACCAGATAAAGGGCTTGCTAATCGCTTTAATGATCTTGCTGATAGTTATGTCAAGTCTCGAGGATTAATTGCGTCACGTCAAACCGGATATACTAATCAACAAAGCCAGCTTACAGATAGAAGAGAAGCTTTCACGCTTAAAATGGATCAACTAACAGCCCGTTTAACGAAGCAATTTAATGCGATGGATCTTGTCGTTGGAAAACTAAATCAGCAGAGCAGTGGTCTTGTTGATCGTTTGAATTCGCTTCCTGGAGCTGTTAAAAAACGATAGTGAAATTATAAATGAGTAAGGGGAGTATAAGTGAAACAACTCGATGAGCTTAATGTCCTTTTGAGTGAAAATTTAAATAAACTGACTCAGCTTCCTGCTGAAGAGCCTCAATCTGACGAGTTGGTGTCGAACTTGCAAGTACTGGTTGGAGAGCGTCAAATTTTACTCAATGTATTAGTGGCTGATGCTAATATGACAGATGTTGATTATCTTCAACATCAGCTTGAACTTACTCAAGAGTACACAGGTAAAGCAAGTGTTGTTATGGCAGATAGGCAAGCATTATTACATGCAGGTAATAAGAATAAGCGCCAGATTAGTGTTTATGAGACTATAGATTTAAACAGGTAGGTGTTTATGAGAGGATCACTGCAATCGTATCGTAAGGTGTCTTTAGAGAGTGAAATTACTGTTGCGTCACCACATCGTATTATTCAGCTTATGTTTGCGGGGGCACTGCAACGTTTAGCACAAAGTCGTCTTGCGATTGAACAAAATGACTTGTCTAATAAAGGTATGTACATTGGCAAAGCTATTGGGATTATTACTGGTTTAAACAATAGCCTAGATATGGATGCTGGTGGCCAGATAGCTAGAAATTTGAGTGATTTATATGACTTTATGTTGCGTAGAATTTCTGAAGCTAACGTAAATAATGATGTGAAAGCGATTGATGATGTATGTGATATTTTACGTACTATCAAAGAAGGTTGGGATGCAATTCCTGCAGATAAACATAATATTTCTGCGCATTCTGAAGCGGGTTAATATCTTATTTCGTGATTAAAAATAGACGCACTGGTTGCGTCTTTTTTTTGGCTAAAAGTCAAAGTATTGACGTTTTAGACTAGAATCATGATGTAAATGAACTAAAATCAATTCAGTTTGGCATAAACCTCATCTGAGGCTTGCTTCTCGTCTGCTGATAATACAATATTCATCATAAGTAGTGATGGTGGCACAGATTGTTACATTGAATTTGTTAAGCTTTTACAGCAACTAATCATAAATAATTAATGCGAATTAATACATATTAGAGCTTTACGGCCTACTGAATGATGCAAACAGATCAACGAATTTTACTTATCGGCCCTCCATCAGAGCGATTAAATCGCCTGTGTTGCATTTTGGATTTTTTAGGTGAGCAATTTGTACAAATTGACACCGAAAAATTAAGTGCTAGCCTCCAAGATACCCGTTTTCGAGCTTTAGTTATCCTAACTGATGTTATGGATGCTGATGGGCTTAAAAACATCGCAGGTCAACATCCATGGCAACCTATGCTGTTGCTTGGCAATGTTGACGATCTGCAAGTGTCTAATATTCTTGGACATATAGAAGAACCTTTAACGTATCCTCAGCTCACTGAATTATTACACTTTTGCCAAGTATTCGGTCAAGTTAAACGGCCTCAAGTCCCTACTAGTGCGAATCAAACAAAGTTATTCCGAAGCTTAGTGGGACGCAGTGATGGTATTGCGAATGTGAGGCACTTGATAAATCAAGTAGCAACATCTGAGGCAACCGTGCTTGTTCTGGGTCAATCAGGTACAGGTAAAGAAGTGGTCGCCCGTAATATCCATTATTTGTCTGAGCGCCGTGACGGTCCATTTATCCCTGTTAACTGTGGTGCTATACCGCCTGAGTTATTAGAGAGTGAGCTATTTGGTCATGAAAAGGGGTCATTTACGGGGGCAATCTGTTCTCGTAAAGGCCGTTTTGAATTAGCTGAAGGTGGTACACTATTTCTCGATGAAATAGGAGACATGCCACTACAAATGCAAGTTAAATTACTCCGTGTGCTGCAAGAGCGGGTATTTGAGCGCGTTGGTGGTACTAAGACTATTAATGCTGATGTACGCGTAGTTGCTGCGACACATAGAGATTTAGAAACCATGATCAGCGTTAATGAGTTCCGTGAGGATCTTTATTACCGCCTAAACGTATTCCCGATTGAAATGCCCGCGTTGTGTGATCGCAAGGACGATGTGCCTTTGCTATTACAAGAGTTAGTTAGCCGAGTCTATAACGAAGGCCGTGGTAAGGTGCGTTTTACGCAGCGTGCGATAGAGTCGCTGAAAGAACATGCTTGGTCGGGCAACGTGCGCGAGCTGTCTAATTTAGTCGAACGCCTCACCATTTTATATCCGGGTGGACTGGTCGATGTTAACGATTTACCTGTCAAATATCGCCATATCGATGTGCCCGAATATTGTGTAGAGATGAGTGAAGAGCAACAGGAACGTGATGCTTTAGCTTCTATCTTTAGCGATGAAGAGCCGGTTGAAATCCCTGAAACGCGTTTCCCTAGTGAGCTGCCGCCTGAAGGTGTGAACCTTAAGGATTTGTTAGCAGAACTAGAAATAGACATGATACGTCAGGCGCTAGAGCTACAAGATAATGTCGTAGCTCGCGCTGCTGAAATGCTTGGAATACGCCGTACAACGCTTGTAGAAAAAATGCGTAAGTACGGAATGACCAAAGATTAGTTTTCTATTTTATTGTTATATAAGTTGTTTTAACCTCTAAAGTTCAATTTCCAATTTGGCATAGATACTGCAGTCACCCCGTCATAAGCAATTTTTTGACGGAGTGACTATGTCAGCCAACCCACTAGCGCAAATTGAGTCATTCAAGCACACTAGCAAACAATGGAACCAACTGCGTGAGGCCGCGAATATGTCCAATCGAATGGAGCATATTTTACAGGCTATGCCATCTGGCGTGGTGATTATCAATGGCGACGGTATAGTCACGGATGCCAATCCGGTAGCAGTTGAATTACTTGAGCGCTCCTTATGTGGCGTTCGCTGGATTGATGTGATCCACAGTGCCTTTGCGCCGCAGGACGATGATGGCCACGAAGTGTCACTGCGTAATGGCCGCCGCGTTAAATTAGCGATTACGCCATTGACGCCAGAGCCTGGTCAATTAATTGTGCTAACTGATCTGACTGAAACTCGGTTATTACAGAAAAATATCTCCCATCTACAACGTTTATCTGCACTGGGCAAGATGGTAGCAACTTTGGCCCATCAGGTGCGCACGCCTTTATCTGCCGCTTTGTTATATGCCTCTAATCTTGCGAGCCCTAAGTTATCTGATGCTGCTAAAGCGAAATTCCAGCAAAAACTTGTTGATAGACTCAATGAACTCGAGCGGCAGGTTAACGACATGCTATTGATGGCGAAAGGTCGTCAGGATGAACTTGGAGATCTAATCTCGTTGGCTGAGGTTATCGACAATGTTTTGGCAAATTGTGAGCCGATAGCGGCAAAGCAAGGCTGTGACTTGTTATTTGATGATGCGTCAAGCAGCTCGATGTTAGCTAATTCCAATGCATTAAGCTCGGCGATTAATAATTTAGTCATGAACAGCATAGAAGCCGGAGCAACTGAAATTCGTATCCAAGCGAAGGAAGAGGGCGAACGGTTATTATTGGACGTCATCGATAATGGTAAAGGCTTAGACGCCACTATGCAGCAGAAGGTATTTGAACCTTTCTTTACGACTAAGTCGCAGGGAACTGGGCTTGGGTTAGCCGTTGTGCAATCTGTGGTGCGCAATCATGGGGGGCAACTGCAACTCAGTTGTGTACCGAATAAAGGCTGTACTGTGTCTTTAGTATTCCCACGGGCTAAATCCGCGGTGATATTACCTTTGGAGATTACCCATGTCTGAAGCAAAGTTATTGCTCGTTGAGGATGATGCTTCATTACGTGAAGCCTTGTTGGATACCTTAATGCTGGCTCAGTATGAGTGTGTTGATGTTGCCTCCGGTGAAGACGCTATTTTAGCCTTGAAACAACATCAGTTTGATTTAGTTATTAGCGATGTGCAGATGCAAGGTATTGGTGGTTTAGGTTTATTGAACTATCTGCAGCAGCATCATCCTAAGTTGCCAGTGCTGTTGATGACGGCCTACGCGACTATTGGTAGCGCGGTGAACGCTATAAAATTAGGTGCTGTTGATTATTTAGCCAAACCTTTTGCACCAGAAGTGTTACTCAATCAAGTCTCACGCTATTTGCCATTAAAACAAAATGTGGATCAGCCCGTCGTCGCTGATGAGAAAAGTTTAGCATTATTAGCACTTGCTCAACGGGTTGCCGCCTCCGATGCCTCTGTCATGATCTTAGGTCCTAGCGGTTCGGGTAAAGAGGTTTTGGCCCGTTATATTCATCAACATAGTAGCCGTGCTAATCAAGCCTTTGTGGCCATTAACTGTGCCGCTATTCCTGAGAACATGCTCGAAGCCACCCTTTTTGGTTATGAAAAGGGTGCATTTACGGGGGCTTATCAAGCGTGTCCGGGGAAATTTGAGCAGGCTCAAGGTGGCACTTTGCTGCTCGATGAAATCTCTGAGATGGATTTAGGCTTACAAGCTAAGTTGTTGCGGGTTTTGCAAGAGCGTGAAGTTGAGCGTTTAGGTGGCCGTAAAACTATTAAATTGGATGTGCGCGTGCTTGCTACATCCAATCGTGATTTAAAGGCAGTGGTCGCCGCAGGGGGATTTAGGGAAGATCTCTACTATCGAATTAACGTATTTCCTTTAGCTTGGCCTGCGTTAAGTCAACGTCCTGCAGATATTTTACCTCTTGCGCGTCATTTACTAGCTAAACATGCTAAGGCATTGAATGTTGCCGATGTGCCTGAGTTGGATGAGAATGCGCGTCGACGTTTATTGAGTCATCGCTGGCCTGGGAACGTACGTGAACTCGACAATGTGATCCAGCGTGCTTTGATATTAAGAGCTGGTCAATTGATCACTGCCAATGACATTATTATCGATGCGCAGGATGTGATTTTAAGCGGTGAAGATCTAGAACCATTTTCTTCTGAGCCAGACGGTTTAGGTGAAGAGCTCAAAGCTCAAGAACATGTGATTATTTTAGAGACCCTTAATCAATGCCAAGGAAGTCGTAAGTTAGTCGCCGAAAAGCTAGGAATTAGCGCACGAACCCTAAGATACAAGATGGCAAGGATGCGTGATATGGGGATCCAACTGCCAAATTAGTCTATAAATTCAAGTTATCATCTCGCAGCCTCCACATTGAGTGTGAGGCTGTATTTATTAAAATACACAACCGTAAAAGTGGCTCATTTCATCCCAAATCCTTAGATATTGACATCTTCTTATCCCGTCAATTTATTATCAATCACGACCATCTGAAAACTTGGCCGTTATTTTGCATTGTCCCGTTATCGGTATTTTGATCGTCAAGAATTCGACGACTGGGAGCTCAGCATGCAAATAGGCGCAAATTCATTCCTGCAGGAAATGCAGAAACTCCAAGGCGAAATAACGCCGTCGTTTGGCGTTCAGCCAAATATCATGCAGCAAGTGAATAACACCAGTGGTGCAGACTTCGGTCAGTTGCTATCGCAAGCCGTAGGCAATGTCAGCGGCTTACAGTCCGCATCGTCAAACCTCGCGACACGTTTAGAGATGGGTGATACTACCGTTTCTTTATCGGACACTGTGATTGCCCGTGAGAAAGCGAGTGTTGCTTTCGAGGCGACAGTGCAAGTGCGTAATAAGCTTGTCGAAGCCTACAAAGAAATAATGAGCATGCCTGTCTAGGCCAGTGAATAACCCAATTAGCAGGTACGAATCGTGAGTACAGAAATGATTGTCGGATCCAATTCCGGTTTAGCTGACCAAGGTGTCCAGCAAGAACATAAGTCAGGAATGATGGGAAATCTTGGCGGTGTCGATATGATGCGCCAAGTGACTATGATTTTAGCCTTAGCGATTTGTTTAGCCTTGGCGGTATTTGTCATGCTGTGGGCGCAGGAGCCAGAGTATCGTCCATTGGGTAAAATGGAAACTCAGGAAATGGTTCAAGTGCTAGATGTACTTGATAAAAATAAAGTTAAGTACCAAATCGACGTGGACGTTATTAAAGTTCCTGAAGATAAATATCAAGAAGTCAAAATGATGTTGAGTCGTGCAGGTATCGACAGTCCTGCGGCCAACCAAGATTTTTTGAATAAAGACAGTGGCTTTGGTGTCAGCCAACGCATGGAACAGGCTCGTCTTAAGCATAGCCAAGAAGAAAACCTCGCCCGTGCGATAGAGCAACTACAAAGTGTCAGCCGTGCCAAAGTCATTCTTGCGTTACCTAAAGAAAACGTCTTCGCCCGCAATGCCTCTAAACCGAGTGCAACTGTGGTGATCAATACCCGTCGCGGTGGCTTAGGCCAAGGTGAAGTCGATGCTATCGTCGATATTGTTGCTTCTGCAGTACAAGGTTTAGAACCATCAAGGGTGACGGTAACAGACTCTAACGGCCGTTTATTGAACTCTGGCAGCCAAGATGGCGCCTCTGCAACGGCTCGACGTGAACTTGAATTAGTACAGCAAAAAGAAGCTGAATATCGCACTAAGATTGAATCGATTCTGGTGCCAATTTTAGGTCCTGATAATTTTACCTCTCAAGTCGACGTCAGTATGGATTTTACTGCGGTTGAGCAAACATCAAAGCGTTTTAACCCTGATTTACCGGCACTGCGCAGTGAAATGACAGTTGAAAATAACACCACTGGCGGCTCTTCTGGTGGGATCCCTGGCGCGTTATCCAATCAACCGCCAATGGAGTCTAATATTCCAGAAGATGCAACAAAAGCGGCAGAATCAGCAACGGCTGCAGCAGGTAATTCGCACCGCGAAGCGACCCGTAACTTTGAATTAGATACCACCATTAGCCATACCCGCCAGCAAGTTGGTGCAGTGCGCCGTATTAGTGTGTCAGTCGCGGTGGACTTTAAACCTGGTGCCGCTGGAGAAAATGGTCAAGTAGCCCGTGTTGCCCGTACCGAACAAGAACTGACCAATATCCGTCGTTTGCTTGAAGGCGCGGTTGGTTTTAGCTCACAACGGGGTGATGTGCTGGAAGTGGTAACTGTTCCCTTTATGGATCAATTGGTTGAAGATTTACCCGCACCTGAACTTTGGGAGCAACCTTGGTTTTGGCGTGCGATTAAGCTTGGTATTGGTGCGCTAGTGATTTTGGTGCTGATTTTAGCTGTGGTACGTCCTATGCTGAAACGCTTAATCTATCCTGACAGTGTGAATATGCCTGAGGATGGCAGATTAGGTAATGAATTAGCAGAAATTGAGGACCAATATGCGGCTGATACGCTAGGGATGCTCAATACTCAAGAGGCGGAATACAGTTATGCTGACGATGGCTCAATTCATATCCCTAATCTTCACAAAGATGATGATATGATTAAAGCTATCCGTGCGCTCGTGGCGAATGAGCCTGAGCTCTCTACTCAAGTCGTGAAAAACTGGTTACAAGACAATGGCTGAGAATAAAACGAAAGAAGTGGCTCCTGCGGCCGCACCTGCCTTTAATATCAAAGATATTAGTGGCGTTGAAAAGACCGCTATTTTACTCCTCAGTTTGAGTGAGGCTGATGCTGCATCCATTTTAAAACACTTAGAGCCGAAGCAAGTGCAAAAAGTGGGTATGGCCATGGCGGCAATGGATGAGTTTGGTCAGGAAAAAGTTATCGGGGTACATAAGCTGTTTCTTGATGATATTCAAAAGTATTCTTCAATTGGTTTCAACAGCGAAGAGTTCGTCCGTAAAGCCTTAACCGCCGCGCTGGGTGAAGATAAAGCGGGTAATCTGATTGAACAGATTATCATGGGCAGTGGCGCTAAAGGTTTGGACTCGTTGAAGTGGATGGATGCGCGCCAAGTGGCGACCATTATTCAAAACGAACATCCACAGATCCAAACCATTGTTTTGTCTTATCTAGAACCCGATCAAGCGGCGGAAATTTTTGGTCAATTCCCTGAGAATACCCGCTTAGACTTGATGATGCGTATTGCAAATCTTGAAGAAGTGCAGCCTGCAGCACTGCAAGAGTTGAACGACATCATGGAGAAACAGTTTGCCGGTCAAGGTGGCGCCCAGGCCGCAAAAATGGGTGGCTTAAAAGCGGCCGCCAACATAATGAACTACTTAGATACGGGTATCGAAAGTCAGTTGATGGAAACCATGCGCGAGTCTGATGAAGAAATGGCGCAGCAAATCCAAGATTTGATGTTTGTATTTGAAAACTTAATCGATGTCGATGACCGCGGTATTCAAGCCCTGTTGCGTGAAGTGCAGCAAGATGTACTGATGAAGGCGCTCAAAGGCACTGATGATCAACTGAAAGAAAAAATCTTGGGTAACATGTCAAAACGTGCCGCTGAATTGTTGCGTGATGACCTTGAAGCCATGGGCCCAATCCGTATCAGTGAAGTGGAAGTCGCACAAAAAGAAATCCTGTCTATTGCTCGTCGCTTAAGTGACAGCGGCGAAATCATGTTAGGCGGCGGTGGTGGCGATGAGTTCCTCTAATCCGAGCGACAATAAATTGTTGAATAAGGTCTTGAGCGAAGGAGATGTCGAATTTAGTCACTGGGCGCTGCCAGATGTGACTGAAGCCGATGATGATTCTATCTCAAATCTGTTCGGCCATTCTAATCATCAAGCCACTAAGTCGACTACTGTGGAAAGTGTTTCTCCACCGACTATGGCTGAGATTGAAGACATTCGCGCCCAAGCCGAAGAAGAAGGCTTTAGCGAAGGTAAGCTGCAAGGGTATGAGCAAGGGCTAGAAAAAGGACGTTTAGAAGGGTTAGAGCAGGGCCATACTGAAGGGCTCGCCCAAGGGCATGAGCAAGGATTAGAAACCGGTTTAGCCCAAGCAAAAATATTGCTCTCGCGTTTTGAAACCTTATTAGCCCAATTTGAAAAACCATTGCAATTGCTCGATGGCGATATTGAACTTTCGCTACTGAACCTGAGTATGACATTAGCGAAATCTGTCATTGGCCACGAATTAAAAACTCATCCTGAACAAGTGCTTTCGGCATTGCGCTTAGGTATAGAATCGCTGCCGATAAAAGAGCAAACGGTCACAATCCGCTTGCATCCTGACGATGTTATTTTAGTCGAACAACTTTATTCCAGCGCTCAATTGACCCGCAGTAAGTGGGAACTTGAAGTTGACCCTTCCTTAAGCCCTGGTGACTGTATTCTCAGTAGTCATCGTTCTTTAGTCGATTTGACCCTCGCATCGCGTATTGATGCTGTGTTTGAGTCCTTACGGAACCAACATGCTCACTTAAGTGATAAGCAGCGTCAACTGCAAGAGGCGATAGAGGTTGAAGATACCGCAAAACACGTTGCGGCTTCTGAGGCTGTGGGAACAGAGCTTGATGATCAGGTTGTCGATACGGTTTCTCAACATGCTGAGGATATACAATCTGCCTCAAACACAGGTGAGCAATTAGAGGCAAAATCAGATGCAAAATCGGCAACATCAACTGCTGAATAGGCTTAATCATCATCAGGGTAAGGTGCCGCCATTTCGCGCAGTGGCCAGTGGTCAACTGGTGCGTGTTGTTGGCTTAACGTTAGAAGCAAGCGGTTGCCGTGCGCCTGTGGGCAGCTTATGTTCGATTGAAACCATGGCGGGCGAGTTAATCGCCGAGGTGGTCGGGTTTGATGGCGAACTATTATATTTAATGCCCATTGAAGAATTACGTGGTGTATTGCCCGGTGCGCGGGTTGTGCCTTTGGGGGAACAAACTGGACTCAATGTTGGTTTATCCCTGCTAGGACGCGTACTCGATGGTAACGGCGTGCCTTTAGATGGTTTAGGCGCGTTGCAAACCGACCAACAAGCGCCAAGACATAGCGCTGCCATTAATCCTTTATCTCGCCGTGCCATTACTGAACCGCTGGACGTTGGCGTTCGCGCTATCAACGCTATGCTGACCGTGGGCAAAGGCCAACGTATGGGCTTGTTTGCGGGCTCAGGTGTCGGTAAGAGTGTGCTCTTAGGTATGATGACTCGCGGTACTACCGCCGACATTATTGTGGTTGGGCTAGTGGGTGAGCGTGGCCGGGAAGTGAAAGAGTTTATTGAGGAAATTCTTGGTGAGAAAGGTCGAGCGCGTTCAGTCGTCGTTGCTGCGCCTGCGGATACATCGCCTCTGATGCGCCTTCGCGCCTGTGAAACCTCTACTCGTATTGCCGAATACTTCCGCGATTTAGGCTATAACGTTTTATTGCTTATGGACAGTTTAACGCGCTACGCCCAAGCGCAGCGTGAAATTGCTTTGGCTGTGGGTGAACCGCCTGCGACTAAAGGTTATCCGCCTTCTGTATTTGCAAAATTGCCACGTTTAGTTGAGCGCGCCGGAAATGGTGGCCCTGGGCAAGGTTCAATTACGGCATTTTATACTGTGTTGACGGAAGGAGACGATCAACAGGATCCCATTGCCGATGCTTCGCGGGCGATCCTTGATGGTCACATTGTCTTGTCACGTTCGCTTGCGGATTCGGGGCACTATCCTGCGATTGATATTGAAGCTTCTATTAGCCGAGTCGCGCCTATGGTGATTTCCAATGAACATTTGGAGGCGATGCGCCGCGTGAAACAAACCTATTCTTTGTATCAGCAAAATCGAGATTTGATTTCTATTGGGGCCTATGCCCAAGGAAGCGATCCGCGCATTGATAATGCGATACGACTGCAGCCAGCAATGAATGCTTTTTTGCGACAAACCATGCGTGATGCATTTAGCTTTGCCGATAGCCAAGTCATGCTTGGGCAACTTGCTGCACAGTGCAAATAATGGCGTCATCGAATTAATCGAGGTCTAGTATGGCTAACGCCGATCCCTTGTTGTTAGTGTTAAAGCTTGCTAATGATGCCGAAGAACAAGCGGCTTTATTGTTAAAATCGGCGCAGTTAGAGTGTCAAAAACGGTTGAATCAACTCAGTGCTCTGAATAACTATCGCTTAGAATACATGAAGCAAATGCAATCCCAGCAAGGTCAAGCCATCAGTGCTAGTCACTATCACCAGTTTCACCGTTTTATTCGTCAGATCGATGACGCAATTATCCAGCAAAATCGCGTCGTAGCCGACGGTGAAAAGCAAAAAGAATATCGACAACAACATTGGTTGGAAAAGCAAAAAAAACGTAAGGCAGTAGAATTACTCTTAGCCAGTAAAGAGAAGAAGCGTCAAGTGGTTGAACAAAAAAGGGAGCAAAAAATGACCGATGAATTTGCTTCCCAGCAATTTTATCGCCGTCATCAACGTTAGTGAAATGATAGGCATATTTACTGCTCGCTAGCCGGATAGGCTCTTTAGTTTTTTTGTATTGATGGCATAAGCATCAATTTGACACCTCCCAGAGTTAATTCTTTTCGATATGCTGTCGTAAAACCTGATGTGTTGGCATCTTATTTGCTTTGATTTAGTCCATGACCCTGCAACCGCAGTGTTTAATTGACGTTTCTACCTAGCCATTTTCTTTTTTTGCTGGGTGATGTTTGGGAGCACTTATGCAACAAATGACCAATATCCTGTTAAGTAAAACAGGCAACTCTGCGGCCAATTCCGCTAAGACATCTTCCCAAGAGTCTAATAATGAAGACTTTTCATCTACACTTGCGTCAGTCACCGCTAGCTCATTTTCTATTTCTGCGTCTAAAAAAACCATTGCTAACATTGATGATACTGTGCAGGTTACCTCTGCTGATAAAGTAAAAGATGACGATATATCAACTGATGACGCCGACGTAAATCTCATTTTTGCCCAAATTAGCATGGCAAATGATATGAAGAAAACGGCATCAGATGGAGATAGTTTGCCGCTAGCATTTTTAAATGCTGAAGAAGATATAACTGGTGAAGAAAATATTGATACTTCATCAGCTTTATTAACCGGCTCAGCATTGGCATCTACTGTTTCTGCTGAGATTGAACTGGCATCAGATATAGATGAAGCGGGTTTTTCTGCTGAATTACAAAAGTTAGTTTCTACTAGCCCAGATATGGCAGCAATTTTAATCGTAGATGATGTGAAACCATCATCTTTGACTGATAAGTCACTCGTACAAATTCTCCCCATAGACCCAAATATACTTGAAGTGTCAGCGGATAGTGATGCTGTGATTGATCCAAATTTGACCGATGACGCTTCAGAATTACCTTTAGAAGACACTGAGCTTGTCTCTGCCACTGAAGTCGGGGTGAGTATAGATGAGTCTTTAGTTGAGAATGAGGTCACACTTAATGCTGTGATTAATCAAGCGGGCTTAGCGAACAGTGCAACGATAAAGTCGGCAACCAACACTGCGGCAAAAGCAACGACTAGTAGCTCGACAGTGAATAGTCCCAATACGGCTAATATCGCGACCTCGGGAAATACTTTCGACCTGAATACCTTAGGCTCTTCAACTTCATCTGAACCATTAGATACAACATCTGTAACAGAAAGTGATCTTGATGGGAGTCCCAATTCCGATTTGGCTGCTAACCTATTACTGAAAGATGCTAAATTAACGGTTGCGATGGATATTCCCAGAGACGAAAGTTTTATGGATGATAGTAATACTTTCTCAGAACTTAAGTCGACATCATCCATACAGACACTCTCGATGTCACAATTAAATCGCCAAGAAACCATGCAAGTTCAGCTGTCATTGCGTCAAGGAGTAGAACAGCAAAACCAAATGCAGGAGATGATCCAACGATTTTCACCTGTGATGAAGCAGCAATTGATTACTATGGTGAGTCAAGGCATCCAACATGCGGAAATCCGGCTCGATCCACCTGAACTTGGACATATGTTGGTAAAAATCCAAGTGCATGGCGACCAAACCCAAGTACAGTTTCATGTTACTCAGCCGCAAACGCGCGATCTGGTTGAACAAGCTATGCCAAGATTACGTGAGTTATTGCAAGAGCAAGGGATGCAGTTGGCTGACAGCCATGTTTCTCAAGGCGATCAAGGTGAGCGTCGGGAAGGTAGTTTCGGTGATGGCGGCAGTTCAAATGCGGCTGATATGGATGAAATCTCGGCAGAAGAGTTACATTTAGGTTTAAATCAAGCGATTAGTGTAACTTCAGGTATAGATTATTACGCTTAAGCAGGTAACCTATAGCAATGACTGACATAATTACGTTTCAAATAAAACAGTAATGAGTTTCCGCCTAAATTAAAGAGAATAGTGATGGCTAAGGAAGAATCGTTAGAACTTGAAAGTACTGCAGAGCCTAAGAGTAAGAAGAAACTATTTATTTTTGCTGGTGTGGGCGTTTTAGTCGCGCTGTTAATCGGTGGCGGTGTCTGGTTCTTTATGGGAAGCAGTACCGAAGAGGTTCCCGCCGTAGCAGCAGATAGTGCTGTTCAGGCTGAAGTACCAGCATCAGGAGAAGTAGCTACCGCATCATACGTGCCTATGCCACGTCCTTTCTTATTCAACTTACCTGGGCCTGATAGGGCTCGTTTAGTTGAGATTAAAGTGCAGCTGATGGTGCGTGGTACCGATGATGATGTGCTAACACAAAAACATATTCCGCTGATTGAAGATGCGCTTTTAACGACCTTTAGTGGTGCAGATGTGCAAAAGCTCAGCACGCAAGCGGGGAAAGATGAGTTACGGCAGTTAGCACTTTTGAGTGTGCAAAATACTCTACAGTCAGTAACTGGGCGTAAGGTTGTCGAGAAAGTACTATTTACCGGTTTTGTAATGCAATAATCCTTTAACTTCAGCACCAAAAGAGGCGAAGGCAATATAGTGAGTGATTTATTAAGCCAAGACGAAATTGATGCGCTATTGCACGGGGTTGATGACGTTGATGATGACGAAATTGACGCTGTTGGAGAAGATGCCCGTTCCTACGATTTCTCTTCCCAAGATCGAATAGTTCGTGGGCGTATGCCGACGCTGGAAATCGTGAATGAGCGTTTTGCGCGCCATTTGCGCATCAGCATGTTTAATATGATGCGCCGAGCGGCCGAAGTGTCGATCAACGGTGTACAGATGCTCAAGTTTGGTGAGTACGTACATACGCTTTTTGTTCCTACTAGCTTGAATATGGTGCGTTTTAGCCCACTCAAAGGCACTGCATTGATCACCATGGAAGCGCGACTGGTATTTATCCTAGTGGATAACTTCTTTGGTGGCGATGGGCGTTTCCATGCCAAGATTGAAGGGCGAGAATTTACGCCGACAGAAAGACGAATCGTACAGTTACTGCTTAAGATTATATTTGAAGATTATAAAGATGCTTGGGCGCCCGTAATGGATGTTGAGTTTGATTATTTGGACTCTGAAGTCAACCCCGCCATGGCGAACATTGTTAGTCCTACCGAAGTTGTGGTGATTAATTCATTCCATATTGAAGTCGATGGAGGCGGTGGTGATTTTCACATCACTATGCCTTACTCCATGATTGAACCTATCCGAGAGTTACTCGATGCGGGTGTGCAAAGTGACAAGCAAGATACTGATATGCGTTGGTCACAGGCATTGCACGATGAAATCATGGATGTGAAGGTTGGGTTCGATGCCAATATTGTTGAACATGAATTAACGCTCAAAGAGGTCATGAATTTTAAAGCGGGCGATATTATTCCGATTGAGTTACCCGAGTTTATCATGATGAAAATCGAGGATTTACCGACATATCGTTGTAAAATGGGCCGTTCTAGAGATAACCTAGCGCTTAAAATATGTGAGAAAATCCCTCGGCCAGAGACAGTTAAATCTGAGCTGCAATTGGTGACGCGTAAGGGTAAATCTCGTGATATATCAGAATTATAAGGTGAAGTAAGATGAGCACAGACGATACGGATGATTGGGCTGCAGCAATGGCAGAACAAGCGTTAGAAGAAGCCAACGCAATTGAACTCGATGAGTTGGTTGATGATTCAAGACCTATTTCTAAGGCTGAAGCGGCTAAGTTAGATACAATTTTAGATATTCCTGTCACCATTTCGATGGAAGTGGGCCGTAGCTATATTAGTATTCGAAACTTATTACAACTTAACCAAGGTTCTGTGGTTGAGTTAGATCGAGTCGCAGGTGAACCGTTAGATGTGATGGTCAATGGCACGCTTATCGCTCACGGTGAAGTGGTGGTGGTAAACGATAAATTCGGTATTCGCTTAACGGATGTGATCAGTCAAACTGAGCGAATTAAAAAGCTTAAATAATTCGAGATGTAAAAGTCATTGGAACTTTAAATGAGCACATCGGTAATACAGAGTTTAGTGGTAGCGGTTCAAGCGAGCGCCGATAGCCTCGGTGGGGAAGGCGCAGCGAATATTGCTTCAATAGCGCCTGCTGCTACAAAAATGGCAGAACCTTCTCAAGTTGCGACCTTAGCAAGTATGTTAGGTGGCTTGATTCTGGTTTTATTATTAATTTTCGCGTTAGCTTATTTACTGAGAAGGTTTAATTTAGTCCCCACGACCAATGGCGTACTAAAGACCATTGCTGTGACTTCCCTCGGTCAAAAAGAGCGTTTAGTCTTGGTTCAGGTGGGCGAACAGCAATATTTGCTTGGGGTTAGCTCGCAGCAGGTGAGTTTGATTGATAAGTTAGCTGAACCTATCCATCTAGAAGCTGATTCGTTTGCGAGTCGATTACGCCAGGCGAAGTTAAAACAATGACAACACGTATCCTCGCGTTAGTTGGGTTAGTTATGCTGCTATTGATGCCGTCAGCATGGGCCGCAGATGGCGTCTTACCTGCTGTAACAGTAACAACGGCGCCAGACGGCTCAACGGAATATTCGGTCACAATGCAGATTTTACTGCTGATGACATCGCTGAGTTTTTTACCTGCGATGCTCATCATGTTGACCTCTTTCACGCGGATTATCATTGTCCTGTCGATATTACGCCAAGCCATTGGATTACAACAGACTCCATCTAATCAAGTCTTAATTGGCATGAGTTTGTTCATGACTTTTTTTATCATGGCACCGGTATTCGACCGGATTTATGATGAAGGGGTGAAGCCTTATATCGATGAGCAATTAACCTTGCAGCAAGCGTTTGATAAAGGGAAAGAGCCGCTGAGAGGCTTTATGTTGGGCCAAGTAAGAACGACGGATTTAAAGACCTTTATTGAGATTTCTGGCTATAAGGATATTAAGTCTCCCGAAGAAGCACCCATGAGTGTGTTAGTGCCCGCTTTCATTACCAGTGAGTTAAAAACCGCATTTCAGATTGGCTTTATGCTATTTGTGCCTTTTTTAGTACTCGATTTAGTGGTGGCGAGTATCTTGATGGCTATGGGTATGATGATGTTATCTCCCATGATAGTGTCGCTGCCGTTTAAGATCATGTTGTTTGTGCTCGTAGATGGTTGGAGCTTAGTCCTCGGGACATTAGCGAATAGTTTCGGATAGCCAAGGGAGAGTAAACACATGAGTCCTGAGGCGCTAATTGATATTTTTCGTGAAGCTCTCGCTGTTATCGTCATGATGGTGTCTGCTATTGTGTTGCCTGGGCTGGGAATTGGGTTAATCGTTGCGGTGTTTCAAGCGGCGACTTCTATTAACGAGCAGACCTTAAGTTTCCTTCCGCGTTTGTTAGTGACACTTTTTGGCCTAATGTTTATGGGACATTGGTTAGTTGAAACCCTGATGGACTTTTTCATCGAGATGGTGAATCGCATTCCTCAAGTGATAGGCTAACGCGATGGAGCTGCTGCTCGATACCTTAATGCAAACCATTGCCGCTTATATTTGGCCATTGTTTCGCGTCGCGAGCATGTTGATGGTCATGGTAGTATTTGGGGCGGCAACGACACCAACACGAGTTCGCTTATTATTGGCGATGGCAATTACCTTTGCGATAGCACCCGTTCTTCCTCCAACTCAAAATGTGGATTTATTTTCGTTAAGCGCAGTGTTCATCACGGCGCAGCAAATTATTATCGGTGTTGCCATGGGATTTGTGACTCAAATGGTGATGCAAGTCTTTGTGCTCACCGGACAGATCATTGGTATGCAGACCAGTTTAGGCTTTGCCTCTATGGTTGATCCCGGTTCTGGCCAACAAACACCCGTTATTGGTAACTTTTTTCTTTTATTGGCGACATTGATTTTCTTAGCTGTGGACGGCCATCTTTTGATGATCCGTATGCTAGTGGCAAGCTTTGAAACTTTGCCGATTTCTAATCAAGGCTTAACACTGACAAGTTATCGATCGCTGGCTGATTGGGGGTCGTATATGTTTGGTGCGGCACTCACTATGTCGATATCTGCGATTATCGCCTTGTTATTAGTCAACTTGTCCTTCGGGGTCATGACCCGTGCCGCGCCGCAATTGAATATTTTCTCTATTGGTTTTCCGATCACTATGATTGGTGGACTGTTTATTCTGTGGTTAACCCTAACACCGGTAATGGCACACTTCGATGAAGTATGGTCGACGGCTCAAGTGCTGCTTTGCGATATGTTAGCGCTTCAATGTAACGCTGATGGCTTGATATGATGGGATTAGGAGAAGCCCATGGCTGAAGAATCAAGTGGCGAACGTACAGAGGAACCCACGGGGAGACGTCTAGAACAGGCACGGGAAAAAGGACAGATTGCACGTTCGAAAGAACTCGGGACTGCAGCGGTATTGATTTCGGCGGCATGTGGGTTTTATATGCTAGGCCCAAGTTTGGCCATTAGCTTAACTCGGGTGTTTGAAATTGTATTTACCATGGATAGGGCGCAAATTTTTGATACTAATGAAATGTTCAACGTGTGGGGTGTTGTTGCGAGTGAAATAGCCTGGCCCATGGCTAAAATTATGCTACTGATTGTGGTGGTTGCGTTTATCGGTAACGTCTCTCTTGGTGGGATCAATTTTTCGACCCAAGCTATGATGCCAAAAGCCAGTAAAATGAGTCCCCTTGCTGGTTTTAAACGTATGTTTGGCGTACAGGCTCTGGTTGAACTCACCAAAGGCATTGCAAAATTTTCTGTAGTAGCGTTTTCTGCTTATTTTTTATTAAGCTTCTATTTCAATGACATCATGTTGCTGTCTAGCGACCATCTTCCTGGTAATGTTTACCATGCATTAGATTTGTTGGTTTGGATGTTTATCCTGTTATGTTCCTCGATTTTGTTTATTGTCGTCATCGATGTGCCGTTCCAAATTTGGAATCACAACAAGCAACTTAAGATGACCAAACAAGAAGTAAAAGATGAATATAAAGACACTGAGGGTAAACCTGAGGTGAAAGGGCATATACGGCAGATGCAACGTGAACTAGCACAAAGGCGTATGATGGCTGAAGTGCCAAATGCCGATGTGATTGTCGTTAACCCTGAGCATTTTGCCGTTGCGATTAAATACGATGTGCAGCGCTCTGCAGCTCCCTTTGTGATAGCGAAAGGTGTTGATGATGTGGCCTTTAAAATACGTGAGATTGCCCGCGCGCACAATATTGCGATTGTCTCGGCCCCACCACTTGCAAGGGCGATTTACCATACGACTAAGTTAGACCAGCAGATCCCTGAAGGTTTGTTTACTGCTGTCGCACAGATTTTGGCTTATGTATTCCAGCTGCGCCAATATCAAAAAGGACGCGGTCGTAAACCTATTCCAGTCCCACTTAATCAACCTATACCAGATGAATTGAAATATTGAACCACTAGTCTCAGATGGTAGTCATTGGTAAAGCTGATGATGTCAAGTTCATTTGTTTTTTTATGGCTAATTTTATGTATATCAATCAGTCACAGTACATATCTTTCCTTCATTAATGGCTTTAATCTTGTTGGCGCGTTTTTTGCTTCATGCTATTACACGTCAAAGTTTAGGTTATAGCGAATGGATGTTAAAGCGACTCTTGGTCAAGTAAAACAAATTAGGCTCAGCACTTTTAAAGGCATTGGCACGCCGGTGGTTGTGCTTGCTGCATTGGCCATGATTGTTTTACCTATCCCTCCATTTCTATTAGACATACTCTTTTCATTCAACATTGCGTTAGCTCTCATCGTATTACTGGTGGCCATTTATACAGATAGACCCTTAGATTTTGCTGCCTTCCCAACTGTGTTACTGGTGGCGACATTATTACGTCTTGCGCTCAACGTTGCCTCTACTCGTGTGGTTTTACTTGAGGGTCATAATGGCGGTGATGCCGCGGGTAAGGTGATTGAAGCCTTCGGTTCTGTGGTGATCGGTGGTAACTATGCCGTTGGTCTAGTGGTATTTATCATTTTGATTATCATCAACTTTGCGGTGGTGACTAAAGGTGCTGGTCGTATCGCAGAAGTCAGTGCCCGCTTTACCTTGGATGCTATGCCTGGTAAGCAAATGGCAATCGATGCTGACTTAAATGCTGGAACCTTAAACCAAGATCAAGCGAGAATACGCCGTGCCGAAGTGACCCGTGAAGCCGATTTCTATGGTGCGATGGACGGTGCGTCCAAATTCGTTAAAGGGGATGCGATTGCCGGTATCATGATCTTAGTGATCAACATCGTAGGTGGTTTCATCATAGGGATTGTGCAGCATGGCTTAAGTTTCTCTGAAGCGGTTGAAATTTATACCTTACTGACTATCGGTGATGGTTTAGTGGCGCAGATCCCTGGTCTATTATTGTCAATCGCCGCAGCCTTGATGGTGACTCGTCAAAACGAGTCAGGTGATATGGGCCAAATGATGATGAGTCAGATGTTTGACAGTCATAAGTCATTGGGTATCGCCGCCGGAGTCCTGTTTGTAATGGGTATTGTTCCTGGTATGCCGCACATGGCGTTTTTAAGCTTTGCCTTTATGACTGCTGGTGCAGCTTATTTTGTTTATAAACGAAATGAAAACAAACGTCTTAAAGCGCTAGAACAAGTGAAATCGGGTCCAATAGAAAGACAAGATAAAGAGCCTAAAGAGCTAGGTTGGGACGATGTACATCATGTGGATACTATTGGTCTTGAGGTTGGATATCGTTTGATCCCTCTGGTAGACAAGGGCCAAGGTGGCGAGTTACTAAGCCGCATTAAAGGCGTGCGTAAAAAGTTGTCTCAGGAATTAGGATTCTTAGTGCCCGCGGTGCATATTCGCGATAACTTAGATTTATCACCTAATGCGTATCGCATTTCATTAATGGGCGTCGTCGTCGGAGAGGCAGATATTCGTCATGATTGCGAATTGGCGATCAACCCTGGTCAAGTCTATGGCAAACTCGATGGTATCGAAACGCGCGATCCCGCCTTTGGCCTGGAAGCGGTATGGATCGCCCCTGAGTTACGTGAGCACGCACAAACACTAGGTTATACCGTCGTCGATGCTGCGACGGTTGTTGCAACTCATATTAGTCAATTACTCACAAATAATGCTGCTAAGTTGTTAGGTTACGAAGAAGTGCAACAACTGATGGATATGCTTGCGAAACACTCACCTAAGCTGGTTGATGGCTTTATTCCAGATATCATGCCACTAGGACATGTCGTAAAAGTGATGCAGAACCTATTAAATGAAGGGGTTTCAGTTAGAGACTTGCGTACTATAGTGCAAACTTTGTTAGAATATGGCACTAAGAGCAATGACACTGAAGTCTTGACTGCCGCTGTACGTATCGCTTTGAAACGTATGATAGTTCAGGAAATCTCAGGCCCAGAGCTCGAAATCCCCGTCATTACTTTGGCGCCAGAGTTGGAACAGATGTTGCATCAGTCAATGCAAGCAACCGGTGGTGATGGTCCTAATATTGAACCCGGTCTTGCAGAACGCATGCAGCAGTCCCTTGCCGATGCGGCTCAGAAGCAAGAAATGGTCGGACAACCCGCCATATTGTTGACGTCAGGTATGTTACGCGCGACGCTGTCACGCTTTGTTAAACATACTATTCCTAATCTCAGAGTCATTTCATATCAAGAAATACCTGATGAGAAGCAAATACGTATCGTATCTGCAGTCGGCCAGTAGAGGACGCATAAGTGAAGATTAAACGATTTTTTGCCAAAGACATGCGCGCCGCACTGGCCCAAGTGAAAGAAACACTCGGCTCAGATGCCGTCATTATGTCAAATAAAAAAGTGAACGGTGGCATCGAAATTGTCGCTGCCGTTGACTATGACGAACCTAAAGCGAAAACTGCAGCCACTGCGCCAGCACCGACCTTTATGGACGTGAGCGACGATCTCGTGTCCCTAGGTGCTAAGCAGCCAGTCCGTGTAGAAACTCGCGCTAAGCCAGCAGCACCTGCAGACTCATTACAAGCCTTACTTGAGAAGCAGCAAAGCCGTTTGAATCAACAAATGTCACATCAGCAAGTTGATGCCGAGTTACCTGCATGGGCTAAGGGCTTACAAGCCCCTACAGCTGTGAAACCAGAACGTCGTGAAGTGCCTTCCTCGTTTGATAAAAAGCCACAAACATCACAGAAACAAAGTGCTGATATTGAAGCTATGCGTGATGAATTAGCATCACTGCGTAATTTACTGACACATCAAGTATCCTCCTTGATGACGGAACATAAAAAACGCATCGATCCCGTCGGTGCTATGCTCGAAGCCAAATTGCTTGAGGCTGAATTCTCCCCTGCGGTTGCGAATAAATTAGCCGCGCTGAGCCAGCATTATACGCCGGCTGAATTAGTCAGAGCATTACCACAAAGTCTCGCTAATATGCTTGATAATCAGGGCGATGACATTGTTAAGCAGGGCGGAGTGGTTGCATTAGTTGGTCCTACTGGGGTTGGTAAAACAACGTCATTAGCTAAACTTGCTGCCCGTTTTGCGGCACATCATGGTGCTGAACATGTTGCTTTAATTACCACAGATCATTATCGCATCGGAGCCTATGAGCAATTAGCAACTTATGGCAAAATAATGGGCTGCCCAGTAAAGCAAGCTCATGATCTAAATGAATTAGAGCAAATTCTCTATCAGTTTAGGAATCGCAAGCTAGTATTGATAGATACGGCTGGCATGGGACAGCGAGATATGCGCCTTTACCAGCAACTTGATAATTTAACTGCAAATAGCAGGATACCTATCCGCAGTTATCTGGTACTGTCTGCGACAGGGCAGCGCCGTGTGCTGCAAGATGCAGTCAATCATTTTAAACGCATTCCCCTATCTGGTGTCGTTCTCACAAAACTCGATGAATCTGTGTCGTTAGCAGGGGCATTAAGTGTGTTGATCCAAAACGGATTACCATTAAGTTATATTACTGATGGACAAAGAGTTCCTGAAGATATGAAAGTTGCGGATACCCTAGATTTAGCCCAGCAGGCACTCGCAGCGTTAGATAGTACAGAACAACAATCATTACAAGACACAGCGTGGTCAGATAATATGGCCTGTGCATTTGAGTAGATTTATGACCCTGGATCAAGCAAGTGGTTTACGTATGATGAATCAACCCTATAACGAAAAAGTGAAAGTAATCGCGGTCACTGGTGGTAAAGGAGGCGTGGGTAAAACCAGCGTTTCTATTAATACTGCTGTGGCATTAGCCGAAAAAGGCAAGCGTGTCTTGGTACTTGACGCTGACCTTGGCTTAGCAAACGTCGACGTCATGCTGGGTATTCGTGCCGAGCGTAACCTCTCCCATGTTCTCTCTGGTGATGCAGAGCTTGACGATATTATCGTTCGTGGTCCAAAGGGGATAGGCATAGTACCAGCCACCTCTGGAACACAGGGGATGGTGGAATTAAGCCCGGCGCAACATGCTGGATTAATCCGTGCATTTAGTGAGATGCGGACTCAGTTTGATATTCTAGTCGTAGATACTGCTGCTGGGATCTCAGATATGGTGCTCAGTTTCTCACGTGCTTCGCAGGATGTGCTAGTCGTTGTTTGTGATGAACCCACTTCGATTACCGATGCCTACGCCCTGATTAAAATTCTCAGCCGTGAGCATGGCGTGTTCCGTTTTAAAATAGTTGCCAATATGGTGCGTAGTTTACGCGAAGGTATGGAATTATTTGCTAAACTCAGTAAAGTGACCGACAGATTTTTAGATGTTGCACTTGAATTAGTCGCCACGATTCCATTTGACGAAAACTTACGTAAATCTGTTCGTAAACAAAAATTGGTGGTTGAAGCTTATCCTAAATCACCAGCGGCAATTGCTTATCAAGGATTGGCAAATAAAATTTTGAGCTGGCCTGTGCCGCAGCAACCTGGTGGGCATTTGGAGTTTTTCGTTGAGCGTTTAGTACAACGACCAGATTTTCAAGAGGAAAAAACGAGTGAATAAAGCCGCTGCGTATACTTGTTTAGACAATAAATCGTCGATCGTTGAACAGTATGCTCCGTTGGTTAAAAGAATTGCGCATCATTTACTCGCCAGACTACCTGCATCTGTGCAGTTAGATGATTTACTCCAAGCTGGGATGATGGGGTTACTAGAAGCATCATCCAAGTTTGATGGTGGCAAGGGTGCGAAATTTGAAACCTTCGCCGGCATACGCATACGTGGAGCCATGTTAGATGAAATTCGTCGTGGCGACTGGGTCCCTCGTTCCGTTCATCGTAACAATCGTAAGGTTGCACACGCTATTGATGAGTTAGAGCAAGAACTGGGCCGTGATGCACGCGACACAGAAATTGCAGAAAAACTTGATATGACGCTCGATGAGTACCATCATATTCTTAACGATGTTTCTGTCGGAAAAATCATAGGGATAGAAGATTTAGGCGTATCTCAGGATATACTTACAGTGAGTGATCGGTCCGATGATGATTCATTTGAAGCATTAGCTGAGAACCAATTTCATTCTGCTCTGGTTGAGGCAATTAAATTATTGCCTGAAAGAGATGCATTAGTGTTATCCCTGTACTACGATGAAGCATTGAATTTAAAAGAGATTGGCGCCATTCTTGAAGTCAGTGAATCGCGGGTTAGCCAGATATTAAGTCAGGCAATGTTGCGATTGAAAGCTAAACTCAAGCACTGGACATAAGTATAATTATTAATCGAGCACAGAATGTCAGCTCACCGGAGGAAACCTTGGACAAGAATATGAAGATTCTCATTGTTGACGATTTTTCGACAATGAGGCGTATCATCAAGAACTTGTTGCGAGACTTGGGGTTTAATAACACCCAAGAAGCAGACGATGGCTCAACAGCCCTGCCGATGTTGCAAAAGGGGGATTTTGATTTTGTTGTTACAGATTGGAATATGCCTGGTATGCAAGGAATCGATCTGTTAAAAGCAATTCGCGCTGATGATTCGCTAAAGCATTTACCCGTATTAATGGTAACTGCTGAAGCAAAACGTGAACAGATTATTGCTGCCGCTCAAGCGGGAGTGAATGGTTATGTGGTTAAGCCTTTTACCGCTGCAACGCTGAAAGAGAAGTTAGATAAAATATTCGAACGACTCGCTTGAGCAAGGATGAGCTATGAAGTCACAAACATCAGGGCTCATCACGCTCGAGCAAGCTCAGCATTTAGTTGAATTATTAAGTGCAGGTGAGCAAAGTCAGGCAGATGATTTATTTCGGGAGCTTGCTGCTCCACTGCAACGAGAATTATTCGAAGAAGTAGGTAAATTAACTCGGCAACTTCATAGTGCGCTGATGGATTTTCAAGTTGATAATCGTCTTGCTGAATTAGCCAATACAGAGATCCCCGATGCCAAGCAACGTTTAAATTACGTTATTGACATGACCGAACAAGCTGCAAATAAAACCATGGATGCGGTTGAAGAATGTTTACCTTTGGCTAATGCCGTGACCGTAAATATTCAAAATGTCATGCCATCTTGGGACAGATTAATGCGACGCGAGATAGCGCTGACTGAATTTAAGGGCCTTTGTCACGATGTACAAGACCTTATGTCTCGTAGTGCAAATGACTCGACTCGATTACGTGAATTGCTTAATCAAATTTTGATGGCGCAAGATTTTCAAGACTTAACAGGACAAATAATACGTCGTGTTATTGATCTAGTAATGGAAGTAGAAAGTAATCTGGTTTCTATGCTGACGGTATTTGGTGAGCAACCTATGATTGAAAGTCAGATTGCTCAGAAAAATAATATTGAAGCAGAAGGCCCGATAATGAATGCCGAGCTTCGTCAAGATGTGGTAACGGGTCAAGACGAAGTGGATGATCTTCTATCGAGTCTGGGTTTCTAACTGGGAGTCAATTTGATGGCCTTTGATGTAGATGAAGAGATACTCCAGGACTTTTTAATCGAAGCCGGTGAAATTTTAGAGCTTCTGCAAGAGCAACTCGTTGCGCTTGAAAATAATCCTGATGATACTAACTTGCTGAACGCCATTTTCCGTGGTTTTCATACCGTTAAAGGTGGTGCTGGCTTTCTTAGCTTAACTCCCATGGTTGATGTTTGTCATGAGGCTGAGAATACCTTCGATTTATTGCGGACAGGCAAGCGTAGCGTTAACGCAGAGTTGATGGATATTATTTTGCAGGCTGTTGATGCAATTAATACCATGTTTGCGCAAACCCAGCAGGGCGAGCAACAAGATCCCGCCGATTCAAGTTTGTTAGCGAGACTTAAAATGCTCAGTTCAGGTGCGCCTTTGCCATCTGAAGTCGCTTCTGCCAAGGTTGCAGAGCCAGAACCTGTTGTTGAAGTCATTATTGATACTCCTACCCCTCAAGAAATCCCTGCTGATATAAGTGATAACTCATCTTCCATTGAAAATACGTCTTCAAGTATCGATGATATCAATGATGCTGAATTTGAAGCTTTATTGGATGCGCTTCATGGTTCAGGAAAGGGACCTGCGGTCGCTGCTACCACATTTGTATCTGAACCAGTTGCTGCAAAGCCTGCTGCACCAATTAAAACACCTTCAACATCAGGTGATGACATCACTGATGATGAGTTCGAGGCGTTACTGGATGAACTTCATGGCTCAGGTAAATTTAAAGCTGAGGCTGAAGTGCCTGTTAAGCCTAAGGTTGTGGCAACACCTGCGCCTCAACCGATTGTAGATGCTGATGAAATTACCGATGATGAGTTTGAACGATTACTCGATGAACTCCATGGGAAAGGCGGAGCACCTGCGAAAGCCGAAGTTAAAACGCCTACGACACCCATTTCGACTGTAGCACCTACTGCTGCACCACATGCTCCTGCGCCAGTTAAAGCCGCAGTACCAGCTCCTGCTCCAGTCGTTGCTGCAAAACCTAAGGTGGAAATTGCGGTTGTCGATAAAGCACCTGCTAAGGCTAGCTCTGCGAATGTGCCTCAGGGTGAAACAACAGTACGTGTAGATACCGCACGACTCGACCAGATCATGAATATGGTGGGTGAGTTAGTGTTAGTGCGTAATCGATTGGTGAGCTTAGGCATCAGCCGTGATGATGAGGAGATGTCGAAAGCTCTCGCGAACTTAGATCTCGTTACTGCCGATTTGCAAGGCGCTGTGATGAAAACCCGTATGCAACCGATCAAGAAAGTGTTTGGTCGTTTCCCTCGGGTGGTACGTGATCTTGCTCGTACACTAAACAAAGAAATTGATTTGATCATGGTCGGTGAAGAAACTGACTTAGATAAAAACCTCGTTGAAGCGCTTGCCGATCCACTCGTCCACTTAGTGCGTAACTCTGTGGACCATGGTATCGAGATGCCAAATGAGCGTGAAGCTAGTGGTAAGCCAAGAACGGGAACGATTACCTTATCTGCAAGTCAGGAAGGCGACCATATACTGCTGAAAATCGAAGACGATGGCGCAGGCATGGATCCTGAAAAACTCAAAAAAATTGCCATAAACCGTGGTGTGCTCGATGAAGATTCTGCTTCGCGGATGACAGACAGCGAAGCCTATAATTTGATTTTTGCACCAGGTTTTTCAACTAAAGTTGAGATTTCAGATATTTCAGGCCGTGGTGTTGGGATGGACGTGGTAAAAACTCGTATCACCCAGCTGAATGGCACTGTACATATTGATTCCATGAAAGGTAAGGGAACGATACTTGAGATTAAAGTACCGCTAACACTGGCGATTATGCCAACCTTAATGGTCGATGTCGCTAAACAAGTGTTCGCATTACCTCTATCTAGCGTGAATGAGATTTTCCATCTCGATCTCACAAAAACCAATATTGTTGATGGGCAATTGACTGTCATAGTGCGTAATAAGGCCGTACCTTTGTTCTATTTGGAACACTGGCTACATAGAAACAAAACGACCTTTAAACATGGCGATAAAAAGCATGGTCATGTGGTTATCGTGCAATTAGGCATGATGCAAATTGGTTTTGTAGTGGATGCCTTAATAGGACAAGAAGAGGTCGTTATTAAGCCTCTTGGCGCTATGTTACATGGCACACCTGGGATGGCTGGTGCGACAATTACATCGGATGGTGGTATTGCACTGATCTTAGATGTTCCTGGATTGCTAAAGCATTATGCGAAAAGTAAGAATTAGTTTCCAAGCTAAGGAATGGAATGGCCATTAAAGTATTAGTCGTTGATGACTCAAGTTTTTTCAGACGACGTGTTAGTGAAATAGTCAATCAAGATCCTGAACTGGAAGTTATCGCGACGGCCTCAAATGGGGCCGAAGCGGTGAAGTTGGCTGCTGAGCTTAATCCCCAAGTTATCACTATGGATATTGAGATGCCTGTCATGGATGGTATTACTGCTGTTCGTGAAATCATGGCTAAGTGTCCGACTCCGATCTTGATGTTTTCTTCTTTAACCCATGATGGCGCTAAAGCAACGTTAGACGCTTTAGATGCTGGTGCATTAGATTTTCTACCTAAACGTTTTGAAGATATTGCGACCAACAAAGATGATGCCATTTTATTGTTGCAACAAAGAGTTAAGGCATTGGGACGACGCAGAATGTTTCGTCCGATTGCACGTCCTGTGGTTGCGCCAACACCTAGTGTGCGTCCAACAGGTAGCGTTTTAGGTACAACGAGTATATCGGCTCATACGCCTGTCGCAGCTCCTGTTAGAACGTCAATGGCAACGACGATTCGTGCAAGTGGTAAGCAGTATAAATTATTGCTGATCGGTACATCTACTGGTGGTCCGGTTGCGCTGCAAAAAATACTCACGCAGTTTCCGGCAAACTATCCGCATCCCATTTTATTAATCCAGCATATGCCTGCTGCCTTTACCCCTGCATTTGCGAGTCGTTTAAATGGCTTATGTAAGATTGAAGTAAAAGAGGCCGCTAATGGCGATCTTCTTAAACCGGGTTGTGCATATTTAGCGCCGGGTGGTATGCAAATGATGGTTGAACGTACTGGAGCAAGTGGCCGATTAAAAGTTATCGCAGGCAGTGCTGATATGAATTATAAGCCCTGTGTGGATATCACCTTTGCTTCTGCTTCTAAAGCCTTTAGTGGTGATGTGCTTGCTGTTGTATTAACTGGCATGGGGGCGGATGGCAGAGAAGGCGCACGTATGTTGAAAGCTGTAGGCGCTACCATTTGGGCGCAAGATGAAGCCAGTTGTGTGGTTTATGGTATGCCACAAGCCGTTGCGAGTGCAGGGATTGCCACCCAGTCGATAGCCTTAGACAACATGGCCGAATGTATTTTAAAAGAGTCTGTTCGTGTCTAAAAATCAATATCCGATGAGCACAAATAGTGTGCTCATCATCTTGTTGATGGGCATAGCCATTTTGGTTCTTGGTGCCTTAAGCCTTGATTACAAGCGTAAGAATAGTTTACTGCAGGCGGATGTAAAACGTTTGGAATCGACTCAGGTGCTGTTAATGGTACCTGACGAACAGGCTGAGGCCATTGCAACTTGGTTAGCGTCTCATCCCGATCAGACTAAAGCAATGTTGCAATTAGCGGCTCCTGGTGAGCAGAAGGCTGTAGCGATTGGTCCTGAGCCGGTACAAAATAGCATTCCGCCTTTGCTGGGCAAACCAGATACTGAAATAGATACGGCGAAGGAAAAAACTAATCTGGAATCCTCTATTCCTAAACAGCTTCAAGCGCCAGAAAAAGAGGTTAAAGCTGTTTCTCAGACAATTGCCCCCCAAAATGCAGAGATGCTGCCAGTGGTGATATCTGAGAATGCCGATGGTGTCAAAGTGATTAGTTTGCCCAATGGCGGCATTCGAGTCACGACCAGAAAAGAGCAGTAATTTTAGAATTTGTGAACTCACAATTTTCTAGTTCATTAGCATATTAACCAGTATAGGTAGGGGTCACTTCTTGAAAGTCTGGACCATAGCGAATCAAAAAGGTGGCGTAGGTAAAACCACGACGGTAGCGAGTTTAGCGGGAACATTAGCTAAGCGTGGCAAGCGTGTTCTTATGATAGATACCGATCCACATGCTTCGTTAGGTTATTACTTAGGTATTGATTCTGAAGAGGTTCCAGGCTCGTTGTTTGATGTTTTTCTTGCCCATAAAAACCTTTCTAAGGAACTCGTTTTATCCCATGTAGTGCCAACCTTAGTCGATGGTTTGGATTTATTACCTGCAACTATGGCATTGGCTACCTTAGACAGAGCCTTAGGTCATCAAGAGGGAATGGGATTAGTACTACGTAATTTATTAGCACTGGTTGCTGATGATTATGATGTTGCTATCGTTGATTGCCCACCCGTACTCGGGGTATTAATGGTCAATGCGCTTGCGGCAAGTCAGCATATCATTATTCCTGTGCAGACGGAGTTTCTTGCCATTAAAGGGCTAGAGCGGATGATTAAAACAATGGAGTTAATGGGGCGATCTAAGAAGACGCGCTACAGTTACACTGTTGTGCCTACCATGTATGATAAACGCACCAAAGCATCACCTGCGGCTTTGCAAGTTCTTGGTGCCGAATACAGTGATACTTTGTGGAAAGACGTTATTCCAGTAGACACTAAGTTTAGAGATGCCAGTTTGGCACATTTACCAGCATCGCATTATGCGAGTGGTTGCCGCGGCGTTAAAGCCTATGAAAGATTATTAGATTTCTTATTAGTTGGGGAGTTTGGCCATGTCAAAATCGGTTGATGAAACTGTTTTTGATTTTTTCGCATTATTGCTGCAGGAAGACGACAGTCCAAACCAGATTGTTTCCCCTCAAAGCATTGTAAAAGCAGACTCAAATCAAAATGTTGCCGTTAATCAAACGGAGGCAGCATTGCTCGATGCGGCAATTTTGGCTGAAAATGGTCGCACTGCCGCACCGCAGAATGTAGAGAAGGCCATAACGCCTACTGCGCAGTTGCAGCCAAAAGCGGCGCCAAGACAACATGAGTTTGTTGCTCCGGTAAGCCAGGTTGTAGCTCAAGTGAATAAGCAAGCGTTAGAGAAATTACTAGCGCCAGTACTAAAGACTGCAAGGTTAGAACCGATACCACCTTCAGTAGAGATAGCGCCACCTATTGATGTTCAACCTGTTGTGGTAGAAGTACCACAAGCTCAGCCTGTTGTTAATGAAACCGTTGTTGATGAAATCGTTGAGCCAGTGGTTGTGCCAGAAACACAAGTTGGCATTACGCCTCCTAGTGTGACAAAAGATTTGCAAGAAGTGCTCGATGATGAGTTTCAGGTACTATTCTTTAAAGTAGCAGGGCTGACATTGGCTGTGCCTTTGGTGAGTTTAGGCGGAATAGTAAAAGTTGAGCGGATAAACCACATCTTTGGTCGACCCGCATGGTTTCTTGGTGTACAGACGCATAGGGAGGAGCAATTGAACATTGTTGATACTTGTGCGTGGGTTATGCCAGAAAAATACACAGATAAACTGGCGCAATCAGTAAATTATCAATATCTTGTATTATTAGAAGGCAGTAACTGGGGATTGACTTGTGAGTCCTTGGTCAATGCGGTAAAAATTAATAAATCGCAAGTCAACTGGCGTAGTCAAGCGGGTAAACGCCCTTGGTTAGCGGGTGTAGTGAAAGAACAGATGTGTGGCATTTTGCACGTACAAGCCTTAGTTGAAATGCTTAATGCGGGTTTAGGTTGTCAGGACTCAATTGGTTGAGGTAAACATGAAAGATACAAGAAATGTAGCAGCAGTCGCTGCAAGTAAAGATGATGCAGTATTACAATGGGTTACCTTTAAGTTGGACCATGAAACTTACGGTATCAACGTAATGCAAGTGCAGGAAGTGCTGCGTTATACTGAAATTGCCCCCGTACCTGGTGCCCCCTATTATGTTCTAGGCATCATTAACTTACGTGGTAATGTTGTCACTGTAATTGATACCCGCTCACGTTTTGGATTGCAGTCTGCTGAAGTTGATGATTCAACCCGAATCGTTATCATCGAAGCTGAAAAGCAGGTCATTGGTATCTTAGTTGATAGTGTTGCAGAAGTGGTTTATTTGCGCCGCTCTGAAATTGACAATGCGCCTAATGTTGGAACGGAAGAGAGTGCTAAGTTTATTCAAGGCGTGAGCAATCGCGACAATGAATTACTTATCTTAGTTGATCTCGACAAATTATTGTCCGATGAAGAATGGGCTGAGTTGACTCAGATCTAATCAATGAGTGTGATAAGGCTGAATGATTAGAATTCATTCAGCCATTTTGTTTATTTGCGAATAAATCGATGATGTTGAGTATTTACGATTTATGGATAGACGAAGTCTTTTTATTATAGCTTGAACAATGGCCAATTATATTGGTGACGTTAAGTGAGCACTTTGGAATAGATAACTCAATTGTAAGCCAGCTCCTAATCTATGGCTTTGAGTGAGTATAAGGATTTTTGATGGGCGATGAATTTTTGATCGCAGCGTTAGTCTATGTCATCGCATGCTTAGGGTTAGTACTCTTTTTACAAAAGCAATTGAGTAAATTAAGAAGCAAAGTTGAGGCATTGACTGTGTTAGTTAAAGAGGGCGATCGGCAGCGAGAGTCTTTTAAACGCGAATTGCAAGAATTACGCAGTGGCACAATCGGTGTAGGCCGTCGTGTTATTGAATTAGAGAAACGCATATTGCAACAGTCTGAACGAATTGAAGAGACGACTCAACAGGATCCACAGGCAAAACTTTATACTCGAGCCATGAAGATGGTCGCGCTTGGTGCTGGCGTCGACGAATTGATTAAGGAATGCGAATTACCTAAAGCTGAAGCCGAGCTGTTGATCCGTCTGCATCGTAAGTAATCGGTAGCCAATTGAACACTAAAAGCTAATTTTTCTGAATTAGCTTTTTATTTTATGCCTTCTCGACAATTTTTTTATGCATATTATTCCATTGCTCAGGAAATTTACCGTCGAGCATATACACAAATGCAATCAGTTCGGCGATAAGCAGGTAAAGCTCCTTGGGAATTTCCTCTCCTAACTCTAGCAATTGCAAAAAATGGCTCAGATGGGGATCTTGATGGATATAAACGCCGTTAGCCTTAGCTAAGGCAATAATTTCTTCTGCGATAAGCCCTTCACCAGTCGCGACTATTTTAGGAGCGTTACGGCCATCGTAGCTCAGTGCGACAGCTTGTTTAGGTTCACTCTCTTCGCTCATATCGTTATTTCCAATGTTTTGTATAATGAACTCAATATTAGTGTTGGAACATTGTCACTCATTAAGCTTTTGTCTTTACGAGGAAATGATCACCAGGTAATAAGGTTGCTGGTACTTGCGCTATTTGAGTTGATAGTTCACCAGGCGTAAAACCCAGTTGTGATAGTTTTTGGCTTAAGGGCGTTAAAAAGTTATTAACCTTATTAAGTAGTATCTGACTATTGCCTTTAAACTGGATATCTAAGTGTTGATTGTGGTTTTGGGCTGAAATCAGCAGAGGTCCTTGTGCTAGATTAAACTTCAGTTGTAAACGCCATCCCATTTTTTTATCTGGATCATCAGGATCGGCTTCTTGCTCAAATTTCCCTTCCAGTTGCTCCTGTCGTTGGTTAATGCTATAGGGAAGGGCGAAGAACCAGACCAAATTGCCAGCGCTCTCATTACTTGCCTGTTGGTATAAATGCAGGTTAGAGGCTAATAGTCCCATGCTATCAAGGCCTCCTGCTTTGCTCAGTTGCCCAAGAAGTTTAGTGGAGAAGCCCACTTTAGCTTGTAACTGTTCAAGGTAGTCGGCAAGCTTTTTGCTCATGGAATTCGAATTGTTATTGGCTTTAAAGCCAAGTAGCAGCTGAAAAAGTGAGGTAATTGCACTCCCATTCATGAGCATAGAGGCTTGATTTGATTGAGGCGTAGCAAGATTTAGACTCGCTAGACCGAGAATATTGGCTTTGAGCTCATCGATATCATTCAATTGGCTTAGTGGTGGTAGCCCTAAATGCGGTAGGTGTTTCAATAACTCAGATGCTAAATTCGAGCTGCTATTAGAACGAGATAACTCAATAGGAAGTGCCCCCGCTTTATTGAACGCTTTTTGTAAGATATCAGCCACTTTTACCGAAGTATCAGTCTTAGCATCATTGTCTTGTTGTTCACTCTTTTGGCTGCTGGATCCTAAAATATTATTAAGTTTGTTTATGTCTGTAGGACTCACACTTAGGATTTCTTGTGACGTTTTTGAGCCTTGAGATAATCCGTTTTTGCTATTTACGTTTTCACCCATTTGTGATGTTGGTGATTGACCCACAAGCCGATTTTCAAGGGCTGAGTTTTGGGTGCTGATCTGACCTAAGTCTTTAGTTGTTGACGTTATGACTTGCGCGTTAGAGATATTCTGTGAGCCAGTCGCAGTAGGCGCTGATGGAACATCTACTTTACTTTGAAGCTGCATTATATCGACTTTGGCCGTGACAATTTGTTTTGTGGATTCAGGTAAAAAGTTGATATTTTCGAGTTTTTTTAGAAAGGAGGCAATTATCTGGGCTGGTTCAATTTTCGCGATCACAAGATCAGAAGATGGTTTATTTGTGGGAACCTGAGTTTCATTTACTGGCGTCCCAATTATGATTTCGAGTTTGCTCTGTATTGGGGTGAGTAATAAAATAGGGCGCCCTTGTTGAAAGGCTATTTTCGCGATGAATTCACCTTGATTAAGCTGGGGTCCAGGATCTTGTGCTACAACGGTACCATTAGCAAATTGAAACTCCTTGTTAACTATAGTGACGTTGGGTAATGGATAGCCCTGTGTGCGAGCCGCGAGCGCTGAAAGCTGCGTCTGAGATATGCCATTTTGTTGTGCCAGATTGATCACTGCCTCAGGAATTTTCAGTACGAGAGGTGTAGCTAAGGCAAGCAGTTGGCTAGCGGAGTTTTGCACTATCGTAGTTGGAGTTGAGCTGTTCTGCGCATTGGGCGTGACTAAAAAGCTATTAGCAGTCAACAATATTTGCCGCTGTTGAGCATTAACTAGCTTTAAATTATATTCTGTACCGTTTAGAATAATACTATCTCCCTCAGGTGATGTTTGTACCTGAGCTGGAATGGGGCGTGGAGTAGCATTGAGGGCATCAGTGTGGGCCATCGCAGTGTGTAACTGCGAATTTTGACTGCTGACAAGTGGAATCGACTCCATTTAATGACCTTATATAGTTTATCCTGCGATACATTCGTTTAGTAAAATTAACAATTGACCAATTTTTTTTGCCAAGTATGCTTATGCGCCTTGTGACAAAGGAACTGTCATACTGGATAGTATGCCACTAAGACGAATTATCTTTATATCGTCATTTTTGTGTTGTCACTTTAGCGAAAATTTGATGTCTAAACTGTACATTTATATTAAGAGAGCGATATGAAGTTAAAATGGATGGGATTATCTTTGGGGTTAATGCTGTTGCCTAAAGTGCAATCGGCTGAAGTATCCCTACCAGATACCATTCAGCAGGAAACACCTGCTAAGGTACAAATTACCTATGATGATCCCCGCGATCCGTTCGAAGGCTTTAACCGAGCTATGTGGGACTTCAACTATCTCTACCTAGATAGATATTTATATCGTCCTGTAGCCCATGGTTATAACGATTATATTCCTACGCCTGCTAAAACAGGTATCAATAACTTTGTGCAGAATTTAGAGGAACCTAGCAGCTTAGTAAACAATGTGCTGCAGGGTAAGTGGGGCTGGGCAGCTAATGCTGGTGGACGCTTTACAATCAATTCTACTGTCGGCTTATTAGGTGTCATTGATGTCGCTGACATGATGGGTATGAGCCGCAAGCAAGATGAGTTTAATGAAGTGCTGGGTTATTATGGGGTGCCTAATGGACCTTACTTCATGGCGCCATTTGCGGGGCCTTATGTTGTGCGAGAACTCGCGTCTGATTGGGTTGATGGTCTATACTTCCCATTGTCTGAGTTAACAATGTGGCAATCCATTGTTAAATGGGGACTTAAAAACCTTCATTCTAGAGCATCAGCAATCGATCAAGAGCGACTTGTTGATAATGCACTCGATCCTTATGCCTTTGTCAAAGATGCATATTTACAGCACATGGACTATAAAGTCTATGATGGTAATGTCCCTCAAAAGCAAGATGATGAGTTGCTCGATCAGTATATGCAGGAGCTTGAGTAACCCTATTGGCCGTACTTGACAGCATTTGTCTTTAGTCATCAAATGCTAGCCTTGTTAAATTTTGTTATTGGCATATTCACTTAAGTAATGGCTATGCGATGAACTTTATTCGGGAACCTTTATGGCGTTAAATGGTGTTGCGGTTCTTTTAGTTGAAGATGACCCCGTGTTTAGGCAGATTGTTGCAAGCTTTCTCGATAGCAGAGGCGCGCAAGTCACACAAGCCTGTGATGGTGAACAAGGATTGTCAGTTTTTAAATCGCAGCGCTTCGATATTGTTCTTGCAGACTTGAGTATGCCTAAGCTCGGTGGACTCGATATGCTTAAGGAAATGACAAGGTTAGCACCTTTAGTGCCTTCTATTGTGATCTCGGGTAATAATGTCATGGCTGACGTCGTAGAAGCCTTACGCATTGGCGCCAGTGATTATCTCGTTAAGCCAGTATCTGATTTATTTATTATTGAACAAGCCATTAAACAAAGCCTTCATAGTTCCTATATTGATGATACTCAAGCCGCAGATTTTGACGCGCTATCCCACCAAGAATTAAGTGATAATCTAGCATTGCTTGAGCAAAGTGTTGCTGCGGCAAAACAAGTTCAGCAACAACTCTTTCCCGCTTCAAATATTAGTTATCCGGTAGCCAAGGTTGACTATAGCCTTTATAAAAATAGCGATATAAGCAGTTATTTCATTGATTCAACTATGGTAGGTAGTGATTACCTGATTATGTACATGGCCCATTTGTACCCAGAGGATAATCGAGCTGCGTTTGCCTGCGTTCTGCTGAGAAGTTTTGTTAATCAAAAGCTTAAAGATTTTAGGAATGGTCAGAGTCAAAGCATTATTGAGCCTTTTAACATGATGAGCTATTTGAACGAGCGTTTAGTGAAATCCGGTCTCGATATCAAAGCCGATATGATTTATGTTGCCATTGAGCTAACTAAGTACCGTGCAGCTATTGCACAGGCGGGTAAGGGGCTGCGTTGTTATCTGCGTAATGACGAGGGATTAAGCCCGTTAGCACTGTCTGAGAGCCTGCAGCTTGGCGTGTTAGACTGGGGTAAACCGAGCATTCAGTTCCGAAGTATTTTACCGCAAGAACAGTTGTGTATTGCGACAAGTGAGCCTGAGCATAAACAAGCTTTACTTGATAACAAGTTTAAGGGCTTAGTCTATGATGCAACGCTACCTGCTGGTGGTTTTCTACAGTTAAGCCTTTAGTTTTTTTGACGCTTTGGCGAAATTGAGTATACCGAATAGCTGAGTTAACAAAAACGCCTTACTCTTGCGAGTAAGGCGTTTTGTTTTAACAGTTAAAAAGATAATTAACGTTTTATCGCTTCATGTTCAGCCGTCACTGCAATTTCGCTTTCTAAGGCTTCAGCTTCAGTATGATGCTTGGTTTCTGCGCCATGCATCCAATCGACTAATTTGTCAGCCATAAAATACAGGATCACGCCAGACAGAGCCGCTGTAATCGCAATACCAGAGAAGATCGCCATTGCATTAGCCAGTTGCTCTTCTTTCTCCCCACCATGGCCGATGAATGAACCTACCACACCGCCAATCTTGTTAGCTGCTGCAACGAATAGGAACCAAGCTCCCATCATCAAAGAGGCAATACGCAGTGGTGCTAGCTTAGTCACCATAGATAAGCCTATGGGCGATAAGCAGAGCTCACCCATAGTGTGGAAGAAATAAGCGCCCACTAACCACCACATGCTCGACTTAACAGATGCATCGCCACCCATTTGCATTACTGCACCTATCATAAATAGGAAGCCGATAGCGAGTAAGACCAAGCCAAGTGCAAATTTCACCGGAGAGTTAGGTTCATTCTTGCCTAAACGGATCCAGATAGAAGCAATTACAGGGGCAAATAATACAATGAAGATAGCGTTTAACGATTGGAACCAAGTGGTAGGTACTTCAAAGGTGCCAACCATACGATCGGTAAACTCGTTAGTGAACAAGTTCATTAAACCGCCCGCTTGTTCAAAGCCCGCCCAGAAAATAATCGTGAATAAACCCATTACCATGATGACCTTAATACGATCACGTTCGACTTTGGTCAGTGGTTCCTTACGCACTTCGCCTTTCTCTTCCGCTTTTTGTTTTTCAAGCTTAGCGGCTGGCACTCTTCCTATATCGCCTAAGTATTTCTGCGCGAATAAAAATTGGATGATTAAAGAGAAAATCATCCCCACACCCGCACAGAAGAAGCCCGCTTGCCAGTTGTTAACAAACACTTCTTTACCATCGATAATAGAAGCATGGCCGAAGTTAGTGTAGGCCCAAGCGACGATAAAACCTGATAATGCAGCACCTAAGTTGATGCCCATGTAGAAAATCGTAAACGCGCCATCACGACGGTGATCGCCTTCTTCGTAGAGATCGCCCACCATAGTGGAAATGTTTGGCTTGAACAAACCGTTACCCAGAATGAGGGTACCTAGACCAATATAAAATACAGTAGTTTCTAGACCAGGGATCCAGCTATGCGGCGCAGCAAGCAAGAATTGACCTGCGGCCATTAATGCCCCACCAAAATAAATGGCTTTGCGTTGACCCAGTATGTTATCGGCTAACCAACCACCAATAAGTGGTGTCAAGTAAACCAAACCTGTGAATGTGCCGTAAAGTGACAAAGCTTCAGCTTGAGTCCATCCTAAGCCATGTCCACCATCACTTTGCACTCTATCAACGAGATAAAGCACCAAAATGGCACGCATTGCATAATAACTAAATCGTTCCCAAAGTTCTGTTGTAAACAGCAAGAACAATCCCTTGGGATGCCCAAGCATCGTTCCTTGTGGTTTTGCTACGCTCATGAAGTCTTCCACCTTAAGCTCGTGATTGCCTGTGGGCCCCTGAAACAGGATGATGTCACCACAGAAAAATGGTTGTTGCTCGTCCCAATATCGCCTGCAGGTTTTTATCAACCATTAATTCGCGCTATAGCATTCATTAATTGTTGAATAACCGCTAGTTACGTATGGGTTATTGTTACGTTCTTATAATAAAAGTAATGTGTTTAGCAGTAAAATGAGTATTTTCGCTAAAATCCCACCTTATATACCCCTTAAAAGCAACCAAAGTCAATTTTGGTAAGCTAAGTGGTGACATTATCAGCAGTATAGTGTTGTGATTTTAATTATGAATTAGTTAATGTGAGCGTCATTGTATGCATACCGAGCGAGAGACTGGAATAGTCGAAAAATTACTTCCACCGACTTGAGCATCTTTGCTATGATTGCGACCCGTGAATGGACGTCACTTATTTATAGGGTAGTGAGATTAGCTTATGAAGGCATGGTACCTTTTGTATTGTAAACCTCGTAGTGAAGCGAGAGCACAACAGAACTTAACACTTCAAAATTTAGAGACGTATTTGCCTATGGTCTCTGAAGAGAAATCTCAGCGCGGGCGCAAACAAGTCTGTCGTGTACCACTCTTTCCTAATTACTTATTCATCAATTTTGACCCAAGTCAGACAAGTGTCAGGCAGGTCCATTCTACTCGTGGTGTGAATCGAATCGTTAATTGTCAAGAGAAAATGACGCCCATTGACGACAGAATTATCCATGCCATTCGCATGAAAGAACTAACGCCTTCCCAAACAGTATTAGCCGAAGAATTAGAGCTAAAAACGGGGGAGAAAATTCGTTTTACAGATGGTCCCTTTGTTGATCTCGAAGGCATTTTTCAAGAAAAATGCCCAAACAAACGTTGCCATGTTCTTTTTAACATTATGGGGCAGATAAAGACGGTTACTGTACCGCAGCAAAGTGTGGAACGAATTTGTGTTTAAGTGCACAAGTACAAACCTGTTTGTAGGAGTAATGCTGAGTATTCTGTAAGATATTAGCCATTCTTGAAGTTAATAAAATATCTACCAAAGTGACAAGGTGTTTAATATTTACTTAAAAATCAATTTGTTGATTTTGTTTAGGGTTTGTAGTTACATTTTTAAAATGCAACCTGTTAAGGTGTGATCTTAAAAATGGCCGTTTGAACATTAAATGTTCTATCGGTAGTGAATCTTTGAAGTAAGATTCTGTAATCATAAAGTTAGAATATAAGCTCTTATCTTAAGTGTTTACATCCTATGGTTAAGGTATTTTACTAGCGAAACTGAATGAGTGTGGAGCTTAACTATTTCTTGTAACACTGTTTTATGTTAATGAAAAATATGAATTTTCGCATCGCGAAGGGCAATTTAGAAGCCGCAATCTATGGGCGGTAGCGTGTCTGAAAGGTGAGAAACAGCAGGTTAAGCTCTCGAGCAAGAGGCATGGATGCCGAACTGGCATTTATAGAGGGATATGGTTGAAGAATAAATAGTTTCATTTGTTAAGTTAGCGCTGAAGGGCGTTAGGCCCGCAACGATGTGCGCACCAGTTGCATACCTCAACATTAAAAAATTATGTAGGTCGCTCGCAGGTTCATTGCTAGAAATTAGGGCGGCCTGTTGTGATGCAATAAAAACTGCTGCATCTCAGATTATAAAAGTTGTGTAATGGACGTTTTAACTGGGTGGCGTTCTGCTTTTTAGCTTTATCCTTAGCGTTAAGTGAGCTCGCGAACGTTCCGTTATCCGTAAATTCTTCAGTTCTTGCTTTGTCGGCTCTCGCTGCGAAGCGTTCTAGATCCTAGCAGCCATAGTATTATGGTGCCTTTAGAATCTAAAAGTCGCTCTGCGACACCCTGTTTTCAACCCAATCGGAGATATCTGGTGTTACAACAAATCAAAAAATTCATCATAGTAGGCCTTGGCGCCACAATATTGATGGGCGCTCAGGTTCATGCCGTTACGCCATCTCCACAAATGATTGAGCAGTTCAAGCAATTACCGAAATCTGAACAGGCAAGGCTTGCTAAGCAATACGGTATTGATCCTAATATGCTTTCAGGCTCTCAGGCCCAAACTCAGGTTACAAATCCTGAAGTCGTAGGGGAAAGAGATACCAATCCTCGTGTGTCTGATGCCGATAAAAAAGCGGCTAAAGCGGAGTTAGATTTTTCTGAAGATCCCAGCAAAATAAAATTGCGTCGTTTCGGTTATGAGATGTTTGCTGGTGAACCAAGCACATTTGCACCTGTGTCAGACGTCCCTGTTCCAGGAGAGTATCTCGTCGGTCCAGGCGATAACATTAAAGTTCAGCTTTATGGTAAAGAGAATAAAGAGTATGACCTCGTCATTAACCGTGAGGGGGTTATCCAGTTCCCTGAGCTAGGTCCAATACCAGTCATGGGGCTTAGTTTCTCTGAGCTCAGAGACTCTTTATCCCAGCGTATTAGTGAGCAAATGATCGGTATTGAGTCCAACATCACTATGGGTGAGTTGCGCTCGATACGCATTTTTGTGGCCGGTGATGCCTATAAACCTGGTTCGTATACGGTTTCAAGTTTATCAACTATCACTCAGGCTCTGTTTGTCGCTGGTGGTGTTAACGAGATCGGTTCATTACGTAATGTACAGCTGAAACGTAATGGCAAACTAGTTGGTATTTTAGATCTTTATGACCTGTTAATGCGAGGTGATGCGTCGGGGGATTTAAGACTCCATTCTGGTGATGTGGTGTTTATTCCTTCTATCGGCGGCCTTGTAAGCGTAACCGGAGAAGTAAGACGCCCAGCCATTTACGAGCTAAAACACAATGAGAGCATGGCTGACGTTATCGCAATGGCCGCCGGGTTAAATACAGGAGCATATCCTAAAAGCAGTTCAATAGAGCGTTATAATAGTAAATCTTTGAAAACCATAGTGAACGTAGATTTAACCTCTGAGCAAGGTCGAAATACACCAGCCAAAGCAGGTGATATTGTTCGCGTGAAAAGTGCGTCGGAGCAATACGAGAGTGCCATCACTATAGCCGGTGCTGTTGTTCGTCCGGGTAAATATCAATGGTTTGCCGGTCAAAAAGTGAGTGACGTATTGCCTTCTCTGTGGGGAGACTTAGCGGCTTCAGCTGATCTTGATTACGCAATCGTGATCCGTGAAGTGAATCAATACGGTGATATTGAAGTGCATCAATTCTCACCAGGGAAAGCAATTAGTGCTAAAGAAAGTGGCCAAGATCTTAGCTTAAATGCGCGTGATAAAATCATCCTGTTTAATTTTTCAGATGATATACAGAATCGCTATGAGTTAAATAAATTAGTAAAAGAACGTGTTGAAAAAGTCACTTCTTTAAATACAAGTAATCTTTTAGGTTCAGATTTATTTAAAGCCGGTTTTGTTCAACTCGATAAAACTAAGTTATCGCAACGTACCGATCTTGCTGGTGTAGTACTAACAGATAAGAAAGAGTCTGAAGAGGCTGAGGTTGTTAAAGGCGTAGTCAATAAAATGTTGGCTAATTTATTTGACGATACAGAACTACTTAAACTCAGTAATCAGATGGGCCGTCAAGAGTTACTCTACCCAGTAATGGTTAAATTAAATAGCCAAGGGCGAGCAGGCTCTGGTATTCAAATTGTTGCTATTGATGGACAGGTAAGAGAACCAGGAGTATATCCACTGACTGTGGGTGCTCGGGTGAATGATTTAGTGATCGCTGCAGGTGGTTTAAAAGAAGGTGCTTATACCGCTAGAGCTGAATTAACCACTACCTCAACCGATATCAATGGCTCGAGAATTAAGCATAATAATCTTGATTTAACACAAGCTTTGCAAGGAATCGAAAGTGCCAATATCCGTTTAACTGGGCGTGACATGCTAACAGTGATGACGACTCCTGATTGGCAAGAATCTAAAGTTGTTGAAATTCGAGGCGAAGTAAAATTCCCTGGACGCTACAATATCCGCCGCGGTGAAACACTAAACGATTTAATCGCTCGTGTGGGTGGATTTACTGAATATGCTTATTTGCCATCAGCTGTATTTGTGCGTGAATCTGTTCGTAAGCAAGAGCAAATAGAGATTAAAAAGTTAGCCGATCAATTGCGTCGAGATATAGCCACACGAGGTGTATCGCAGGATGGCACTATGGTCAATTATGCTGATGCGCAATTGATGTTGGCCGATTTAGAAAATATAAAAGCCGTAGGACGTCTTGTTGTCGATTTAGCGGCAATTTCATTAGGAATTGAACAAGCGAATATACAGCTTGAAGATGCCGATATCCTCTATGTTCCATCGACTAAACAAACCATTGCAGTGATGGGAGAGGTTCAGCACCCAGCAACTCACAGATTTAAAGATGGCTTAACTTTAGACCAATATTTAGCTATGTCCGGTGGTGCGCGTAAACGTGCTGATGAAGACCGCACTTACGTTATCCAAGCAAATGGTTCTGTACTCATGCCTGGCCGTTCGAGTTGGTTTACTAGTGAAGACCAGTTACAACCGGGTGATACCATTATTGTGCCATTAGATACGGAATATAAAGATAACCTAAGTCTCTGGACACAGATCACGGGTATTATCTATAACACCGCCGTCGCTGTATCCGTTATCGCAGGGCTGTAGAACTTGGAATCTAGGAGCGCCTTCGGCCTCTAGAACGTTGCTTCGCAACTGCGAGAACGCAGCAAAAATCGCTGCTGCTAGAAACTAGAGCGCTCGCAGGCTCGCTCTAGGCTCTAGAATCTAGACTCTAGAAGGTGCGCAGCAACGCTCTGTTTTTTCTCGCAGGGCGAAGCCCGCTCTGCTTTTTAAGGAGCTCTCATGCGATTCGAACAACTGGATGTTTGGAAAAGAGCCTCGCGATTATCTTGTCAAATATATCAAGTGACAGAATCAGTAAGTAATTGGGGTTTTAAAGATCAAATAACTCGTTCAGGGTTATCTGTCCCTTCAAATATTGCTGACAAAAGTGCAGGAGCAACTTTTGAACGATGTGATTTTTTTCATCGGCCTCGAAGAGGTGAGGTACATGGATGATGGGATGGACACCTCTTGTGAAGTAGGCGTCATTTACGCCATATTGAATTTGCACGTTCAATAACAACAAAAGGTGTCCAAAATGAAAGTTACACTAATAGGAATTGATCTCGCAAAAAATATCTTCCAAGTATGTGGAGTTAATCAAGCAGGCAAGAGTGTTTTTAACCGCTCGATTAAACGTGCTCAGCTCCTGCCTTTTCTGCGTACTTACCCTGATGCCACTATTGCGATGGAAGCCTG